>NZ_OZ386212.1:2915038-3238931 GCF_977968315.1 Kushneria sp. EE4
TACAACACCATCGCCCGGGACGAGCGCCAGGCGCGCGCCGTCATCGAGGCGCTGAAAGCCGTCGATGACACGCTGGTTCTGGTCGCGCTGGCCGGCGCCCCGCTGCTCGACTGGGCCCGTGATGCCGGTCTTCGCGTGGCGGCGGAAGCCTTCGCCGACCGCGCCTATCAGGCGGACGGCAGCCTGGTATCGCGCCGGGAAGCAGGCGCAGTGCTCCACGATGCCGACCGGGTCGCCGAGCGCATGCAGCGGCTGGTGCATGAAGGGGTGATCGAGTGCATCGACGGTCATGATATCGCCCTCCAGGCCGACTCCATCTGCGTCCACGGCGACAGCCCCGGCGCCGTGGCGCTGGCCGAGGCCGTGCGTGCGCGCCTGGCCCGGAGTGGCGTGACGCTCAAGGCCTTTGCAGGCACGCCGTCATGAGCACTGCCATGAATGCCCTGCCACGCGGTAAGGAGTTCCCGTGAGAGTACTTCCCGTCAACCTGAGCACCCTGCTGGTCGAGCTCGAGGATCTGTCGCAGGCGCTGGGGCTTTTCGACCAGCTCCAGCGCGAGCCGATCGAGGGGGTCACCACCATCATCCCCGCGGCGCGCACCCTGCTGATTTATTTCACGCCGGCTCGCATTAGTGCCGAGCAGCTTTCCCGGGCGCTCAGGGCCCGCCCGATCAGCGGCGGCGGCCATCAGCATGGCGAGCTGATCGAGATTCCCGTGTGCTACAACGGCGAGGACCTCGACGAGGTGGCCCGACATCTCGACATGAGCACCGATGAGGTCATCCGCCGCCACAGCAAACACGAGTATCAGGTCGCCTTTTGCGGCTTTGCGCCGGGATTTGCCTATCTGGCCGGCGGGGCGGGTTTTGACGTGTCCCGGCGCACCTCCCCGCGCACCCGCATTCCGGCCGGTTCCGTGGCGCTGGCCGGCACCTTCAGCGGCATCTACCCCACCGAAAGCCCCGGCGGCTGGCAGTTGATCGGCACGACGCCGCTCGAGATGTGGGACATCCATCGCGAGCCGGCCGCACTGCTCCAGCCCGGCATGCGGGTACGCTTTACTGCCAGCGACGTTTCCCCAGAGCGCGTCAGCGCCAGCGTGCCCATCGATACCACCCGACCCGCAGCGGCTGATGCCACGCCCTGTCTGGAAATTCGCCAGCCCGGTCTTCAAAGCCTGTTTCAGGATCTCGGTCGCAACGGCCAGACCGGTCAGGGCGTCTCCGGCGCCGGCGCGATGGACAAGGGCGCGCTGAGAAGTGCCAACCGAATCGTGGGCAACCCGTCCGATGCTGCCGCCATCGAGATCGCCCAGGGCGGGCTGTCGCTAATCTGTCACCGGCCCGCCATTGTGGCCGTGACCGGCGCCGAGACCGGCGTATCGATCACCACTGCCGAGGGCGACCGCCGCGACGCCGCGCTCTGGTGGCCCATCGAGCTGTCCGAGGGCGATACCCTGACATTGGGGCCTGTCACGGCGGGGGTGCGCTGCTATCTGGCCCTGCGCGGCGGCTTTGATGTCACACCCGTATTGGGCAGCTGCGCCACCGACACGCTGGCAAAACTCGGCCCGGCGCCGTTGCAGCCCGGCGACACCCTGAGCCCGGCCGGACTGGCGGTCACGGCGCTGTCGCTCAGAGAGTCCGGCGAATTCGATCTGCCCCGCGCAGGCGAGTGCGTCACGCTCGATATCGTCATGGGCCCGCGCAGTGACTGGTTCACCGACGAGGCGCTGACCCTTTTGTGTGATCAAAACTGGCAGGTGACGCCGCGCTCCGACCGGGTCGGCATTCGACTGGAAGGTGAGCACTCGCTTGCCAGAGCACACCACGTCGAGCTGCCCAGCGAAGGCACGGTCACCGGCGCCCTACAGGTGCCGGCCAACGGCCAGCCGGTGCTGTTTCTGGCCGATCATCCGCTGACCGGGGGCTACCCGGTGATCGCCTGCGTGGCCGATCACCATCTTGATCTCGCCGGACAGATTCCGCCCGGCGCCACCGTTCGCTTCAATCCGATTACCCGTTTCGCACCGATTGCCGGTGACGACAGCCTGACCGAGGTCATGTCATGACTGCATCCGACGCTCCCAACGCCCCGCACCCGCTGAAAAAGGTGCTGATCGCCAACCGCGGCGAGATCGCGGTGCGCATCATTCATGCCTGTCGCGATTACGGCGTCACCTCGGTGGCGGTCTATGCCGAGGGCGACCTTGACGCCCTGCACGTCAGACTTGCCGACGAGGCCTGGGCGCTGGGTGGCGAACGCCCGGGAGACAGCTATCTATCGATCGACAAGCTGCTGGACGTCGCCCGCCGCGCCGGGGCCGATGCCATTCACCCGGGCTACGGCTTTCTCTCCGAGCGCGCCGATTTCGCCCGCGCCGTGCAACAGGCGGGCCTGACCTGGATCGGCCCGAGTCCGGACACCATCGACGTGCTGGGTGACAAGGTTCAGGCGCGGCGACTGGCACTCGAAGTGGGCGCCCCGCTGGCCCGCGGCACCGAAGACCCGGTCACCACCGCCGAGGAGGTCGTGGCCTTTGCCGAGGAAGTGGGATTGCCGATCGCCATCAAGGCAGCGTTTGGCGGCGGTGGACGCGGGCTGCGGGTGGCCTGGCGCATGGATGAGGTCACCGAGAGCTACCACGCCGCGGTGCGCGAGGCCGAGGCCGCCTTCGGCCGCGGCGAGTGCTTTGTCGAGCAGTATCTCGACCAGCCGCGCCATATCGAAGCCCAGATCATGGGCGATCATCACGGTAACGTGGTGGTGGTCGGCACCCGGGACTGCTCGCTGCAGCGGCGCAACCAGAAGCTCATCGAGGAGGCCCCGGCCCCGTTTTTGAGCGACGAACAGCGCCGTAAAATCCATCAGGCCGCCCACGATATCGGCACCCGGGCCGGCTATGTCAGCGCCGGTACGGTCGAGTTTCTGCTCGGGCGCGACGACACCCTGTCGTTTCTGGAGGTCAACACGCGACTGCAGGTCGAACATCCGGTCACCGAGGAGACGGCCGGCGTGGATCTGGTCATCGAGCAGCTGCGCATCGCTGAAGGCCAGCCGCTCTCCTTTACGAAGACGCCGGCGCCCCGCGGTCACAGCTTCGAATTTCGCATCAACGCTGAAGACGCCGCCAAGGGCTTTCTCCCCACGCCGGGCCTGGTCGAGGCGTTCAGACCGCCCACCGGTGCCGGCGTGCGCCTTGACACCGGCGTTGAAAGCGGCGGGCGCGTCTCCGGCCATTTCGATTCACTGATGGCCAAGCTGATCGTCACCGGCGCCACTCGTGAGCAGGCCATTTCCCGGGCGCGCCGGGCGCTTGAGCACTTCGAGATTGAAGGCGTGGCCTCCGTTTTGCCCTTTCACCGCGCGGTCATGGCGCACCCGGACTTCACCGGTGAGGCAAGGTTTGATGTGCATACCCGCTGGATCGAGACGGTCTTTGATGCCAATGCGCTTGAATGGCAGGCGCGGCAACAGCCGAGTGCCGAACCCGGCATGCTGCACGCCATGATCGACATCGACGGCAAGCGCCACCGTGTCGGTCTGCCCACGGCCCTGCTGCAGCAGCTGGCCCCGAACGGCGCCACCGCGACTGTTGAAGAGCCCACTGACGCAAACGCGGGCAGCGTCACCGCCCCCATCAGCGGCACGCTGCTGGCCTGGCAGGTCGAGGACGGCGCCCGGGTCAATGAAGGCGATGTCATCGCCATCATGGAGGCGATGAAGATGGAAACGCAGATCACGGCCGACACGGCGGGTACGGTGGCGCTTCGGGCCGAGACAGGGGAAACGCTCGAGGCAGGCCATGTGATGGCCGACATCACGCCGAACTGATCAGGTCGGCCCAGCAGCTCATCATGATGTCACCAGGGGGCGCCACGGCGCCCCTTTCCCGTCTCTTTTGTCATTTCTCTCATTCATTTGCCCTAACAACCCGGGCGTTGGCCACATCAGTCATGACGTCGTCTTCACGGACCGGGTCTTCAACGTTATAGGCGTCAAGCATTACGCTTTTGCAAAGGCTTATCATTAAACGATCAATAAGAGTAATGCTGAAAAAAGGGCTCCAAATACCCCGGAAAAGCCGGCAAATGCTGTGATGTAGCTTACCGATACCAAAGATAACACGAAAGAATTCGCTTACTGGCCCCGAACTGCCAGGTTAGAAGTTGTGTCCTGCATTGTTCTGTAGACGTCGAATCCTGCAGGTCCCGATATTTCATGATCCCTGTGGAGTTCCAGCCAATGACGAAAGATTCAGCGCCCTCTGACCAGGAGCAGGTTCTTCCCCTGCTCGAGGAAACGCTCGATGTCTCTCGTCGTGAGGTCACCACCGGCAGGGTCAGGGTCAGTACCGAGACGCATGAGCGTACGGAAAGCATCGATGAGATGCTCTCGCAGGCACGTGTCGAGGTCGATCACGTCGAGATCAATGAGTATGTCGACGTCATGCCCGAGACACGCCAGGAGGGTGATACCACCATTATTCCGGTCGTTGAGGAAGTACTGGTGGTAGAGCGGCGGCTGCGCCTGAAAGAAGAGGTGCACGTTCGTCGCGTCCACGATCAAACGCCCTGGCATGAAGAGGTGACGCTGCGCGAGCAGCGCGCCGTGGTCACACGTCAGGATGACGATGTGAGCGAGTAGAGGTTACACCGGCCGAAGGCCGATTCAAGCACGATAAAGGAGTACTTTTCATGGATGAACAACTCGTTGTTGCCGTATATGACACCGAAGCACGTGCTGACGCCGCCATGCAGGACCTGCGTGACGCCGGCATTGCTGAAAGCGCCATCAATCGCCATGCCCAGCAGGGCGAGGTTTCCCATGAGCATCATGAAGAACAGGAAAAGCCGAGCTTCTGGCAGCGCCTGTTCGGCAAAAGTGATGAAGACACCAGCGATTACGATCGCAATGTAGAACAGGGTGCCACCGTCATCGCCGTGCGTGCCCCGGCCGCCGACCTTGATCGCATCGAAGAAATTCTTGAAAGGCACGATCCGGTCGACATCGACGAGCAGAAAGTCCAGAACGGCGACACCCTGGGCACTGCAGGCACCGCGGGTGCAGGTGTTGCACCGGGCGTGGCACCGGGTGG
Source organism: Kushneria sp. EE4 (assembly GCF_977968315.1). Next base: position 2,920,137 of record NZ_OZ386212.1, read on the forward strand.
CATGAACACCGGCGTTGCCGATCATAACGTTGATCCGGCCGTATCGACCGATCGCGCCACGCATGCCGACAAGGAAGAAACGCTCGCCCTGTCCGAGGAAGAGCTCAAGGTCGGCAAGCGTGACGTCGAGCGCGGCACCACCCGTGTACGTCGCCACGTGGTCAGCACGCCGGTAGAAGAAGACGTTCATCTGCGTGACGAATCGGTTTCCGTCGAGCGTCGCCCGGTCACCGGCGATCGCCATGTGACAGACGCCGACTTCACCGACAAGTCGGTCGAGATGACCGAAACCGATGAAGAAGCCGTGGTCAGCAAGGAAGCGCACGTGCGCGAGGAAGTGGCCATTCGCAAGGACGTCGGTGAGCACACCGAGCACGTCAGCGATGAAGTCCGCCATCACGAAGTCGACATCGACGAAACCGATGGCACCCGTCATGACGACAAGCTGGACCCCAAAAAGCGCTGATACTTTTTGCGTGATCCGTGACGCCTCGGCGTCATCAAAAACCCGGTGGCAAACCACCGGGTTTTTTCACGTCTGTCTGTCATGACGCCACGTTGTTGTCACACTGTCAGGGTCAGGACGTGTCCGAGGCGTTGGCCAGCAGCGTGCGCAGCGGCAGCTGCTCCTTGACGATGGGCGATTTGATCACGATATAGCTGAAGTACTTTTCGATGCCGATCTCGCGCTCGATCAGCGCCTCCATCACGCTTTGGTAGTGCGTGATGCTGCGGGCGATAAAGCGCAGCAGATAGTCATAGCCGCCGCTGATCAAATGACACTCCATCAGCTCATCGATTTCGCGAACGCTTTGCTCAAAGCGCAGAAAATCCTCGCGGCGATGATCCGACAGGGTCACCTCGGTGAACACGGTCACGCTTTCCAGCATCTTTGTCAGATCAAGACGTGCCTGAAACGAGGTAATGTAGCCGGCGGCCTCCAGCCGTTTGACCCGCTGAAGGCAGGGGCTGGGAGAGAGGCCAACGGCGTCGGCCAGATGCACGTTGGTCATGCGACCGTCGTTTTGCAGCTGCACCAGAATGTTGATATCGATGCGGTCGAGTCGAACGGAACCCACCATGAAGCGCCCTTTTTGTTGTGTCTTCGGGCCCGCCTGCTGCTGCCAGAGTCTGCGGGTGTCGCCTCACCTGTCTAAAGGATTTCACGACGCAGGGCAAGCTGGTGGCCGCGAATGAAATCGCTCAGCGAGGCAAACTGCCAAACCGAATCCGCCTTCGCCGGCGCTGTGCCCCGCCTGGAGCGATCGATGCGACAGTATCCCGCACCACATGAAACAGGCGCCGGCCCGGCGCTCAATAACAGCACGTCAGGATCTGCGGCGATGTCATGGATGGCGGCGCGCGCAGCCACGAAACTGCCGCTTGCCAGCCGCTCGTGGGCGGCCAGCCCGATCCGCTTGTCCAGCGCGGCGAACTCGCGCTCATCAAGCGAACTCACCACCGTGAGCCGATAGAACTTGCGCAGATAGTGAATGGCCCCCGGCGCGTCTTCATACAGCGTGCCGGCATCCACCGTGCCGGCAAAGGCGATGCCGGCCTGCCAGTCGCTTTCAAGCCCCCACTGGCTTGCCAGCGCGCAGTAGACAATGCAGTGCGCCGATACCGTGTTCATGTCGGCATCGGTGAGCGCGTGCAGTGCCCTGAAATAATCAGTCAGTACCCTGTCCGGCGCGGGCGGGTCACGCATCTGCGCCAGCAGCGGCGAAAGCCCCTCGATGATCGTGGTGTCACGATCCATCAATACCCCGTGTGCGGCAATGCACAGTCTCGGATAGTCCGTCAGCTGCATCCCTTGATGCTCCTTTCCCCAGGATCGGTCCGTGCCCGACGTCCGCGGGCGGCCATAAACTCCAGCCTACGCCCGCCGCTGCCTCAGGTGACGCGCGGATTTCGCCCTGTCGCCGCCGATCGCGCTGAATCCGACGGCCTGCACGGCATGATCCACTGACGGTCCTTGTGACAGCGCAATCTGCGCTCGACCCGCTTCAATTCGCACCGTTTACGCCGCCCAAAACGCCATAACGATATCGCGTGCGCCGCGATTCGGGGCACGATAGAAGACCCACCAATGACGACCGCGAGGCACCCTGTCATGGCACTGCTGTACAAATCCGACCCCGACCGCGGCCGGCGCTGGCAGGCGCTGTTTGCCGAGCACGCCCCGGATATCGAGTTTCGCCAGTGGCCCGATATCGGTGACCCCGCCGAGATCCGCTACCTGCTGGCCTGGCAGCCGCCGGCAGAGATCGCCACCCTGCTGCCCAACCTTGATGTGCTCTTTGCTACCTCCGCCGGCATCGATCAGTTCGACACATCGACACTGCCCGAAGCACTGCCCGTGGTGCGCATGCTTGACCCCGCCATCGAACAGGGCATGATCGAGTACGCCACCTTTGCCACGCTGTGGCTGCATCGCCACATGGCCGATTACGTGCGCCAGCAGCGCCAGCATCAGTGGCAGGCCCGCATGATCACGCCCGCCGGCAAGCGGCGCCTCGGCATTCTGGGGCTGGGGCAGCTTGGCGGCGCCATCGCGCGTCATCTCGCAGGCTACGGCTTTCAGGTCAGCGGCTGGGCGCGCACGGCGCGCGAAATCCCCGGCGTCACGGCGTATGTCGGCACTGAAGCGCTCGATGCGTTTCTGGCCGAGTGCGATATCCTGATCTGCGTGCTGCCGCTGACCGACGCCACTCGCGGCGTGCTCGACCGGCAACTTTTTGAGCGGCTGCCAACGGGTGCTTCACTGATCAACATGGGTCGCGGGGAACATCTGGTCGAGGCCGACCTGACATCAGCGCTGGCGTCGGGGCAGCTCTGCGGCGCGGTGCTGGATGTGCTGCGCGAGGAGCCGCCCGCGGCAGATCACCCCTTCTGGCAGGACCCGCGCATTCTCATGACCCCGCACGTCGGTGCCATGACCCAGCCCGACACCGCCTTCCCGGTGCTTCTGGAAAACCTGCGCCGCCATCAGCGCGGCGAAACGATGCTCGGGTGCGTGGATCGACAGCGCGGCTACTGAGTCTCGACACAGCCCGTGGCGTGGCGCGCCACAACAGAAAACGCCCGGCACAGGCCGGGCGTTCTGGAAGGTACCACCTGTTCAGCGGCGGTCGATGAAAGACCGCGCTGACTCAGACCCTGCGGTGACGAGCGCTCGTTTTGCTGCCACCCAGACCGGCAAAGCTGCTGATCAGGGCCGCGATGACCATGGCAATAAAGGCCATCAGGGCAGAGTTGCGAAGGCTCTGGGTGGCTTCCTCGGCGCTTTCACGCAAGGACTGCTCGGCCTCGGCCAGCTCCTGCTGCGCCTGCTCGACATAGCCGTCCAGACGATCAACCTGCTGCTGCATCTGGTTGACGCCTTCATCAAGGCGGGCCATGGCGTTGTCGACGAACTCTTCGGCTTCCGGCTCGCTCATGTCGGTATTGCTGGCCAGCGAATTGACCAGCGCGTCGCGGTCGACATCCTGCTGGATGTTGTCAAGGCGCGCCTTTTGCTTTTCGACCAGGTCGTTGAGAATGGCTTCATAGTCGGAAGGGTTACTGGCCAGATGCCGGGCAGCGGTTTGAATGTCATCGCCGGCCGCCTGCGCCTGGTTGCTCAGATACTCGGGCTGCAGTGAACCGGTATCGGTGTCGCGCAGCACCTGGCGGACCTGAGTGCGCAGTGCCGGGTCGTCCAGAGAGGACTCGCCGTCCGGGCTGAAGTCAAAGTTCTCGCTGAGCTGCTCGCCCAGTGACGACGTCGCGCTGCCCAGCCCCTTCGCCACGCTGCCGGTCACCTGACCGGCGCCCGAAACGATCGAGCCCACGGCACTGGCGCCGCCCGAGACGACCTGGCCGGCCGCAAAACCGATCACCACCATCGAGATGAGCGTGGCGGTCGCCCAGCTCAGAAACCCGTGAATGAAACCACGGCTATTGGCCAGACGGCCGGCCACGAAACCGCCAGCGGCGAAACTGATCACCAGAAAAACAGCAGAGGAAATACCAAAGGCCGTTCCCAGGCCATCGAAGGGATTGTTCGACATCGGATCGATGACAGTGGAGCCGATCGCGGTCCCCAGCAGGGAAAGAATGGCGGAAATGGCGAGCACGGTCACGACACCTGCAATGACACTGCCCCATGAGACGCGGTCGATCGACTCGCGCACGGTTCCAACGGTGGTGTCTGCCATTGTCTAATTCCTTTTATGGAGCCCCTTGGCGGCGCTCCCGGGCAGGCCGGCCATCTTGAGCGCCGAACCGCCGTCCATTGGGATAAATCGCGTTTGTGAAGCGTCCTTTTTAGCGACATGACACCTTGTCAGAGTAGCAAAGCGGGGCGTGACGGCGGGCTTTATTTCGTTTTTATTTCATTAACGCTGCCAGGCATACGCCATGCGACGTCCGGCGTTCAGGCAGCGACAGGAAGTAACGGTTCAGGCGCCCGGAACGCGAGGCTGTCCCGGGTATGACGTGGGCCCGACCGGCGCCGGGCCCTGTCAATGGCGTTACACCAGCCCGCCCATGTGGAAGGCTTTCTCCTCGAAGTACTCGTCAAGCCCCTGGCGGGCGCCCTCGCGCCCCAGACCCGACTGTTTAACGCCGCCAAAGGGGGCGACCTCCATCGAAATCGCGCCGGTGTTGAGCCCGACCATGCCGAACTCCAGCGCCTCCCCCACCCGCCAGGCACGGCGCATGTTTTCGGTAAAGAAATAGGCCGCCAGCCCGAACGGCGTGGCGTTGGCGATGCGCAGCGCCTCGTCTTCGCTGTCAAAGCGCATGATCGGCGCCACCGGCCCGAAGGTTTCCTCACGGGTAATGCGCATGGCCTCGGTCACGCCGGTCAAAAGGGTCGGCACCACCTGTCGATGACCACCCTCCGGCACGCCGCCGCAGACCAGGGTCGCACCGTGACCCAGCGCGTCATCGATATGGTTGGCGACCTTCTCGACGGCCTGATCGTTGATCAACGCCCCGATGGTCACGCCCTCATCCAGGCCGTTGCCGCACTTGAGCGCGCTCATCGCCTCTTCAAGGCGCGCGACAAAGCGGTCGTGAATGCCGGCCTGTACCAGAATGCGGTTGGCGCATACGCAGGTCTGACCGGCATTGCGAAACTTGCTCGCCATGGCGCCGGCCACCGCCAGCTCGAGATCGGCATCATCAAAGACGATCAGGGGCGCATTGCCCCCCAGCTCCAGGCTCAGACGCTTGATCTCTTCGCTGCACTGGCGCATCAAAAGCCGCCCGACGCGGGTCGAGCCGGTAAAGGAGAGCTTGCGCACCGTCGGGTTGGCGGTCAGCTCGCCGCCGATGGCCTCGGGCAGCCCGGTGACGATGTTGATCACCCCGGGCGGGAAGCCGGCGCGCTCGGCCAGCACCGCCAGCGCCAGCGCCGACAGCGGCGTGAGCTCCGAGGGCTTGATCACGATCGGACAGCCCGCGGCCAGCGCCGGAGCGCATTTGCGCGTGATCATGGCGTTGGGGAAGTTCCACGGCGTAATCGCTCCGCACACGCCCACCGGCTGCTTGAGTACCAGAATGCGTCGATCCGCCGTCGGCGCCGGGATGGTCTCGCCGTAGGCGCGGCGCGCCTCTTCGGCAAACCACTTCACAAAGCTTGCTCCGTAGCGAATCTCGCCGCGGGACTCCGCCAGCGGCTTGCCCTGCTCACGCGTCATGATCAGCGCCAGATCCTCGAGGTTATCGAGCATCAGATCGTGCCAGCGCATCAGCAAGCTGGCCCGCTCGGCCGCCGGTCGGGCGCGCCATTCGGGCCAGGCGGCATCGGCGGCCTCAATGGCACGCCGGGTTTCATCAGCGCCCATGGCGGGTACCGCGGCCAGTGTCTCGCCGCTGGCCGGGTCGATGACATCGAGGGTTTTGCCATCATCGCCCTGACACCACTGACCGTTGATAAAGCCGGCATCCTGCCAGAGCGCGGGGTCGTTCAGCGCCGGTGTGCTCATGTTGTTTTCTCCTGCGTTGTGGTCATCACTCATGTCACGGGGGCGGCCGTTTCGTTGCGCGTCGGGCGGCTTTCAAGCCAGCCCTGACGCAGCTCCGGTACCGAGCCGATCAGCCGGCGCGTGTAGTCATGGCGCGGCGTCTCCAGCACCTGCTGGCACGGCCCGCTCTCCACGCACTCGCCCTGATAGAGCACCATCACGTCGTCGCACAGCGAGCGCACGGTGGAGATGTCGTGGCTGATAAACAGATAGGCCACGCCCAGCTCACGGCGCAGTTCGACGAGAAGCTCCAGAATGGCGGCGCCGACCACCGTATCGAGCGCCGAGGTCACCTCGTCGCACAAAATCAGATCCGGTTTGGCCGCCAGTGCCCGGGCCAGATTGACGCGCTGTTTCTGACCGCCGGAAAGCTCGCCGGGTTTTCGATCCAGCAAATTGCGCGGTAGCTTCACCAGATCCATCAGCTCTTCGACGCGGGCCCGGCGCTCGCGACGGCTCAGGCTGAAGTAGGTCTCCAGCGGCCGGTTGAGCAGGCGCTGCACGCTGTGGGCCGGGTTGAGCGCATTGTCGGCGCTTTGAAAGACCATCTGGATGCGGCGAAACTGATCCGGCGTGCGCCCGCGCAGCGTGGTAGAAAGCTCGCGTCGGTCGAACTGCACCGCCCCGTGGGACGGCGCCACCAGCCCGGCCACCGCGCGGGCCAGCGTCGACTTGCCCGACCCCGACTCGCCGATCACCCCCAGTGCCTGACCGCGCACCAGATGCAGATTGATGTGTTCGAGCACCACGTTCTCGGGCCGGCCCTGACCATCGCGCGAACCGTAGCCGACCTGCAGGTCGTGGATATCGAGAAGCTCGCCCCCGTGGCGGCCTTCAACGGGTGAGAGGTGATCCTGCGGGCGGGCCGCGGCCAAAAGGCTGCGGGTGTACTCATGCGCCGGCTGCTCGAGGATCCGGGCGGTGGTGTTGTGCTCCTGGGTTTCGCCGTTTTGCAGCACCAGCACCTGATCGGCCATCTGCGCGACCACGGCCAGATCATGCGACACATAGATGGCGGTGGTGCCGCGCTCGCGCATCACCTGCTTGAAGGCGCGCAGCACCTCGATCTGGGTGGTGACATCGAGTGCAGTGGTCGGCTCATCAAGAATGACCAGCGCCGGATCGGTGATCAGCGCCATCGCCGCCATCACGCGCTGGAGCTGGCCGCCGGAGATCTGGTGCGGGTAGCGCTCGCCGATGTGCTCCGGGTCGGGCAGGGCCAGGTCATGAAACAGCGACACGGCCTTTTGTCGGGCCTCCTGGCGGCTCATGACGTCATGGATCAGCGCGCCTTCGATGACCTGATCCATCAAGGTCCGTGAGGGGTTGAACGCCGCCGCGGCACTCTGGGCCACATAGGCCACCCGGTGGCCGCGCAGGGCGCGGGTCTGAGTGGCGTTGAGTGACAAAATATCGGTGTCGCCAAGCCGCACGCTGCCACCGGCAATGCGACAGCCGCTGCGGGCATAGCCGAGCATGGCCAGGGCAATCGTGGTCTTGCCCGAGCCCGACTCGCCGATCAGCGCCAGTACTTCTCCCGGCGCCAGTTCAAAGCCGATGTCGTTGACGATGATGCGTTCCTCACCGCCCGGCGGGGTGGCGCAGATCCTGAGATCGCGCACCGTGAGTGATTCACCCAGCATATGGTCACTCCTTTTGCGTGTCGCGGCTTTTGGAAAGGCTGTCGATCAGCAGGTTGGCGCCGATGGTCAGCGTGCCGATGGCCAGTGCCGGGGCGATCACCGCCAGCGCCCCCTGGCTCAGTCCGCCGATGTTTTCGCGCACCAGCGAGCCCAGATCCGCCGCCGGCGGCTGAACCCCGAGCCCCAGAAAGCTCATGCCGCTGAGCAGCAGCACGATAAAGACAAAGCGCATGCCCATGTCGGTGAGCACCGACTGGATCATGTTGGGCATGATCTCGACGGCAGCGATGTAAAAACGCCCTTCCCCGCGGGTTTTCGCCACCTGCACGTACTCAAGCGTGGCCAGATTGGTCGCCAGACTGTGCGAGATGCGAAACGCGCCGGGGGCATAGCTCAGTACCGCGGCCAGGATCAGAAGCGGGATAGAGGTGCCAAAGGCCGACACCATGACCAGTGCCATCATCTTGCTGGGAATGGAGATCAGGGTATCGAAGATGCGGCGCACGCCCTCTTCCAGCCAGCGCGGCAGCAGCACGGTCAGCATGCCGAACCCCGCGCCCACCAGCGTCGAGAGAAGCGCTGCCACAACGGCCAGTCCCACCGTATAGCGCGCCCCGGTCAGCATGCGGCTGAGCATGTCGCGGCCCATGTAGTCGGTGCCCAGCCAGTGGGCCGCACTCATGCCGCCATAGATCTCATCGGCAACGAAGGCCCCCATCGGATAGGGCGCCAGCAAGGGGCCAAACAGCGCCACCAGCACCCAGAAACCAAACAGGGTCAGCCCGATCCAGCGCAGCAGTTTCAGGCGCGGTTTGTTGCGGCGGGCCGGTGCGGAGATCGGCAGGCGGCTGCCGTCGACCATGCGCCGGGCGGATGCTCGGCGCTGTGACGCGCCTTGACGACGATGTGGCATGGCATGGGTCTCACTCATCGGTTTCGCAGCCTCGGGTTGGAGAGGATCGCGCACAAGTCGGCCACCATCACCAGAATCAGGTAGGCGCCGCAAAAGAGCATGGCGCAGGCCTGAACCAGGGCGAGATCCCGGTTGGACACGGCATCCACCATCAGACTGGCGATACCCGGATAGTTGAAAATCGTCTCGACGATGATGACCCCGCCCAGCAGGTAGGACAGGCTCAGCGCCACGGCGTTGGCGATCGGGCCGACCGCGTTGGGCAGGGCGTGACGCAGCACGCGCCGCACCGGCGGGACCCCCTTGAGTCGGGCCATTTCGATATAGGCGCTGTCGAGCTGGTCGATCAGCGCCGCCCGGGTCATGCGTGCCATCTGGGCGATCAGAACGCAGCACAGCGTCAGCACCGGCATGGCATATATCCGCACGAAATCGCCGACGCTCTCGACGGTCGAGACGTAGGACAGCGCCGGCAGCCAGCCCAGGTGCACGGCAAAGATCAGCACCGCAAGCGTGGCGACCAGAAACTCCGGCACCGCCACCATCGACAGCGTGATCACGTTCAGCGCCCGGTCGATGTTGCCGCCGCGACGCATGGCGGCCACCAGCCCCATGGTCAGCGCGATGGGCACCGAAATGGCCGTGGTAATGGCCGCCAGCAGCAGCGAGTTGGGCAGGCGATCATTCATCAGCTGGGATACCGCCATGCCGTTGCTGGCCGACATGCCCAGATCGCCGGTGGCAAAGCCGGTCAGCCAGTGCCAGTAGCGCACCAGCGGCGACTGATTGAGGCCAAGCTCCTCTCTCAGGGCCGCGACCTGCTCGGGCGTGGCGAACTGACCCAGAATCTGCTGGGCGGTGTCACCCGGCAGCAGGGAGGTAATGGCAAAGATCACCAGCGACACCAGAAACAGCGTCAAAAGACTTGAGGACAAACGTCCCAGCACCAGTTTGGGCATGGCGTTGCGCATCTCTTGCCTCCGGGGTGGGGGCCGACCGGCACGCAGGCGCCCTTTCGGCAACCCTGCGCGCCGCGGCCGGCATCAGTGACAGGAAGGGGAAGACGCCGCTTAAGCGTTCCACCAGATGTATTCGGCGAACATGTAGCCCATGAAACTGCCCAGCGGCACGGTGCGGTCCATGCCGCCGATGCGGGCGTCATAACCTTCGACATCGCTCAAAAAGACCGGGATGGCGATACCGCTCTCCTCGTGGATCATGGTCTGCATGTCGGCATACATCTGCCGGCGTTTGGCGTCATCCGCCTCGCTGCGCGAGGCCACCAGCAGCTGGTCGAACTGCTCGTTTTGCCAGCCCGACTCGTTCCAGGGGGCACCGGAGGCGAAAAACTGCGACAGGAGGATATTGGCGGTGGGCCGCGGGTTGACGTTGCCAAAGCCCAGCGGGTGCTTCATCCAGTGATTCGACCAGTAGCCGTCGGCCGGCACCCGGTTGAGATTGAGGTTGAGCCCGGCCTGGGCGGCCGACTGCTGCAAAAGCTGACCCATCTCCTCGGAGTAGTTGGCCGCCGGTGAGACCACCAGCGGCACGCGGGCCCCGGTCACCCCGGCCTTTTTCAGCAGCGAGGCGGCCCGCTCCGGGTCATATTCGCGCTGGGGCAGGCCGTCAAAATAGTAGGGCGAGGACGGCGCGATGGGCTGGTCGTTGGCCACCTGGCCGTAGCCGCGCAGGGCCACCCGCTTGATCTGCTCGCGATCGAAGAGATATTTCATCGCCTCGACAAACTCGGGGCGGCTGCCGGGCTGCTGATCGACGCGCATGACCAGGTCGGTGTAGTTGCCCGAATTGGTCGCCTTGACCCGGCTGCCCTCGGTCTGCTTGACCCGATCGGCATTGCGCCCGGACAGGTTGTTGATCATATGGACATCGCCGGAAAGCAGCGCATTGACGCGCGCTGACTCGTCGCTGATGCCCACGGTCTCGATGGCGTCGAGATAGGGATAGCCCTCGCGCCAGTAGTTCTCGTTACGCACCGCCACCGAGCGCACGCCGGGGCTGAACTCCTGACACTTGAACGGCCCGGTGCCGATACCCTTTGAAAAGTCGGTGGTGCCATCAGGCACGATCACCAGGTGCATGACCGCAAGAATGGAGGGCAGTTCGATATTGGGTGCGGAGAGATTGAACTCGACGCGTCGGTCGTCGAGTGCCGTGACGCTGTCGATCTGATCGACCATCGACAGCACCTTGGAGCCGACAGCCGGGTCCTTGTGACGCATGATCGAATAGATGACGTCCTGAGGGGTGAGCGCCTTGCCATCGTGGAATGTCACCCCCTGTCGGAGGGTAAACACCCAGTGGCCGCCGTTGTCACTGCTCTCGAACGTCTCGGCCAGCGCCGGCTGCGGCTCGAGCTGTTCGTTGAACTGGGTCAGGCCGCTGTAAAAGGTGTAGGCGCGCACATAGTCAATCGCTGTGGAGCCCTTGGCCGGGTCCAGCGATTCAGCGGATGAGGACGAGTGAGCTGCCACACGGATGCGACCGCCCCGTTTCGGGGTGCCCTGACTGTCGGCGGCCCATCCAAACGACATGCCGGGCAGCATGCCGCTGCCGGCGGCCGCAATCCCGGCCACGCCGAGCATTTTCAATGCCTGACGACGTGACAGCCCCGCCTGCATGGCGCGATAGACCTGCAGACTCTGCTCCGGGGAGACAAGCGTGTCATCACCGCGTTTGTTGTGTGTCATGAGCCTTCTCCTTCTGCCTGAAATTGTTATTGCATTCGGATACAGCGCTGCATTGATGACAGCCCCTGGCTGTCGCGTTGTTGTGTTCTTGTTGTTGGCCGGCTAGTGCAGCCGGTCCTGCAGGCGATACCAGCCGCCCACCAGGGGAAGAAACCAGGGCTTGCCGAAATTGCCGGGGATGGCAGGCCAGTTATCGCTTTGCCACGGATAGTCCTTGCGCTGGCCCAGCATCATCTCGGCCAGCACTCGACCCATGTGCACCGACATCTGCACGCCGTGGCCGCTAAAGCCCATTACGTAGTACATGCCCTCATGGCGTCCGGCGTGGGGCAGGCGGTCGCGACTCATGTCCACCAGCCCGCCCCAGCAGTGTGACAGCGGCGTATCAGCCAGCTGCGGAAAGGTGTCACGAAGGCCGCGGCGCAGAATCTCGCCGCTTTTGGCATCGGATTTGCCGCCGGACATGGCAAAGCGGGCGCGCCCGCCAAACAGCAGGCGGTCATCCGGGGTCAGGCGGAAGTAGTGGCCGATGATGCGACTGGTCACGCAGGCGCGACGGTTGGGAATGAGCTGCGCGCACTGCTCGCTGGACAACGGCTCGGTGACCACGATGAAACTGCCCACCGGCGCCAGCCGACGACGAAACCAGTTCAGCGGGCCGACCTGAGAGGCGCCGGTCGCCAGCAGTACGTTATTGGCCTGAAACTCGCCATGCGGGGTGGTCAGGCGATAGCGCTCGCCTTCACGCTCAACGCCGGTCATGGGGGTGTGTTCAAAAAGATGGGCGCCGTGACGCACGGCCGCCTCGGCCAGTCCGGTGCCAAAGCGGCCCATGTGCATCTGGCCACCGTTTTTCTGCCAGAGCCCGCCGTAAAAGGCCGGCGAATCGACCTCACGGCGCGCCTCTTCCTTTGAGAGCAGCGCCACATCCGGGTCAACATCGCGGCGAATCGCCTCGCAGGTGCGCCCCAGCTTGTCATAGTGCTCGGGCTTGGCAGCCAGCTTGAGCTTGCCGCGGCGCAGGTAATCACACTCGATCCCCTCCTCCTCGATCACCTGCTCGATCGAGGCCACCGCCTCGCTGTAGCTGCGGTAATGCAGTATTGCCTGGTCGCGGCCGAGCTGATCGACCATGCCGACGTAATCCTGGGCCACGCCGGTGTTGCACTGCCCGCCGTTGCGCCCGGAGGCCTCGCCGATCACGCGGCCGGCCTCCAGAAGCGCCACGCGGGCACCGCCGCGAGCCAGGGTGCGCGCCGCCGACAGCCCGGTCAGGCCGCCGCCGACCACGGCCACATCATAGTGGCCCTCGGGGGGATGGGACCTGGCACCGGTAAATGCCGGTGCCGTATCCAGCCAGTAGGACTCGAACTTCATGAACGCTCTCCCAGAAGGGGTCGCAGTGACGATTCACAGACCGACCAGCTCAGAGACCGACCAGTGCCGGCAGACCGCGAATATCGGCAATCTCGGTGGCCCCGTAACCCTCACAGAAGCCTTCATGATGGCGCGCCACGAATGCCTTGTTTTTGATGCCCATAAAGTGCGCCGACATCAGGTCGTAGCGAAAGCTCGACGACACGTGCAACAGCTCATCGGGCTGACAGCCCAGGGTATCGATCATGGCTTCAAAGGCGGCCAGACGCGGCTTGTAGACCTGGAACATTTCTGCCGTGAAGACCTTGTGAAACGGCACTTCCAGCTTTTTGACGTTGTCCATGATCTGGCTGTCATCGGCGTTGGAGTAGATGACCAGCGGAATTTTATCGGCGATTTTTGAAAGCCCCTCGATCACGTCCGGGTGGGGACCCCAGGTCGGCACCGCCTCGAAGTAGCGCATGCCTTCATTGTCGCGGTAGTCAACGCCCCAGCGCTTGCAGGTGCGCTCAAGCGCCGTGCAGATGATTTCCGAATAGGGTTTCCAGGGGCCCAGCACCTCATCGAAGCGATAGGCCCCGAAGGATTTGACGAAGGCGTCCATCTGATCGGCCTGCGGGAGGCGGTCGGCAAAGATCTCCCGGGTCATGGTGGCCATCTGAAAGTTGGTCAGCGTGCCGTAGCAGTCAAAGGTGATGTACTTCGGGCGCATGATGTCGCTCATGGTATGTCGTCCTGTGTTGTCGTGCCGTGACGGCGATGATTGTTGTGGACGTTGGCCTCCCGCCGGGGGCCATGACTCCATTACAGCACTCCCTGACCATCGCAGGACGCTGAAAGCCCGGGGGCTGTCGGTACAAAACCTCCTTTTTGCGTGGTTGCACAGCACAGCCTGCGGCAGACGGGGTTACATCATCTCGGGCTGGCGGATGCGACTGCCTCGGGCAAACCGGTCGAGATGATAGGGCGTCGGGTCGACCACGGGCGTGGCGCCGGTGACCAGATCCGCTGCCAGCTGCCCGCCGCCGGGGCCGATGCCGAAGCCGTGGCCGCTAAAGCCCGAGGCGACGATAAAGCCCGGGATGGCCTCGACCGGCGAGATGACCGGCACCATGTCCGGGGTGGTATCGATCATGCCGCCCCAGACGCGGGCAATATGCACGCCCTTGAGCGCGGGATACTCCGCGTGCAGCCCGGCCAGGGCGGCGCGCGCCTGCGCCATGTCGGGTGCGGGGTCCAGCACGCGCGTTTGCTCAAACGGCGAGACCTGGTCGAACTCCCAGCTGCCTGCGGCTTCGGGACCGCGAAAAAACGATCGCCCGATGCGCACCTGCAGCTTCTTGGCCAGCTTGCTGCGATAGGCGCCATAAAATTTCGTGGCGTAGCGAAGCCCCTGCGGGCTGATCTCGACCCGGCCAAACCCGGGCATGGCCAGCGTGTAGCCCCCGTCGATGCGCCGTCGCAGGGCAATTTTCGGCGTGGTTAGACAGCCCGGCGTGACCTGATCACCCGGCGTGGTCTGAAGCGTGGTGCCCATGATGTTGGCCGCCGGCAGCTCGACCCCGTGGCGGCGGCAAAAGCGCGAGCTCCAGGCGCCCCCGGCACAGACCACGCTTGAGGTGCGAATCAGGCCGCGCTCGGTCCACACGCCGCTCACGCGCCCGCCGGTAAGCTCCAGCCCGCGTACGGCGCAGTTTTGATGGACATACGCCCCGCGCTCGCGGGCGCCAAAAGCAATCGCCGGACACGCCATGGCAGGCTCGGCGTGACCGTCGGTGGGAGAAAAGACGCCGCCGAGCCATTTCGAGGTGGTGCCGGGCGCCTTTTCATGGGCCTGTTCGGACGTGAGCCGGTGACTGACAAAACCATGCTCGCGCGCCTTCTCCCCCCAGGCCTCCCATTTGGCCAGGCTTTCGGGGTTGTCGGTGGTGTAGACGATGCCGCTGCGGCGAAAGCCCACGTCGCGCCCGATCTCACCGGACATCGCCTCCCAGCGGTTCAGGCTGTGCATCGCCAGCGGCAGCTCGAACATGTCGCGGTTTTGCTGGCGCACCCAGCCCCAGTTGCGACTCGACTGCTCACAGCCGATCAGACCCTTCTCCAGCAGTGCCACCGACACGCCCCGACAGGCCAGCTCGTAGGCCGTGGTGGTGCCCACGATGCCGCCGCCGATCACCACGACATCGACCTGTTCGGGAAAGTCGGGACTGTCGTGCACGGTATCTACATTAACGAACATGTTCGAAACCCTCTTGTCTTGTTGTTGGCATCTCTCATACCGGATGCTTCACTCAGGCGCCGGATTATGACATAACCTCCGACGTCACGATGACGCCTCGCCTCAGGGGTTCAGGTCGATCAGCACGCTTTTGTGATGCAGGTTGGCCTCAAAGGCGGCCCGCCCCAGATCGCGCCCGATGCCGGAGCGCTTGTAGCCGCCGGTGGGCAGGATGTAGTCGTTGCTGCGTCCATAGCGATTGACCCAGACCGTGCCGGCGCTGAGTTGACGTACCGCGCGCAGGGCGCGCCCGAGATCGGCCGTGTGCACCCCGGCGGCCAGGCCGTACATCTCGTGTTCGGCCAGCGCCAGGGCCTCCTCTTCACTGTCAAAGGCCTGAACGGTGAGCACCGGGCCGAAAATCTCCTCATGAACGGCCGGATTATCGCTTTTGTCGACCTGCAGGATCGTGGGGCGATAAAAGCAGCCGCCGGCATTCGTTTCAAAGCGTGCCCCGCCGGTGATCAGCTCGGCGCCGGCATCAATGGCGCGGGCAACGACCGACTCGATGCGCCCGGCCTGGGTCTCGGAGATGATGGGCGAAAAGCGCGTGCCGGTCTGCCAGGTCAGTCCCGGCGCCAGCCCATCGAACTGCGCGTTCAGCCGCTCGATCATGGGCGCCATCAGCGAGCGCTCGATCAAAAGGCGCGAGCCCGCCACACAGACCTGGCCGGCGTTGCCGGTGATCGCCCCGGCAAGCGTTGTCGCGGTGCGGTCGATATCGGCAATATCGCCAAAGACCAGCTGCGGACTCTTGCCGCCCAGCTCCAGCGTCACCGGTTTCGGTCCGGTTTCGGCGCAGGCGCCCATGATGGTGCGACCGGTCACCGTGGAACCGGTAAAGGTGATTTTCGCCACGTCGGGATGGCGACACAGCGCGTCCCCGGTGATGGGGCCATCGCCCTGAATCACGTTGAAAACGCCCGGCGGCATGCCGGCCTCGATGGCAAGCTCGGCCAGCCGCACCGCCGTAAACGGCGTCATTTCGGAAGGCTTTAATACCACGGTGTTGCCCGCCGCCAGCGCCGGGGCCACCTTCCAGCAGGTCATGCTCAGGGGAAAGTTCCAGGGCGCGATGGCCCCGACCACGCCGAGCGGTTCGGCAATCTGCATCCCCAGGCTATCGTGAGCGGTGGCGGCCACCTCGCCGCCGTGCTTGTCGGCAAATTCGGCAAAAAAGCGGATGCCCTCGGCGGTATAGGGCACATCCCAGGCGCGCGCCTGATCGATCGGCCGGGTCGAGCCCAGCGCCTCGAGCGCGGCCAGATAGTCGATATCGGCCTCGATCAGATCCGCCCAGCGGCGCATGATGCGAGCGCGCTCGCGCGGGGCACATCGCGCCCAGCTGGCGCGCCTGAAGGCCTGACGCGCGCTGATGACCGCCTCATCGACGCGCTCGGCATCGGCAAGCGGCAGTCCGGCATAGGCCTGCCCATCGGCCGGTCGACGTACCTCAAGCGCCGCGTCATCGCGCACCTGACGGCCATGCAGGAAGTGGGCACAGGGAATCGTGATACGGGCAGGGTCGAAACTGGACATGACAGGCTCTCTCGGGCAGGAAAGGAACACGCCCGATACTTGGGGCGAGACGCTCCCTTCATGCTACGACCAATGGCCCGGCACGGGGTGCCGAGTGTGATCGCGCCCGGCGCAGTTGATGCGCCAAAGCCGCCCCCATTCGGTCAGATCTGCCGAATTGCGCCGCCCGGTCCTCAACGATGTGGCACGCACGCCGGGTGCATGCGACAGTCCTGCCACCACACGCTGACACCTTCAACGGGAGCCTGCCGTAATGTCTTCACTATCCTCGCTGCCTTCATCCAACGACGCCCTGAGCGATCTGTACTGGCGCCCGCTGCACGACACCGACCTGGCCCCGGCCCACGTACTGTCGCAGGGCCTGGGCTGGCCTCATCGCATCGAGGACTGGGCCATGATGCTCGAACTGGGCCACGGCGTGGCGCTGGAAGGCCCCGACGGCGAACTGATCGGCACGGGATTTTGTCTGCCGCAGGGCCGGGCGGCCACGCTGGGACTGGTCATCATCGATGATGCCTGGCAGGGCAAGGGGCTGGGGCGCGCCATGATGACTCGCCTGATGGCGCTGGCCGAGGATCGCACCCAGTTTCTGGTAGCGACCGTGGCCGGCGCCCCGCTGTATCAAAAACTCGGCTTCGCGCCGTGCAACACGGTCTGCCAGTACCAGGGCAGCGTCATGACCGCCGTACAGGTACCGGACACCGACGGGCTGCGCGCCATGACCGACGAGGACCTTGAATCCGCCATGGCGCTGGCGCCCGACAATCCAGTCCACCGCAAGGCCGTGGATCAGGCCACGGAGGGCGCCGTTATCGAACGCGACGGCCGGCTGGTCGGCGTGGCCCTGCGCCGCCCCTTCGGGCGCGGCGAGCATATCGGCCCCGTGCTGGCCGAAACGCCAGAGCAGGCCCGTGCGCTGATGGCCTCGCTGCTGTCGCGCGCCGAAGGCGCCTTCGTGCGGCTGGATCTGGTCGACCCGGAAGATGATCAGTGGCTGATCGATGCAGGGCTTGCCTGCGTGGACCGGGTCGTGCGCATGCGCCGCGGCCCCGACATTGATGAAGAGCCGCTGGTGCGCTTTGGTCTGATCACTCAGGCGATGGGCTGATCGTTGAGGCCGGATAACAGGCATCCGGCCTCGATCGTGCCGAGCGGGTCTACGCCGAATCACGCTGCGGTGACAGGGCCGGATAGCGTTTTATAAGCTGTTCGAACAGCTCATGAATCACCGCGGCACCCTCGACCACCTCCCCCTTGTCGTAACGCGCCGCCAGACCGTCAAAAAGCTGGTGTTTGATGAAAAAGCGCCACGCCACCGGAAGGCTTGCCAGAATATCGGTCAACGCCGCGTAGCGCTCGCGCGTCCAGCGCGTTTCGAACGCATCGCGGTACGGGCCATAGGCGAAGGGCGCATCGGGCAGCAGGCGCGACTGATCACGCATTGACCGGCGCAGCGCCTGCGTCTTTTCCTCGCTGACCCGATCATGATCGAGCACCACGCCGTAGTCGGTTCGGGCTCGCTCGGGCGAGACGTAACCACACCGCACATCCCTGAGCACCTCTTCCGGCAGCCGGTCCAGCGGGTCGCCGTAGCCACCGGCGCCACAGCCCACCAGCCGGATCACGTCACCGGGCTGGCAATGCACGATGTCGGTATTGCCGAGCGCCTCGGCATAGTCGGCCTCCGGATTGCGGGTAAAGCGCGCCGTGGCACCGGCCTGACCGCCCAGAATCCCCCAGGAGGCGAAATGCGTGCGGTCGCGGTTGCGCGCCGTGACCATGGTACCCGGGGAGAACACCTGAAACTCCATGCAAAGCCCCAGCCCACCGCGATAGCGACCCGGCCCGCCGGAGTCCGGTACCAGGCAGTAGCGGTGCATCAGGATGGGCACTTCGGCCTCGTTGATCTCGACCGGCGTATTGCGCAAAAAGGCCACGTTGGCCCCGGAACCGTCGCTGCCGTCACCAAAGGGCATGCCGCCGGCGCCGCCGCCGACCGGGCCGAGCGAGGCCATCAGCGTGCGCCCGTCACTGTCCATGGTCTTGACGCTCATGATGGCAAGACCGGCCGCGGCGCAGGCCGGCAGCCGCTCGGGAATTGCTCGGGAGAAGGCCCCGAAGGTCAAAACGTGGGTGAGCTTGCAGGTCAGACTTCGCATACCCACGGCCGCCGGCGCCACGGCGTTGACCACACTGCCCTCGGGCAGGACACAGCGCACCGGCCGGTCCAGGCCGGCGTTGAGCAAAATGTCGTCCTGCAGGGTGTAGAGCACATAGTGATAGCCCACCAGCGACAGAGCGTGGCGCACCATGCCGCCGGTGGGCATATTGAGCGAGGAGGCCAGCTGCGGATCGCTGCCGGTGTAATCGAGAATGGCCTCCTCGCCGCGAATCTGCAGATTAAGCGCCAGCCGCATCGGCTTGCCCGCCACGCTGTCTTCGTCGGCGTATTCGGCGAAGAAATAGTCTCCGTCGGGGACGGTAGCGATCACCTGGCGAGCCTGGCGTTCAGCGTAATCAAGCAGCGCATCCATGCCGGTACAAAAATCCGCCGTCCCGAAGCGCTCGATGATCTCCAGCACCCGCTTTTCGCCGTTGTGCAGCATCGCGATCTGGGCCATGAGATCGCCCCGGTTCTGCTTTGGCACGCGCACGTTGGCGGCCATGATGTCGAGCAGCGACTCGTCGAGCACACCCTCGCGCACGATTTTGACCGGTGGAAAGCGAATGCCCTCCTGCTCGATTTCGGTGAGCGTGCGCGACAGCGAGGCCGGCACAGCGCCGCCCATGTCGGTGTTGTGAATATGGCCGCCGACAAAACAGATCAGCGTGCCCTGATAAAAGACCGGCTTCCACATCACGATGTCCGGAGTGTGGGTGGCCACGCTGCCACTATAGGGGTCGTTGGTCATGGCGATATCGCCGGGGCGATAGTCCTCGATCCGTGACAGCACCGGTCCATAGTCGAGCCCGATATACCAGGTCGCCCCCAGCGTGCGCGGGGAAGCAAAGGCCAGACCCTCGGGTGTGATCAGCGCACACGAGAAGTCTTCGGTTTCCTTGATAAAGGTCGAGTGCGCCGTACGTACCAGGGTGTAGGCCATGCTTTCGGCCGCTGCCACACAGTAGTTGGCAAAGATCTGCACAACGGTGTTGTCAAAGGCCATCGCGGTTCTCCCCGTTCGTTACGGCGTTATTGATCAGATGCAGATTGCCCCAGCTGTCAACGCTGACGGAAAAGCCCGGCAGCACGCTGGTGGTGGTGTCGTCCTGGGCCACGATAGCCGGCCCCTCAAAGCGGTGCCCCGATCTCAGATCGGCCCGGCGATACAGCGCCACCCGACGATGGGCGCCGTCCATCCAGGCCTGCACGTGATCACAAGGGCGTGCCGGTTCCCGAGCGGTTTCGATGGTTTTCAGAGCAGGCTTGGGAGTGGGCACGGTGGCGATCAGGCGCAGCGACACCACCTGGATGTCGGCCCCTTCGTCGCGATAGTGATAAAGGCGCTCGTGCTCGCGATGAAAGGCGTCGCGCAGCGCCGACAGCCGAGCGTGGCGAACATCCTCAACGGCCAGGGGCGTTTCAATCTCGAACGACTGGCCCTTGTAGCGCATTTCGGCGGAGAGCGTGAGCTCGGGGTCGGCGTCGCCGGCCTCCTCGATGATCCATTCGCGTGCTTCGCGCTCCAGCGCTGCCCGGTCCTGATCCAGCCGCTCGAGCGTGGCCTGAGTCAGGTCATACCAGGTGATGCGCACGAAGTCGTTGCGGGTGTCCGCGATCAGACCGCCCAGGGCGCTGAGCACGCCGGGTGTGATGGGCACGGCAATGGTCTGCATGTGTAGCGTACGCGCCAGATAGCAGGCCAGCATCGGCCCGGCCCCGCCAAAAGGCATCAGCGAAAACTGGCGCGGGTCGATCCCGAAGCGCGATACCAGCCGGCTGATGCCGGCATACATGCCCGAAATCGCCACGTTGACGATGGCCTCGGCCGTGGCCTCAACCGGCTGGCCCAGCGTCTCGGCCAGCTGCCCTACCGCCCGGCGCGATGCGGCAATATCAAGGTTGACCGTGTCGTAGCCAAGCGGTGACTGGCCCAGGATGCCCATGACGGCAAAGGCATCGGTGATGGTGGTCGCCGTGCCGCCGCGCCCGTAGCACACCGGTCCGGGCGTCGAGCCGGCACTTTCGGGGCCGACCTTGAGCACGCCGAGCGTGTCGACACTGGCAATCGAGCCGCCGCCGTCACCGATCGAGGTCACCGACACCGACGGAATATGAATCTGATAATCGCCGATATATTCACCGGTGGCGTAGCGCGGCTCGCCGCCCACGATCAGGGCCACATCCGCAGTGGTGCCACCGATGTCCAGACTCATCACGTTGTCGATACCGCAAAGCCTGGCCATCCAGGCCGCGCCAATCACCCCCGAGGCCGTGCCGGACAGAATCATCTGCACGCAGTCGGTCTTGCCCCGCTCGGCACTCATGATGCCGCCGTTGGATTTCGTCACCTGCAGCGGCGCCGTCACGCCAGTCTCGATCAGGGCCTTTTGCAGCGAGCCCAGATAGTGCGAAACCCGGGGCTGAACGTAGCCGCCGATCACGGCGGTCACGGTGCGCTCGTATTCGCGAATGGTCGGCCAGACATCGCTGGCGCAGGAGACAAAAAACCCCGGCATCGCCGCCTCGATCAGGTCGCGCACGCGGTGCTCGTGCATCGGGTTGCGGTAGGCATGCAACAGCGAGATCACCACGCCCTCGCAGCCGGTGCGCTCAAGCCCTTTAATGGTCTCGGCGATGCCGTTCTCATCCAGCGGCGCGATCTCCTCGCCCTGGGCGTTGAGGCGCCCGTCGATGCCAAAGGTGCAGTGCCGGTCGATCAAGGGCGCCGGGCGCACGGACATCAGGTGGTACATGTCCGGCGTCTTGAGACGCGCGATATTGAGTACGTCCTCGAAGTGGCGATTGGTGATCAGCCCCAGCCGAATGCCACGACGCTGGACCACGGCGTTAACCCCAACGGTCGTGCCGTGAGTGAAGTGCACCACCTCGGCCGGGTCGATGCCATGGCGCCGTGACAATGTCTCCATGCCGGTGATGACCTCACTGCCGGGGCTGTCGGGCCGGGAAAAGACCTTGAGGCTTTCAAGCGCGCCGGTGACGTCATCCAGTACGGCGAAATCCGTAAAGGACCCGCCAATATCCACTCCAATGCGAAGGCCCATGGGCGGCGTACTCCTGTCGTTTGTGGGTCATTGTTTTAAGTGATGCATCGCTGGAAAAGCGCTCACCGCCTGTGCCACGGGTCTGGCGGCGCCGCGTCACGGCCGGCGTGTGCGCTCCTCCTGGCGTCGATCGAGACGGTCACGCCACTGGTAGTAGCTGCCCAGCACCGGCATGAACCATGGCCTGCCGTGATAGAGCGGATGCCCGGGCAGCGGCGTGCCAAAGGCACTGTTTTCGAGCGGTTCCCCCTCGATAAGATGCCGGGCAAGACGATGGCCCAGCCAGCTCATGGTCGTAATACCGCTGCCATTGCAGCCCAGGGCGTAATAGCATTCCGACGCCGTCCGGCCGATATGGGGCAGCGCGTCCAGCGTGACCGCCACGCGCCCGCCCCAGCTGAAGCTCACCCCTACGTCATGCAGCTGAGGAAAACGCGCCACCATCTGCTGATGCAGCACGCGGGCACTCTGTCGCCGGTTGAGCGGATAAAAGCGCGCCCGGCCGCCGAACAGGAATCGCTTTCCGTCCGGCGAATAGCGGTAGTAGGTCGTCACGCGCCCTGTATCAGCCACGCTGCGTTTTCCGGGAATCAGCGCATGTTGCAACGCCTCGGGCAGGATCTGCGTAGCGATCTGATGGGAGGTGACCGGCACGATGCCGCGGCGAAGCGCCGGTGACAGCGCCCCGGTGTAGCCGTTGGTCGCGATGATCACGCGCGCCGCGTCCAGCCGGCCCTGTGGGGTGGTGAGTCGGTAGTGCGCCCCTTCACGTGTGATATCGGTCACCGGCGTCTGACTGCACAGCCGAACGCCAGCGGCTTGGGCGGCCGAGAGCAGCCCGGCGTAGTACTTTGCCGGATGAAGCTGGCCGGCCCCGTTGATCAACACCCCACCCACGTAGGCGTCGGTGGCCAGCTCCTCTCTTAACGCCTCGCGTGAGAGCACCTGCACATCGCTGTCGGTCAGGGCGTTGAGTCGTTCGATCCGGGCCTGCCATTTCTCGAGGTGCGCCCGGGCCCAGGCCGGCGCCAGACGGCCCGAGCGGCGGTAGTCGCAGTCGATGTCTTCTCGCTTGATCAGGGATTCCAGAAACCGATAGCCGGCCGCGGCTTCCGTGAGCCTTGCCTCGACGCGTGCCGGATCAAGCGCCGCCCTGCCCGTCATGCTCTTGCCGACGTTGACGCCGCCGGTTACCTGACCACCGCTGAGCGTACTGGCGCCGGCACCCAGCAGACCAGCCTCCAGCACGGTCACCGTTTCGCCATGGCGTGCCAGTTCGAGCGCGCAGCAAAGACCTGCATAGCCGGCGCCGACAATTGCCGTGTGTGTTTCACGTGAAACATCCCTCGTTTCACTGTCGTGAGGCTGCCACGCCTCCCACCAGTAGGGGGCCTCGCGAAAATCATCGGCCAGAAAGGACTGTGCTGGTGCCATCTCCTGCTCCCGAATACCCCTCGATCAACGAGTGGGGAAAGCGCGCCTCACGCCGTGCCATATTATGGAACGCCGTGCCATATATAAACGCTACACGCCCGAACCCGCTGCTGGCAACTCCTTTTGCATGTGCGAGTCGGGGTGGGACGAACGAAGGGCAAGCCGATACACTGTGGCTCTGCACCGAGACATGAGCCGCCAATGAAGAGTCTTTTGAAAAGTCTGGAAATACTGGAGGCGGTCGCCGAACACCAGCCGGTCAGCGTGGGTGAGCTGGCCAAACGACTGTCACTGCCCAAATCAACGGTGCAGCGAGTGCTGCTGACCTTTCACGAGGCGGGCTGGCTGCGCCAGCGTCGTGGCGATATGACCCGCTGGGAGGTAGGGGCGCGGATACTGGGCGTGCGCCCGCCCGAACTCAACGGGGGCAGGCTCTATGCAGCGGCTCGCGAGCCCATGCGTGAACTGCGCGATGCCACCAATGAGACCGTCCACCTGTCGATCCCTGACGGGCTCAACAGCGTGGTACTGATCGACCGCGCCGACTGCCAGCAAAACGTGCGCACCTTCAGCCCGCTGGGCGATGCCGCCCCCTTTCACGCCACCGCCAACGGCATGGCGATCATGGCGTGGTTGAGTGATCAGGAAGTCGACGACATCATCGCCCGAGGCCTGCCCGCCTTTACCGAACAGACCATTACCCGGGCCGACACGCTGCACGAGGAGCTCGGGGCCATTCGCCAGCGCGGCTACTCGCTGAACATGTCGAACTACCGGCCAGCCATCTGCGCCATCGGTGCTGCCATCATGGATGCCGACAACCGTCCCGTAGGCAGCCTGTGCATCTCCATGCCTCAATCGCGCTATGATCCGGCAAGGCTGGCGCAGTGGGGTCAGCAGGTCGTCGAAGCCGCACGTCGAATCAGCCTGATGCAGCCTGCCGACCCGATCTGACAGGCCGGCAGGTCAAGACATCAGCCCGGCACGGGCGCGTCTTCTTCGATCAGCCCTTGTGATTTCAGCGCGTCCCAGAAATCCGCCGGAATATCGACGGTCATCGAGGCCTGATTCTGGCGGGCGTGCTCGGCGGTGCGCGCACCGGGGATAGTGGCACCCACTACATCAGGAGCAGCAGAGAACTGCAGCGCCGCGGTGCGCAGGTCGGTGCCGTGCTCGCGGGCAATGGCGCTGATGCGATCGCGCTGCTCTGTAAAACCGTCGGGAATGTCGGTGCTATACATCCAGTGGTTGCTGCCGGCCAGAAAACCCGAGCCCAGCGGCGCGCCGATCACCAGCGACACGTCGCGCTCACGACAGACCGGGAACAGCCGGTCCAGCGCGTCGCGGTGGTTGAGCAGGGTGTACTGCGTGGCCTGCAAAATGACATCAGGGGTGCCGGCATCCAGCGCGGCCAGACTCGGCTCGATCTCGTTGACGCCCATGCCCCAGCCGCCAATGATGCCCTCATCACGCAGGCGTTCAAGCTCGGGAATGGCCCCCTTGCGGGCGGTCTCGAAATACTCCTGCCACTGCGACCCCATGTCCTTGTTGTCCGGCGACAGATCATGGATATATACCAGGTCGATCTTGGACACGCCCATGCGCTGCAGGCTGTCCTCGATGGAGCGGCGCACGCCATCGGCGGAGTAGTCATAGCGGTAGTTCGTGCGCAGATTGCCCTGCCAGTTGCCGGCGTTTTTGGTCGAGGCATCCGGGATCAGAAGCCGCCCCACCTTGGTCGAAAGCAGATACTCGCTCGGGTCCTTGTCAAACAAAAACCGGCCCAGGCGCCGCTCCGAGAGCCCAAGACCGTACCAGGGGGAAGTGTCAAAATGGCGCGCGCCGCCTTCCCAGGCCGCCGCCAGCATCCCCGTGGCCTCTTCTTCGGAGGTCACCCGGTACATGTTGCCCAGCTGCGTCCCGCCCACGCCGTACTTGTGCTCGGGGGGAAAGAGATCCATGGCCAGCGGCGGATTGTTCGGCAATGCCTCGTCGCGGCGCGCCTGATCGCTGTCGCCACCCTTTTTTTGCGCTGCCATGAGACGGGGCGCGGCCACGCCGGCCGCTGCGGCCACCGCACTCAGGGCCAGAAAATCGCGTCGTGATGCCATGATGGGCTTTCTCCCTTGGATGAATAGGCAATGACCAGAGCCTGGCGCAGCCACGACGGCCACTCTACCTTTTCGGCGCGCGCCTTCAGACATAAAAAAGCGCCCGCTCGGTAACCCGAGCGGGCGCTTTCAAAAACAGCCGTCAGCCGGATTATTTCATCGGCGGCGGCCCGAGCTCCTTCATCAGCTCCGAGAGCTTCACGTAGGCCCGGTTGCGCCAGGCGATCAGATCCGGAATACGCTCGGCCGGCACGTCGGTAAAGCCGCCGCCGCTTTTGGTGCCCATCTTGCCCTGATCGATCAGCGAGCTGAGCGCCTCGGGGGTGGCAAAGCGCTCGGGGAAGTCGGTCTGCAGCGACTGATAGCAGAAGTTGTAGACATCCAGTCCCGCCATGTCGGCGATCGCGAACGGGCCGAAAAACGGCAGCCGGAAGCCAAACGTCGTACGCACCAGGGTATCGATGTCCTCGGCGCTGGCCACGCCCTCTTCCAGCAGCTGGGTCGCCTCGTGAAAGAGCGCGTACTGCAACCGGTTGAGCACAAAGCCGGTCACGTCCTTGACCGTGGCCGTCTCCTTGCCGGTCTCGTGGACGATGGCGCAGGCCTTCTCGACGATATCGGAGGCCGTGCCTTCATGCGGGATGATCTCCACGCCCGGCACGAACGGCGACGGGTTGGAGAAGTGCACGCCCAGAAACCGCTCCGGATGCGTCACGGCCTCGGACAGTTTGGCAATCGAGATGGTCGAGGTGTTGGTGGCGATGATCGCATCGGGGCGCGCCGCGGCGCTGACGCGACGAAAGATCTCGTGCTTGATGTCGATCTTTTCCGGCACCGCCTCTTCGATGAAGTCGGCATCGCGCACCGCGTCCTCGATGGATTCTGCGACCTTCACCTGACGTTCGATGCGCTCGACGGCGTCACTCGGGAACAGGCCGTCGGCGACGAATTTGCGGGTTTCCTCGATCAGCCGTTCGCGATTGGCCTGGGTGACCTCAAGCGAGACGTCGCTGATCAATACCTCGGCACCGGCCAGCGCCATGACCTGGGCGATACCGCCGCCCATGTACCCCGAACCGACAATGGCAATCTTGCGTGTCATGAACCTTCACTCCCTGTAGTCATGGGCCCTCAGCCCTGGCGAACCTGGCTTGTACCGAGGGCATAGTCCGATGTGCGCGGCAGGATCTTCTCGCGCAGGTAACGCTGGTTGCTGCTGGACACGCTCAGGCCATCGCCGCCGTAGTGCTCGGTGCAGATGATCCCCTGAAAGCCGTTGGCCAGTGCAATCTCGAACGCCTTGCGATAGCTGATCAGACCCGATTCCAGCGGCGCGGGCATGGCCACGTAGTAATCGCGTGCCACGTCCTCGTCGCGGATATAGTTTTTGACGTGCCAGTAGTTGGCATACGGCATGGTCTTTTCCATGATCTCGAGCCAGGGCTCGATCGGGCGGTGCAGACGGATCAGGTTGCCCACGTCCGGATTGATGCCGACGTTGTCCAGACCGATATCCTTGACCAGCGCCACGGATGAATCCGCCGTGCCCAGATAGGTGTCTTCATACATCTCAAGCGACATCAAAAGGCCCAGCTCGTCGGCGTGGCGGCCCAGCTCCTGCAGACGCTTCACGGCCAGATTCCACATGTCGCGATCGGCCTTCGGGTCCTTGTGGCCTTCCACGGTCCAGAACCACAGCTGCTTTTGCTGCTCCGGGGTCAGGGCCTGGTGCAGGCCGAAGGAGACCACCCGGCAGCCCAGCGCCGCGGCGGCTTCCAGCGTGCGGTGGCTGTAGGCCAGATTGTCCTCGCCATGCTCGGCGTCGATCACGCTGCGACGAATCGCCGAGACCGACGGCAACCCGATACCCACCTTCTTCGCCGCGCCACTGAGCGCTTCCAGCCGATCACCGGAAAGATCGCCGGGCTTGATCCAGCTGTCGAACAGATCGGCGTTATCAAAACCGGCATCGCGAACTTCCTCGAACACGCTTTGCCAGTGCGAGGCGTCGGCCTCGTTGACGGCGCGCCCCTGGGCATCAACGCCGGAAAACTGCAGCAGGGCGGCCGTGATCGGCCAGTCATCAGCGGTATAAGGCATGGGTACATCTCCTTTTGAGGGGCTTGCAGAAAACGTTCATCAGGGCCCGGGGCATGGCCGGCGGGCCCGCTGACAGGGCCCTTATGTCACCAGGGCAAACAGCGCCCAGACCAGACCAAAGGCCATCAGGGAAATCCCGGTCGACATCACACTCCAGGTGCGCAGCATGGTGCGGGTCTCGACCTGCAGAAACCGGCCGACCAGCCAGAAGCCCGAATCGTTGACGTGGGAATAGCCGATGGCACCGGCCACGATGGCGATCGTGATGCACGCCGCCGGCATGCCGGCCAGCGCCGGCTCGGCCAGCACGGCAGGCGCCATGATGCCGGCGGCCGTGGTGCCGGCCACGGTGGCCGAGCCCTGGGCGATACGAATGACCGAGGCGATGAGATAGCCGGCCAGGATCAGCGGCATGCCGATCGCATCCAGGCTTTCCGCCAGGGCGTTGCCGATGCCGCTGGCGGTGAGCACCCCGCCGAACATGCCGCCGGCACCGGTAATCAGGATGATGGTGCACACCGGCGCCAGCGCTTTCTCGATGATGTCGTTGACGGCCTCCATGGGTTCCTTGAGGCCACGGCGAAAGATCAACAGCCACATCGCCACGCAGGTGCTGATCAACAGCGCGATCGGGGTCTCGCCGATGACGACGAAGGCATCAAGCAGCGCGTTGTCATCGGGCAGAGTGCCGGCCGAGATCAGCGTCGAGATGCCGGTGTTCATGAAAATCAGCACCAGCGGCAGCAAAAGCACCAGCAGCACGGTGCCAAAGCTCGGCCGCGGGCCGCCGTCGTCTTCCTCACCGCCCATCACATCAGGCACCGACTGAAACGGCGTCTTGTTGGCCAGGGCCACGGCCAGGCGATAGCCCATCACATACCAGGTGGGCAGACCGACCAGCAGCCCGACGAACAGCACCAGACCGATATCGGCTTCCAGGAAGACCGCCGCAGCCACCGGCCCCGGATGAGGCGGCATCAGGGCGTGCATGACCAGCGCCGAGCCCGCCACCGGCAGCCCGTAGAGCAAAAGCGAGCCCTTGAGCTCGCGGGCGACGGCAAAGATGATCGGCAGCATCACCACATAGGCCGCATCAAGAAAGATCGGAAAGCAGAACAGCAGTGCCGCAATCGACAGCCCCAGCGGCGCGCGCTCGCGCCCGCAGATGCGAATCAGGGTGTCGGAGAGCACTCGCGCACCGCCGGAGACGGCAACGATCCGCCCGAGCACGGCGCCAAAGCCGATCAGCATGGCCACGTTGCCCAGCGTTCGGCCAAAGCCGCCGGTCAGGGTCTCGATCAGATCGCCCACGCCGATACCGGTGGCCAGCGCCGTGCCGATACTGACGATGACCAGAGAGAAGAAAGGGTGCAGGCGCACGCGAATGATCAGCACCAGCAAAATGGCAATCGCCATCGCCGAGATCAAAAGCAAAAGGGGTGTGGATAACGCAGCTTCAGGCGTGCTGGGCATAACCGGCTCCGGGTCAGACCATGACGCCCGGGCGGGCCGATGCGCCATTGGTCGCAAAATGCCTTACATCGCTGTAAGTCCAATACCGCAGACGATATCGTCCCCGGGCAATACCCGACCAATGCCGGTCACGCCGCAAAGTGATGACCATTTTGATATCACACCGATAACGAGCCGCACGTCATGGGGACTCTGCCAGAAGACTGGTTTTTCCGATCACGACTAAAGTTGCGTCATCTGCAGCTGTTTGTGGCCCTGGGTGAGCAGGGCAACCTGCATCGCAGCGCCGAAGTGCTGGGCATCAGCCAGCCGGCGGCCTCGAGGCTTTTGATTGAACTCGAGGAGCGTCTGGGCACCACGCTGTTCGAACGCCACGGCCGTGGGCTCTCGCCCAATCTGTATGGCGAGCTGATGATTCGTCGCGCCCGCACCATCATCGATGAGCTTGAGCGCGCCGGTGAGGAATTCAACGCCATTCAGGCAGGACACGCCGGGCTGGTCCGGGTCGGCACGGTGATGGAGCCGGCCGTGGCACTGCTCACACGCGCCATAGAGCAGATGCACGGCGAGCGCCCCGGACTTCGCATCAATGTGCACGTCGATGTCAGCCGGGCGCTGATATCCGGACTGATGGACGGTCATTACAATTTTGTGATCTCTCGCATTCCGGCCGGTTTTTCCGGCGAGCACTTCGTGTTCGAGGAGATCGGCGAGGAGGAAATCTGTTTCATCTGCAGCCGGAACCACCCGCTGGCCGAGCAGCCGGTGCCGGATCTGGCCGCCATGGTCGACTACCCCTGGGCGTTGCAGCCGCCCGGCACCCTGATGCGCCAGCGTGTTGATGATCTGCTGCGCCATCGCGGGCTTGAACCGCCTCACTGGATCGTGGACACCTCGGATCTGACCACCTCGCTGGCACTGGTCAACGCCTCCTCGTTTCTGACCGTGGCGACCCGGGGCGTGGCCGAGCTTTTGTGCGACCCGCAGCGCTTTCGCATCATCGCCTCGTCCACGCGGCTGAGCGTGCAGCCCTATGGACTGGTCAGCCTGCGCCGCCAGCAGCTGCCCCCGGGCGTTGCCGCCATGATGCGCCTGCTGCGTCAGCTGATCCGCCAGCCGCCGACCTGAGCCGCGCCCGGGCGGCGTATGCGTGGTCGCCCGCGGTCAAAGCCGCTACTCTGGGACTCGACCCCTGATGACCGGAACGTTGACCATGACCACGCTTGCCCGCCGCCTGAGCACGATAAAGCCTTCCGCCTCGATCGACATTTCACGCCGCGCCGCCGAGATGCGTCGCGAAGGCCTGGATGTCATTACCCTGTCGCAGGGCGAGCCGGATTTCGACACACCCACCCACATCGCGCAGGCCGGCAAGCGTGCCATCGACGATGGCCACACCCGCTATACCGATGTCGATGGCACCCCCGAGCTCAAGCAGGCGGTCGCGGCCAAGTTCGAGCGCGACAACAACCTGCGCTACTCAACCGATCAGATCTCGGTGGGCACCGGCGGCAAACAGGTCATCTTCAACGCCCTGTTTGCCCTGATCGACCCCGACGACGAGGTCATCATCCCCGCACCGTACTGGGTCTCCTACCCGGACATGGTGCGCCTGGCCGGCGGCATGCCGGTCTGCGTCGAGTGCGGTGAGACACAGGACTTCAAAATCAGCCCCGAGCAGCTCGAGGCGGCGATTACCCCACAGACGAAGTGCCTGATTCTCAACTCGCCGGCCAACCCGACCGGTGCCGGCTATCATCGCGATGAGCTTGTCGCGCTGGGCGAGGTGTTAAAGCGCCACCCCCACGTGTTCGTGATCAGCGACGACATCTACGAGTACCTGACCTACGACGGCTGGGCCTTTACCACCCTGGCCGCCGTCGTGCCGGAGCTTTACGAGCGCACCCTCACCGTCAACGGCGTCTCCAAGGGCTACGCCATGACCGGCTGGCGCATCGGCTTTGGCGGCGGCCCGAAGGATCTGATCCGCGCCATGGCGACGCTGCAGGGCCAGATGACCACCAACCCCAGCGCCATCTCTCAGGCCGCGGCCGTGGAGGCGCTTAACGGCTCCAAGGACTTTCTCGATGAGCATCTCGAGATTTTCCGCCAGCGTCGCGATATGTGCACGGCCGCCTTCAATGCCATCGACGGGCTGTCGTGTCGCGCCCCCGAAGGCGCGTTTTATCTCTTTATCAGCTGTCAGGGGCTGATCGGTCGCCAGACGCCGGACGGCGAGGTGCTTGAGCGAGATGTCGACGTGGCGCGGTTTCTGCTCGAGACGGCGCACGTGGCCGTGGTGCCGGGCACGGCCTTTGGCCTGGCACCCTGGTTTCGCGTCTCCTTTGCCGCCGCCACCGAGCGCCTGGGCGAAGCCTGTGAGCGTATTGCCCAGGCCTGTCAGGCCCTGACGTCGGCGCCTGCGACCGGAAGTGCGTAATCGACAGGCCCTGCCCGCTCGTCCGGCCGTCCCGTTGCGTGGGCGGCCGGGGAGACGCTCGTTGATAATGCATCTCACTTCGCCATAATAGCGGCTTCACTTCCTCGATCGACTTCAGGCGCAAACGCTTCATGGCATCCAGAACCCCTTCTCATTTCTCGCTGGCCGTGGTGCTGGCGCTGACGGCCGCCATCGGCCCCTTCTCGCTTGACGCCTATCTGCCCGCCTTTCCTGCCATGGCCGAGTCTCTGGGCGTGTCCATCAGCGATGTCTCGCTGAGCGTGTCGATCTATATCTTCACGATGTCGATCGGCCAGCTCATCGGCGGGCCGCTGTCGGATCAGTTCGGGCGTCAGAAGATCATGTTTTCGGGGCTGATCCTGTATAGCGTGGCAAGCCTTTTGATCTGGCAAAGCGAGCAGCTCGACAGCGTGCTGGCCTTTCGTGCCCTGCAGGCCTTTGGCGCCGGCTGGACGCTGGTGTCGGTGCCGGCACTGGTGCGCGACCGCGTTCAGGGCGTGGAAGCGGCGCGGCTTTTCAGCCTGATCGGGCTGATCATGGTGGTGGCCCCCGGCATCGCCCCGACCGTAGGTGGCGTGCTGCTGAGTCTGGGCGGCTGGCCGTTCATCTTTTTGTTTTTGGCACTTTATGCCCTGCTGGTCATTCCGCTGTTGAAAATGGTCGCGTTCAAGGACACCGGCAAGGCCGCGCCGAGTGCCCCGCCGGGGCCGAAGGTCAGTATATTCAAGCGCTACGCCCAGGTGCTGGCCACCCGCCAGGCGCTACCCTTTCTGTTCTGGCAGGCGGCGTCGTTTTCGGTGCTGATGATCTTTGTCACCCACGCCTCCTTTGTCTATCAGACGCATTTCGGTGCCAATGAGCACACCTTCGGGCTGCTGTTCGGCGCCAACGTTATCGTCATGCTGATCGCGAATCTGACCAACCGCTCGCTGCTGGAGCGCTTCGGCTCACGGCGCATTCTGCGCGGGGCGACCTGCATTCAGGCCGGCGCCATTGGCGTTTTGCTGCTGGCCAGCGTCTTCGATGCGGGGCTTTATGTGTTTTTGCCGGCGATGATGGTCAGCATCGGCATGGTCGGGGCGATCGCGCCCAACATTCAGGCCTCGTTTATCGAATACTTCGGCGTCAACAGCGGCACGGCCGCGGCGCTATTGGGGGCGTCGCAGTTCGGCATTGCCGGTGTGGTCAGCGCGCTCTCCTCGCGCCTGCCGATGTCGGTTACCGCCGTGGTACTGGCGATGGCGGCCTGCTCGGCGGTCACGCTCTGGATGCTGGTACTGTCACTGCGCCAGGAGCGCGCCCGGACCTGAGCCTCATGTTCTAAACAACAGGGCCTGACCGCCTGCATGAATGACGCGACATACCCGACTGAATTCGGCTCGCTTTTGTCGATCCGGTGCGTCGGGTATGTTCACGTCCTGATCCACTGCCTGCTCACCGGACTCTTCGATGCCTTCTGCCCTTCTGCGCCCTGCTGCCTTGCTGCTTCTTTTCATGGCGCCCGTTTTCAGGGCGCAGGCCGCCGACACCGCTGCCCCCTACCCGATCACACTGGACAACTGCGGCACCCGGGTCACCGTTGACGCCCCGCCGCAGCGCGCGGTCAGCATCGGCCAGAACACTACCGAGATTCTGCTCTCACTGGGGCTTGCCGATCGCATGGCCGCCAGTGCGGTCTGGATCGGTGACGTGCCGGCGCCACTCAGCGCCGCCAACGATCACGTCCCGCGTCTTTCAAGCGGCGTGCCGGGTTTTGAGAGCGTGCTGGGGCAAAATCCCGACCTGGTGGCGGCGCAGTTTGAAACCGATGTCGGCCCCCAAGGGCGCGTGGCTCGCCGCGAGCAGTTTGCCGCGCTCGGCGTGCCCACCTATCTCTCCCCGACCGATTGCGTGGGGCGAGTCTATGGCGGGGAGGCCAACAGTGATGGCGCCCGCACACAGGCCTTTGACATGACGCTGATCCACCGCGAAATCGAAGAGTTGGCCGAGATTTTCAACGTCCCCGAGCGCGGCACCGAGCTGGTGAGCACGCTAATGCAGCGCGAACGTGACGCCGTGGCGGCCGGTGCCGGCACCCCGGATAACCTTTCCATGGTGTGGTGGTTTTCCAGCGCCGAGCTTTCGGGGGAGGCCTGGGTGGCCGGGCAGCTCGGCGCACCGGGCTACATCATGAAAAAACTCGGCGCGCACAACATCATTGAAAGCGACGAGGAGTGGCCGGCCGTGAGTTGGGAGCGCATCGCCGCCGCTGACCCGGATGTGATCGTGCTGGGGCAGATGGCGCGACGCAATTTCCCGGCCGACGACATCCATCAAAAGATCGACTTTCTGGAAAACGACCCGGTCACCCGCGAGATGAGCGCCGTGAAGCATCACCGGTTTATCGTGCTCGATGCCCAGGCGATGAACCCGACCCTGCGCACCGTCGAGGGGCTGGAGGTCGTGGCCAGTGGCCTGAGTGGCCTGGGCCTGACCGCCGAGCCCGCCTCGAACGAAGGCCCATGAGCCTGACGGCGTCCGGCACCCGACACCGTCAGGGCCTGCATCTGGGGCTGATCGTGCTGGCCCTGGCGGCGCTGGTGCTGGCGATGGCGCTGGCGGTGTCGATCGGCGAGATTCATATTCCGCTGTCCACGACCTTCAAGGCGCTGAGCAACGCATTGGGCGTTAGTGAGTACCCACTTGACCGCATTCATGAAAGCATCATCCGCGAGTATCGCCTGAGCCGGGCACTGGTCGCGGCCTGCTGCGGCGCAGGGTTGGCGCTGTGCGGCGCCATTTTGCAGGCGCTGTTGCGCAATCCGCTGGCCGAGCCCTACGTGCTGGGCATCTCGGCAGGCGCCTCGACCGGAGCGGTGTGCATCATGGTGCTGGGCATGGGCGGTGGCGTGATCGGCCTGTCGCTGGGGGCCTTTCTGGGCGCGCTGGGCGCCTTTGCCGTGGTGCTGGCGCTGTCACGGGGCGCCTCAACCGGCCCCAACCGCATCATTCTGGCAGGCGTTGCCGGCTCGCAGCTTTTTAACGCGCTCACCGCCTGGGTAATCAGCACCTCGGCGAGCGCCGAGCAGGTGCGCGGCATCATGTTCTGGCTGCTGGGCAATCTGGGCGGCGTGCGCTGGCCGGATGTCACCCTGGCACTGGCCGTGGTCATTCCAGGGTTTTTGATCTGTCTGCTGTTTGCCCGGGCGCTGGACGCCTTTACCTTCGGTCAGGACGCCGCCGCAGCGTTGGGCATTCCGGTCGGCGCGGTGCGTTTGATCCTGTTTGCCGTCACGGCGCTGATGACTGCAACCATGGTCAGCATGGTCGGCGCGATCGGCTTTGTCGGGCTGGTTATCCCTCACGCTGCGCGCTTTATTGTCGGCACCGCGCATGTGCGGCTGTTGCCGGCCTCGCTTTTGATCGGGGCGATTTTCATGGTGCTGGCCGATATCGTCTCGCGCGTGATCCTGCCCAGCCAGAGCCTGCCCATCGGCGTGGTCACCGCGCTGGTCGGTGCGCCGGTGTTTGCCATGATTTTGTACCGCGCCAGACCGCCGATGTAATGAAAGCGATCACTTACTCACCCGGAGAGACATAGCATGTCGATACAGGCCAACGGGGTGAGCTGGTCGACGGCCGGTCGCCTGATCGTTGATGACGTGAGCCTTGCGATCACCCCAGGCGAGACTGTCGCCCTGCTCGGCCCCAACGGCTCGGGCAAGTCGTCGCTGCTGCGCCTTCTGTGTGGCCTGCGCCGCGCCACCGACGGCGTGATCACCTTCGATGACACCTCGATCGATCAGCTGGGACGCCGCGACGTGGCCCGGCGGCTGGCGCTGGTCGAGCAAAGCGCCACCACCGATGCCGATGTCACCGTGCTGGACGTGGTCCGGCTGGGCCGCACCCCGTGGCGCTCGATTCTCAGCGGCTGGGGCGCCGCCGACACCGCCGCCGTGGAGCAGGCGCTGGCCCAGGTCGGCATGGGCAGCCGGCGCCACCAGAGCTGGCATACGCTGTCCGGCGGCGAGCGCCAGCGCGTCCATATTGCCCGAGCGCTGGCCCAGCGCCCGCGGGAGCTGTTGCTCGATGAGCCCACCAACCATCTCGACATCCAGCACCAGCTCGAGATTCTTGCCTTGGTCCGGCGGCTGTCCACCACCTGCGTGATGGCCCTGCACGATCTCAACCTCGCCGCCATGTTCTGCGATCAGCTGGTACTGCTCAAGGAAGGCCGCGTGGCGGCTGCCGGCACGCCGGAGTCAGTACTTACGCCTGAGCGTATTAGAGACGTCTACGGCGTGGACACCGTGATCGAGCGCTCGCCGCATCATGGCTGTCTGCACGTGCACTATCTGCCCCGCCGGGGCCCTGCCGCGACAGGCTGACCGTTCCGGCTATACGACATCTCTGACCCGCTCCCAGGCATAGCCCAGGTGTTCTCCCAGCGCGGCGACCAGGGCGTTTTCATCGCGGGCCTCCAGCGCTGTCATGATGCGTTCATGCTCATCGACGGCGGCGGCCCATTTGTCCGGGCCATCATGGCCGATAAAGCGCACCCGCTTGAGCCGTGACTGCAGCGAGTCGTGCGTCTGGATCAGCGGCTCGTTGTGAGACAGCGCCACCATCGCCGAGTGGATCAGCTGATTGTTTTTGTAGTACTCAAGCCGGTCCCTCTGGTGATAGCAGGCCAGCATGCGCTCGTGCAGCGCCCGCACTCCGGCAATCTCGTCATCGTCGGCACGTTGACAGCCCAGTCGAGCCGCCAGCTCCTCCAGCGAGCGAATCAGAATCAGCATGTCCTCGATATCGCGGGCCGAGAACTGACGCACGCGGGCGCCGCGCTGCGGGACCAGCTCCACCAGCCCCTCGCTTGCCAGAAAGCGCAGCGCCTCGCGCAGGGGCGTACGCGATACGCCCAGAGACTCACACAGCGGGCCTTCATAGATGCGCGCGCCCTGCTCGAGCTCGCCTTCAATGATCATGTCACGCAGGCGATTGGTAATGGCGTCATGCAGCGACGCACGTGCGATGGTGCCTGGCGTGCCATCACGGGGGGTGGGTCTGTTGTTCATGGGTCTCACTCGTTGCAATGGGCAAAATGCCGGCCTTTTGACATCGATACAGGGCAGATATCCGTGGCCGTGCCCTGCCCTGAGCGTAAGTCGTGTTGCGCCCTGCTGTGCTTGAACTTATGTCCAGGAGGCTCAGAAGCATTTAACGACCAACGTATAATGTATACATTATTCATTCGGGCGCAGGCTCATCGTCAAGCAGGATTTTTCCTTCGCCAACGGTGAGACATGCCATGACCCATACCACCTCTGCTGGAACCTACCGCCCCCTGATCGCGCTGGCGATGGGCGACCCGGCCGGCATCAGCCCGGAACTGACCGCCCGACTGGCCACCGATGAGGCCGTCAACGCCGCCGCAAGGCTGGTGATCATTGGCGATCGGCGCATTTTCGATGAAGGCGCCCGCGCGGCCAGTCTCTCTCCCGAGCTGATCACGACCACCCTTGACGCATTGAAGGACAGCCCGCCGGATCAGGCCGCCTTTATCGATCTCGGTCATCTGGCAGTCGATGACATCGAGCGCGGTGTGCCCTCGCTGGCCGGCGGCACCTTTTGTTCGCGCAACTTCAACGAGGCGCTGGCGCTGGCCGGTGAGGGGCAAGTGGAGGCGGTGTGCTTTACGCCGTTCAACAAGCAGGCGATGCGCTACGCCAACCCCGACTATGACGACGAGATCCGCTTTGTAGCGCGCGCCGTCGGCTTTGAAGGCAAAGCGCGTGAATTCAACATACTCGACAACATCTGGAATGCCCGGGTGACCTCGCACATCCCGCTGTCGCAGGTCGCCGCAGCCCTCAATGAAAAGGCCATTCTCGAAGAGATCGCGCTGACCCAGCAGTGCCTTGAGCAGGCCGGCATCAAAACGCCGCGCATCGCGGTGGCAGGTCTTAATCCGCACGCCGGCGACGGTGGCAACTTCGGCACCGAGGAGATCGAGATTATCGCCCCGGCGGTGGCACAGGCCCGTGACCGGGGCTGGGATGTCGAAGGGCCCTTTCCAGCGGATACGGTTTTCCTGCGCGCCCCGCGCGAGGGCTATCACGCAGTGCTGACCATGTATCACGACCAGGGCCAGATCGCGATGAAGCTGATGGGCTTTGACAGCGGCGTCACGATGCTCGGCGGCTTCCCCTTTCCGGTGTGTACGCCGGCCCACGGCACGGCCTACGACATTGCCGGGCGCGGCGTCGCCGACATCGGCGCCTCGCGCCAGGCGCTATTGCTGGCCGCCCGCATGGCAACGCGCGCCCGCGATGCCCGAGCGCTTGCCACAAACGACTGATCCTTCCGCCCGCCCGGGCATCCTGTCTAAAGGAGTGACCTCATGATGCGCATTCGGATTTCCCCCTTGATCGCGGCCGCGGTGGCGAGCTGTTTGCTGGCCGCCCCCGGCATGGCCCTGGCCGAGAAGATCACCATCGCCATCGGTGGCTCGGCCCAGAGCCTACAGGGCCAGACGACCAAACGCTTTGCCGACGCCCTGCAGGAACGGCTGGGCGATGACTACCAGATCGAGTATTACGACAGCGGCCAGATCGGCGACGAGAAGCAGCTGGTGCAGAAACTGCGCCTGAAAACCGTCGACATGGCCGGCATCTCCACCGTGATGTCCTCGGTCGTGCCGGCTTTTGCGCTGTTTGACCTGCCGTATCTGATCAACAGTCGCGAACAGATGCAGCGCATTAACGATGAGCTGGTCATGACCGAACTGGCCGAGCGGGCGCGAGCACGCGGGCTGGTGCCGATCTCGACCTGGGAAAACGGCTTTCGCCAGATCACCAACAATCGTCGTGCGATCAACACCCCGACCGATCTCAAGGGCCTCAAGATCCGCGTTCCGCCCAGCGAGTGGCGCAGCATGATGTTCACCCAGTGGGGCGCCAACCCCACGCCGATGGCCTTTTCCGAGGTCTTTGTCGGCCTGCAGACGGGCGTCATCGACGGTCAGGAAAACCCGCTGACCAACATCTACGGCGCGCGTCTTCATGAGGTTCAAAACTATCTGTCGATGTCCAATCACGTCTATTCACCCTTCTGGCTGATGACCGGCCTGGACTGGTGGGACCGCCAGAGCCGGGAAGTCCGCGAGGCGATCCATGAAGAGGCGCAGGCCGCCCAGCAGTGGGCCTTCAAGCGCGGTCAGGAAATCGACGATGAGCTGCTTGAGCGCTTTGAAGCCGAAGGCATCAACATCAATGAGGTGGATCGCGACGCCTTTATCGAGGCCAGCCAGCCGGTCTACGAGCGCTTCGCCGAACGGGTCGACGGGGGCGAGACCCTGATCGAGCGGGCCCGCGGCGCTGAAGGCCAAAACTGACCGGTGACGCACAACGACAAGGGAGTACGTCATGGCACAGACACACTCGCAGGAGGGGTTCCCCCGCACGCGACCGAAGGAGGCCTCCCCCGCGCATGCGCCGGGGGAGCGCGGCGTGGGTCATCTATTGAAAACGGCGTTGGAGAAAACGCTGGAGGTCTTCTGCGTCGGGCTTTTGCTGGCGCTGACAGTCGTGGTGCTGATGGGAGTGTTCTATCGCACGCTGGGCTGGTCGCTGCCCTGGTACGACGAGGTCGCCGCCATCGGGCTTTGCTGGCTGAGCTTTTACGGCGCCGCCCTGGCCGCGCTCAAGCGCGCGCACATGGGTTTTGCCGGGCTGGTCAAAAAGATGCCGGTACCGCTTCGCGCCGCGCTGTTCGTATTTTCGGAAATCGTTGTGATCGCCTTCTACGCCATCATTGCCTGGTATGGCTATCTGGTACTGCCGGTGGTGGGCTGGGACACGATGGCCTCGCTCCCCTCGGTCACCATGGACGTGGTGCAGTCGGTGATCCCCATCAGCGCGGTGCTCTTTATTCTCTGTGAGCTGGTCAGCATGCCGCAGGCCTGGCGCGACATGCAGCAAAACCGGGACAGCGAGCAGGCAGAGATCGACGCCGCGATTGAAGAAGCGCAGGCCAGCCACGCCGAGCACGGGAGACGCTCATGAATATTTTGCTCGTGATTCCGGCACTGTTTGCCCTGGTGCTGGTCAATGTGCCCATTGCCGTGGCCATCGGCGTGGTCGCGGTGGTAGGCATCATTGTTGCTCAGGGGTTTGATTCACTGGTCAACGTGCCGCTGGCGCTGTTTACCGGGGCCTCAAGCTTTCCGCTGGTGGCCATTCCGCTGTTCATTCTGGCCGGCGCCCTGATGAACACCACCGGGCTGTCCAAGCGGCTGATCAACTTTGTCTCGGCGCTGATCGGGTTTGTCCGGGGCGGGCTGGCGATGGTCAACGTGGGCGTGTCGATGTTTTTTGCCGAGATCTCGGGCTCGGCCGTGGCCGATGTGGCCGCCACCGGCTCGATTCTGATTCCGGAGATGAAAAAGCGACGTTACAACGCCAACTTCGCCGCCGCCATCACGTCATCCTCGGCCTCGCTTGCCATCATTATTCCGCCGTCGCTGTCGATGATTCTCTACGGCGCCATCGCCGAAACCTCCATCATCAAGCTGTTCGTGGCCGGGATCGTGCCGGGCATTCTGGGCGGCGTGCTGCTGGCGGGCTGCTGCTATTACTACGCGGTCAAATACAACCTGCCGCGCGAGGAGAGCTTCTCCCTGTCACGGCTGGGCAAGGCGTTTCGAGAGGCCTTCTGGGC
This sequence comes from Kushneria sp. EE4, assembly GCF_977968315.1. The sequence continues at coordinate 2,960,111 of NZ_OZ386212.1, forward strand.
GCTTTTACTGCCGGTAGTGATTCTGGGCAGCATCTTCAGCGGCTTTGTCACGGCCACCGAAGGCGCCGGCATCGCAGTGCTGGCTGCGCTGGTCATCGGTGGGTGCATCTACCGCGAATTCAACGCAAGGCTTTTGTATCGCGCCGTGCTGGATGGCGTAGTGCAGACGTCGGTGGTCATGCTGCTGGTGGCCACCTCGGCCATTCTGGGGGTCTATCTCACCGAAATGCAGATCCCGCAGCAGCTCGCCCGCGGCATTCTGGACATCACGCAAAACCCGATTCTGGTGCTGGCACTTTTGAACGTATTGCTGCTGGTACTGGGCATGTTTTTGCACGGTGCGGCGGCCATTATCTTGGTGGTGCCGATCGTGATGCCGCTGATCCAGCAGATCGGTGTCGACCCCATCCAGTTCGGTCTGATTCTGACGCTCAATCTGGCCATCGGCCAGCAGACTCCGCCGGTGGCCTCGGTGCTGGCGACCTCCTGCTCGATTGCCAAAACCGATATGTGGCAGACCACGAAGGTCAACCTGCCCATGATCGGCGCGCTGTTTGTACTGCTGATGATCGTGACCTACGTGCCCTTCATGACCCTGGGCGTCGTCGACTGGTTCTACCCGCCTGCCGGCGGCTGACAAAACGCCCTGTCGGCCTGCCGGCAGGGCGTTTTCAGCCATGAAACGGGGACAAACGCCATGGCAGGCCGTTCGCCACCACACCCGGGGCGAGCGGCCTTTCTGTGTGGTAACAAATTAAAATGACTGCCGAATCAGACGGTCTGCGCGATCTTAAGTTGAAAACATGACTTTTCCAGCACAGTGATAAGCGCAGCACAATGTCACCTTAAGAAACACAAGACGCTTACATAACGAGGACGAAGTCTTGTCCTCCTGGAATCAAGGGATCAGTGGCATGAGGGGAGCCCCCGTCGACGGCACCGGGCAGAGGACACCCGGCGCCACCTGCAGATCGCTCGCTCGCAGAGCGCGCAAGGCACTGACATCGCGTATCAACGACAAGCTGTATGTCTCGTTTGTTTACCGACGCGAGTTTGGAAAGTTTCCGGATCTGAACCGCCCGCAGACCTTTAATGAAAAGATCTGCCGGCGTCGTTTTGACCCTGAGCCGGTGTACTCGATATTAAGCGACAAGTACGCGGTACGCGATTACGTGGCCGCCATTGTCGGTGACGAGTATCTGATTCCGTGTCATGGCCAGACAACCGAGCTGACGCCGGCCATGTACGCCCGGCTGCCGGAAAGCTTTGTCATGAAGGGCAATCACGGCTCGGGCTTCAATCTGCTGGTGAGAAACAAGCAGGATTACCCGCTACAGCTTCTGGACAGCATCGGCAGACACTGGATGAACGCCGACTACTACGCCGTCAGCCGCGAGTCGCACTATCGGGAGATCGAGCCCCGGCTGCTGTTTGAAGCGCTGCTGCTCGATGACTACAACCGCCCGCCCATGGACTTCAAGTTCTACTGCTTTCGACGCCCGGACCGGCGTGACCCCGAAATCTATATCGAGGTGGTGCAGGACCGCTTCACCGATTTTGCCGTGGATTACTACGACGTCGACTGGAATCTGGTCGAGGTGGTCAAGGACCGTTTCACCACCGGGCGGCGAATCCCGAAACCCAAACGCCTTGATGACGCCATCGAGGTGGCCAAAAGGCTGTCCGAGGGGTTCGACTTTGCCCGGGTGGATCTGTATCTGACAGCGGGTCACATCTATTTCGGCGAGATCACCTTCACACCCACCGGCGGGCTCAAGAACTTCAAAACGCCCGAGCACGACCGGTGGTGGGGCCAGCTGATGCAGCCGCTGCGACCGCCTGTCGACACGACCTCTTTTCCCGAGACGATCGACATGCCCTGGCGCGAGATCACCTGACGCCCTCAGGCGCGCCAGGTCGCCAGCAGCCCGGCCACGAACACGAAAAGCCCGCCGAACACGCGATTGAGCAGCCGCTGCTGACGCGGTGAGCGCAGCCAGCGGGCCACCAGGGTGGCCAGGCCGGCAAAGCCGCACATCACCAGGATGTCGATGCCGATCATGGTGACCCCCATGACGGTAAACTGCGCCACACGCGACAGCGCCGGGTCGAGAAACTGCGGCAGCAGTGCGATCATGAAAATGGTCGCCTTGGGGTTGGTCACATTGACCAGCACGCTTTTCCAGAAGCGCGCCATGGCGCCCTCCCGGGGCGCATCGCTCGAGGCCGCCTCGATGTCGACGGCCTTCTCTCGCCACTTGCTGATACCCAGATAGATCAGATACGCCACCCCGACCCACTTGATCAGCATGAAGGCCAGTTCCGAGGACGCCAGCAGCGCGCCCAGACCGGCCCCCACCACCAGAATCTGCAGCCCCAGCCCCACCTGCAGTCCGAGAATGGCCGGCAGGGTGCGCTTGAGTCCGTAGCGAATGCCGTTGGACATGGTATTGATGGCGCCCGCGCCGGGCGTAATGCTGATCAGTACCGAGGCGGCCAGAAAGGCCCAGAAGAGTTCGGGAGACATGGTGCCGACGCTGCCTTTTGGATTGAGAATGAGCCTTGCGGGGTGATTGTACGCCCACCAGGATATCAGACACATGACGCTGACCCTCGTCAGGGGCTGCGCGCGGTTATTGCCCGCCCCGGCACTGCCGTTCTCTGGCCGGGTCGGCACCGTTATATCACGGATAAAGGAGGCCCTGACCCCCATGCCCGGCACCACACAACATCTTTCCCCGCGTAGCGACAGCTGGCTCGACCGCCGCGCCCACCATCACTGGCTCGAGACCGAGGGCCAGCGCCTGCTGGCCTTCTATCGCGCCTCGCGCCATCCCGAGTGCGGCTTTGCCGCGCTGGACGACGACGGCCGACTGCTGGAGGACGCCCATCCCGACACCATGATTACCGCGCGCATGACCCACTGCTTTGCGCTGGCCGCCATGCGTGGCGAACCCGGTGCCGCACCGCTGGTGGCCCACGGCGTGGCCGCCCTGCGCGGCGCCCTGCACGATGACGAGCACGGCGGCTGGTATGGCGAGCTGCCGCGCGAGGGCGAAACGCAGACCAAGCAGGCCTACATCCACGCCTTTGTCGCACTCGCCGCCGCCAGCGCCTGGCAGGCCGGTCATGACGACGCCGGGCCGCTGCTCGACGACATCACCGACATGCTCGAGACGCACTTCTGGGATGAAAATGAGGGCCGGCTGCGCGAGGGCTTCTCCCGCGACTGGAATGATGACGAGGCGTATCGCGGCGGCAACAGCAACATGCACGCCACCGAGGCCTTTTTACAGCTTGCCGACGTGCTCGAGGCGCCCGTATGGCGCCGGCGCGCCCTGTCGATTGTCGAAAGGATCATCCACGCCCACGCACGCCCCAACGACTATCGAGTGGTCGAGCATTTCGACAGCGACTGGCAGGAGTGGCGCGATTACAACCGGGACAAGCCCGGCGATGCGTTTCGCCCCTATGGGGCCACGCCCGGCCACGCGTTCGAGTGGGCGCGGCTGATGCTGCATCTGGAAGGCAGCCTGCTACGCGAGGGCGACGAGACGCCGGGCTGGCTGCTCGAGGACGCCCGCGGCCTGTTTCACAGCGCCACCGAGCTGGCCTGGCAGGTCGATGGCGAACCGGGGCTGATCTATACCCACGACTGGAACAATGCGCCGGTGGTGCACGAGCGTATGCACTGGGTGGTGGCCGAGGCCGCCGCGACCGCCGCGATGCTGCTCAAGCGCACCGGCAGTGGTGACTACGAGCGCTGGTATCGACGGTTCTGGGACTACATCGACCGCTTCATGATCGACCGCGAGCGCGGCAGCTGGCATCAGGAGCTTGATCGTCACAATCAACCGTCAAACACCGTATGGTCGGGCAAGCCGGATCTCTATCACGCCTACCAGGCCACGCTTTTGCCCCGTTTGCCGCTGGCGCCGACCATGGCACGCGCCATCGCCGACGGCATGCTCTAGTCGAGCTCGCCCCCGGCGCTTCGGCTTGAGCCGGAGCTGAAGGCGCCGGGCATCGACGCGTGTGGCATGCGAGGCTGAATCAGACCGTTATCATTGATTCAGACCACCTGGAGAGTGCCCATGCGTGTCGTGCCGTTTCTATCGCCCTTTGTTGCCGTTCTGATGACCACGGCGCCTGCCGTGGCCGAGCCGGTCGATGTCGGCCCACCCAACGTCCCCTCACAGACGCCGGCCTTCGAGGATCAGACCCGCGCACCGCAGCTGGAAAATACCCTCGAGCTCGACACGCAGATCATCGCCGACGGCCTGGAACACCCCTGGGGCATCGCCTTTCTGCCCGACGGCGACATGCTGGTCACCGAGCGCGCCGGCCGGCTGCGGCTCATTACGCCGGATGGCGAGATGTCCGAGCCGATCGAAGGCCTTCCCGAGATGGATGCCAGAGGCCAGGGCGGCCTGCTGGATGTCAGTCTCGGCCCCGATTTCGACACCGAGCGCCGGGTCTATCTGAGCTACGCCGAGCCGCGCGATGGCGATCAAAACGGCACCGCCGTGGCCCGCGGCCGCCTCTCCGAGGACAACACGCGCCTCAGCGATGTCGAGATCATCTTCCAGCAGCAGCCGGGCTGGGAGTCCACCAAACACTTTGGCTCCAGGCTCATATGGGACAATAACGGCCGGCTCTTCATCACCCTGGGCGAGCGCTCGCTGGTCGAGCCGCGCCAGCTGGCCCAGACGCTGGACAACACGATCGGCAAGGTGGTCAGGGTCAACGCCGACGGCAGCACACCCGACGACAATCCCTTCGTGGGCCGCGAGGATGCGATGGACAGCATCTGGTCGTACGGCCACCGCAACCTCCAGGGCGCCGCCCTGCATCCCGGGACAGGCGAGCTCTGGACCATCGAACACGGCCCGAAAGGGGGCGACGAGCTCAACCGCCCCGAGGCCGGGCTCAACTACGGCTGGCCGGTGATTACCTACGGCGAGGACTATTCCGGCGCGGATATCGGTGAGGGCATTACGCAGCAGGAGGGCATGGAGCAGCCGGTCTATTACTGGGACCCGGTCATCGCGCCCGGCGACATGACCTTCTATACCGGCGAGCTGTTTGAAGGATGGCAAAACGATATTCTGATCGCCTCGCTCAAGCCCGGCGGGATTGTTCAGCTGAGCCTGGAAGACGGCCGCGTCACCGGTGAGGCGCGCTATCTCGAAGACCTGGGCCGGGTCCGCGATGTCGAACAGGGCCCGGACGGGGCGCTGTGGATTCTGACCGACAACGGCGATGACGCGCTGATTCGCGCAGTGCCCGCGCAGTAATCAAACGCAGACGCCAGATCACGCCCCCGCGCCGACAGCCGGCACGGGGGCGTTGTCGTATGCGCGCCGGCGCGGGGCGCTACTCGAGCGCGCGACAGTAGCGCGCCACCGAATACTGCACGGTCTCACCGGCGCCTTCCACGATTTCGCTGCCCTGGAAGGCGCAGTAGAGGGCATCGAATGCCAGCGTTTCAAGCGTCTCCCCCATCGCCCGGACCCGACTCGCCGGTAGCGGAATGCTATTGGGATACGACCACATGAACGAGGGCTTGCCATCCGGCATCACCAGCAGCGTATCGCCGCCCAGCAGTACACCCTTCTCGGCATCATGCAATACGCAGGCCCCGGGGAAGTGCCCGTCCAGCCGGTAGAGGGTCACGCCCGGTAGCACTTCGAGTCGGTCGCCCTGCCAGAACGACAGCCGCTCGGAAGGCTGCATCACCCACTCGCGGTCGTCACCGTGCAGATGTACCGGGCAGTCAAAGGCCTCGGCCCAGCTGGCCATGGTGCTGTAGTAGTGCGGATGGGAAATCGCGATGGCCGCCAGCCCGCCGAGGCCGTTGATGAGGTGAACCGTGGCGTCATCGAGCAGGCTAAGGCAGTCCCACAGCACGTTGCCGTGCGGCGTCTGCAGCAGCAGCGCCCGCTGGCCGATGCCGAATTTCGGCGTGGTGCGAAGGCTCAAAAGCCCGGGCATGAGCTGTTTAAACGCGTTGGCATGCTGCGCGACAAGCGTCTCGGGCGTGGTCCAGCGCTGACCACCGGGCGGCACGTACTGACGCTCGTCCTCACAGACCGGGCAGTGCTCGGGCGGCGTTGCCGTCTCATACTGTACGCCGCAGGTGGCACACAAAACGCCCTTTCCAATCATGGCTTTCTCCTTCTGATCCGGTGGCCGCTCTTTTGAGATTGGTCGAGCATGGCACCGTCGGCGCCTGTCTGCCGATGGGACATTCGAAGAAGGCGATGGCGGCGACAACAAAACGCCCCCGGCACGGCTCTGAGTGTCGGGGGCGTTTCCTTTTGCCAGGGGCGCCGAGAACCTAGTAGTGCGCGTCCTCGACGGTGCGCCCGGACAGGGCATTGGCCGCACAGATCTGGGCCAGGTGGCTGAGCCCCTGGGGCACATTGCCCAGATGCTCACCGGTGGAGGGATCGACCATCTCGGTCAAAAGCCCCAGGTTGCCGTTGGTGGCCTCAAGCGCTTCATCCATCAGCTCGCGAGCCTCTTCCTTCTCGCCAAGGGCCGCCAGCGCCTCGACCAGCCAGAACGAGCAGGCCACAAAGGCACCCTCTTCCTCGTGGACGCCGGAGTAGCGATAGATCAGCGACCCGCGGCCCAGCTCTTCGCGAATGGCGCGATAGGTCGAGAGCATGCGCTCACGATTGACCTCGGCGCCGAAACGGTGGGTCAGACACAGCGCGGCATCCAGCCCTTCCACGCCTTCGTAAAAGACGTAGGCGCCGCGCGCCTCGGACCAGCAGTGGGTTTCGATCCAGTCGGCGATGCGATCCTTTTCCCGCTTCCAGCGGTCCTTCCAGGTCGGCTCGATATGGCCGTCGTCGGCCAGCTGCACCGCATGGGTCAGCGCCAGCCAGCAGGCCATCTTGGAGTGGGTGTAGTGCTGGTTGTCACCGGGCAGCTCCCAGATACCGGCATCGCGAATGCGCCAGCGATCGGCGCACTGGTTGGCCAGATCACCCAGCAGCCGGGCGGTATCGATATCGATGATATGGCCGGCGTCGATAAACAGCGTCGCCGTGGCAAGCATGTCGCCATACATGCCCAGCTGGATCTGATCGCGGGCATTGTTGCCCACCCGTACCGGGGTTGATCCCTTGTAGCCGGTCAGCGGCGGGTGGGTCTCGGCCGGGATCAGATCGCCCTCAAGGGTGTAGCACACCCGCATGTCGGGGCCATGGCGTCGGATCGTCTGGGTCAGCCACGAAAACGCCGCCTGAGACTCCTCGATGGCGCCGGCATGCACGAACGCCTTGATCATCAGACAGGCGTCGCGCACCCAGGCGTAGCGATAGTCGTAGTTCTTGTCGCCGCCGATACGCTCGGGCAGCGAGGTGGTGGCCGCCGCGGCAATCGCCCCGCTCGGCGAATAAAGCAGAAACTTCAGCGCCAGCGCCGAGCGATGGACCCACTCGGAGTATTCGCCGTCAAAGTCGAGCTTTTCGACCCAGTCGCGCCAGGCAAAGTCGCTGACCTCGATGCGCTCGTCGATGCTGTCGATGGAGGGCACGGCCAGCGGCTGACCCTCGGTGGCCAAAAGCGCCACCATTGAGCGCTGCCCCTCACGAGCGGTGAGCGTGCCTTCGGTGTAGCGGTCGCAGCACGCCGTGATCTCCACATCATCGGAGCAGCGCAGCATCGCCATCAGATGGCCGATATTGTAGACCCGGCCCATGGGCGTTTTCTGCAGCCAGGGGCTGACCGTCTCGGTGCGGGTGCCGGCATGAAAGCAGATATCAAACGCCACCTCCCCCTCAAGGCCTTCCACGCGCCGCGCCAGCTCGCACCAGGGCAGGCGCCCGGCGGTGTTGCTGTTGATCGACTCGGTCACCCGTGCCTGGCCACTTTCGGTAATGAAGGTGGTCTCCAGCACGTTGCTGTTCTGGCGATAGTGTCGCTCGACACGGTAGTCATCACGCGGGGTGAGCGAGAAGTAACCACCCACTTCAGGCTCCAGCAGCCGATCAAACAGCGGAGGGGCATCCATGCTCGGCGCACACCACCAGTCGATGGCGCCATCAAGGGCAATCAGCGCCACCGAGCGCCCCTCGCCAATGGCGGCGTAGTCGCCCAGCGGGGCAAACCCCTCCTCTCGTGCCGGATTGGCAACCTGTCTTTTTGTCATCGTTAAACATTCCTGTGAGGTGATACGCCACATTCCCTGTGCCATCGGTCAAGACTGCGCGCGCGACTCGCCCCGGATAGCGACGGCGCGTCGGCAAAAGGTAGATTCAGATTAACCTTTACTGTGGACGCGATAGCCCCCTGGCGCCAATGTCGTAACGCTTTGTTAAGCCAGAAGGGTCAAAAAAACACGGTCCGTGCGGGCTCTACCGCGGGCGCCGAAGGCGCTATGCTTGTCGACACGCCGGCCCGATACCCGACCGGCTCCCTTCGCCCGATGACGCGTTTACGATGACTCTGGATGTCGCATGATCTTTCTTCTCTATATGGCGCTTGGCATCGTGGCCGGCATTCTGGCGGGGCTTTTTGGCGTCGGCGGCGGGCTGATCATCGTTCCCGTATTGATCTACAGCTTTACCCTGCAGGGGGTCGACCCGGCCGTCATGACCCATCTGGCGGTGGGCACCTCGCTTGCCACCATCGTGTTTACCTCGATCAACTCGATTCGCGGCCATCATCTGAAAGGGGCCACACGCTGGCCGCTGGTGGGCTGGATGAGTATCGGCATCGTGGCCGGCTGCGCGCTGGGGGCGCTGACCGCCTCGTGGATACCAGGCGGTGATCTGCAAACGGTGATCGGGGTGTTTGCCATCGCCATGGCGATCCAGATCGCCTTTAACCTGCGCCCGAAGGGCGGCGGCACGGACTACCGCCCGCCCGGAAAGCCGTGGCTGATCGGCGGCGGTACCATCATCGGTTGGGCCTCGGCGATTTTCGGCATCGGCGGCGGCTCGCTGACGGTGCCGTTTCTGTTGTGGCGTAACCTGCCGGCCCAGCATGCGGTGGGCACCTCGGCGGCCTGCGGCCTGCCGATCGCCATTGCCGGCGCGCTATCGTTTATGTGGTTTGGCCACAATCACGCCGATCTGCCGCCCTGGAGTATCGGCTATGTCTATCTGCCGGGGGTACTGGGGATCGCGCTGACCAGCATGCTCTCGGCGCGGCTGGGCGTGCGGCTGGCCCACCGGCTCTCTCCCGTGTTGCTCAAGCGATTGTTTGCCGCGCTGCTGCTGCTGATCGGCATCAACTTTTTGATGTAGCCAGGCCTCAAGCGCCGGGCACTGCCTGATCACGGACCGGGGCGAGACTTTCGCGCCGGTCCGACTTTCGTCGGATGCCCGGTTGTGAAACTATCAGCGCATGAGGCCGTTTTGAGAGACGGCCCTGATGTCCAATCAACAACAATGAGCCATCCACGATGTCACAGGATCCCTCCCGTAGCCCGTCCGAACGTCCGCCGAAGAAACGTTCGTTTCAGATTCCGCATATTTACGCCATTCTTTTCATCTTCATTCTGCTGGCGGGGCTGGCCACCTGGCTGATTCCGGCCGGTGCCTACGACACCATTCCCGGCCCCAACGGACGCACCACCATCGATGCCGACTCCTTTCACTGGATACCGGCCAGCCCGGCCGGGCCCACCGAGCTGCTGCTGGCCATCCCGCGCGGACTGCTCAGCGCCGGGGAGGTGGTGTTCTTTACCCTGCTGATCGGCGGCATGTTTGCCGTGCTGCGCCGTACCGGCATCATCGAGCTGGGGGTCGATCACCTGACCCGCCACTTCGCCGGGCGCAGCCTGTGGGTCATTCCGGTGCTGATGGTGCTCTTTGCCGTGCTGGCTACCATCATCGGCACCCAGGAGCTGTCGCTGGTCTATGTGCCGGTGATCCTGCCGCTTTTGATCGCGCTGCGATTTGACTCGGTCACGGCCGCCGCCATCGCTCTGTGTGCCACCACGGCCGGCTTTGCCGCCGGGGTCATCAACCCGATCAATACGGGCCTGGCCCAGCAGCTGGCCAATCTGCCGCTCTATTCGGGCTTTGGCCTGCGCCTGGTCGCACTGATCAGCATGCTGGCGGTCGCGGTGTTCTGGGTGATTCGCTATGCCCGGCGCGTGCGGGACAATCCCGAGGCGAGCCTGATGCATGACGAGGCGGACGAGCAGCAAAAGCGCTCGCGCTATCAGCACGCCCTCAACGAGGTCACGACACCCGCCACCCATCGCCAGAAGCTCTGCATTGCGGTCACGCTCGGCCTGTTCGGCGTACTGGTCTACGGCGTGCTGGGCCGCGGCTGGTTCATGTCGGAGATGGCCGGGCTTTTTATCGTCATGGGCGTGGTGGCCGGTCTGGTCGCGGGGCTGAAAATCGATGAGATCTGCGAGGGCTTCAACGAGGGCTTTCGGGACGTTTTGATGGGCGCCATGATCGCCGGCATCGCCCGCGCCGTCGCCGTGGTGCTGGAGGATGGTCAGGTGCTCGACACCATGGTGCATTCTCTGGGCCATCTGGTCGGCGGGCTGCCCACGGCGCTGTCGGCGCTGGGCATGTATCTGGCCCAGCTGGGCTTTAACTTCGTCGTGCCCTCGGGCAGCGGCCAGGCGCTGGTGACCATGCCGATCATGGCGCCACTGTCCGATGTGGTCGGCGTCACCCGCCAGACCGCGGTGCTGGCCTATCAGCTTGGCGACGGCATCGGCAATATTCTCTACCCCACCTCGGGCTATTTCATGGCAACGCTGGCCCTGGCCGGTGTGCCCTGGCAGAAGTGGGTGCGCTTTTTCCTGCCGCTGTTTGGCATGTGGGTCGGGATTGCCATGGTGATTCTGATCGCGGCACAGGCCACGGGCTGGCACGGCTGAGTCCGAGCGCTGTGCATCACTGCCCGACCATGAAAAAGGCGACCCCGAGGGGCCGCCTTTTTTGCAGGCGCTTTGGTCACACGCCCTTTTGACACGACAGCGCGATTACTCGGCGAAACGACGCTCGGTCTGCCATCCCTGGTTGGTCAGGATCATCATGGCGCGCTTGTGACGGGTATCTTCCATGCCCTCAAGGCCGCCCTTGTAGGCCTTGCGCAGGCTGTCTTCCTCGGCCCAGCTCGGCACGTCACGAACGCTGTAGCTGTAGCGCACATGCGAGACGGTGTAGCCACCGGCAATTTCCTGGGCCGGGGTAAAGCTGTCGACCCCTTCAATGCGCACCTTGCCAAAGCAGAACCCGCCCTGCTCGAGGCCATGGGCGCGAGCGTAACGGTCACTCCCTTCGCCGGTCAGCTTGTAGCGCAGACGTCCATCGCTTAAGCCTTCACGCTCGAGCAGGCCGGCATCCACCAGCGCATTGGCACGTTTGGCGCGATCGGCCATGTCCGGGTTCTGGCTGATGGCGCGCTTGTCCATCACAAACGGCAGGCGCGGTGCCGGCGCTTCCAGACAGATCGCCGGGCCCATGTTGCCGACATCATCCTGCAGCGCCGAGCGGAAATTGCTCTCGCTGGCTTCCTGAGAGTCGCCACAGGCGCTGAGAAGGGCTGCCAGCGGTAAAAGGGCCAGCACGCGATATGACTTCATGATGATTACTCCTGATCAAACCTGGATTCGGTACGCTTGCCAAAAGCGTAGCTCCTTTGTCGCCACCATGCGGTAAGCCACTTTAATGACAGGCAAAAAAATGCCCGTCCGGCGGACGGGCAGATGTCATGACGCGCGCATCGCAGCTTTACAGCCCGGCACGAAAGGCCGCCACGGCGCGGATATCCTCGGGCGTGGTGCGACAGCACCCGCCGATCAGCCGCGCCCCGCGGGCGTACCACTGTCCAGCCTGCTCGCCGAAGCCGCCGCCGTGAGACGCACCGCAGTTGCCCTGCCAGGTCTTGCTGGCCGCGTCATAGGTCTCGCCCGAGTTGGGGTAGACAATCAACGGCTTGTCGGTGGCCGCGGCCATCTGCTCCAGCAGCGAAGAAATGTGTTCAAGTGCGGTGCAGTTCACGCCCAGCGCGGCGACCTGAGGTTGCTGATCAAGCCAGCGGGCGCATTCGGCAATGGGCGTGCCTTCGCTGATGTGTTCGCCGTCATGGGCGGTAAAGGTAATCCAGGCGCTGATCTCCGGAAACTCCGCCAGCACGGTCACCAGCGCTTTTGCCTCGATCAGCGAGGGCATGGTTTCACAGGCCAGCACATCAGCACCGGCGGCCACCAGCGCGGCCATGCGGGCGCGGTGAAAATCGACCAGATCGGCCTCATCGATACCGTAGTGGCCGCGATACTCCGAGCCGTCGGCCAGCCAGGCGCCGTAGGGGCCAACCGAGGCGGCGACCAGTGGCTTTGGCCGGCCCTCGTGATCGGCCTCGTGCCAGAAGTCATCGCGCGCCTGAGCGGCCAGACGGACCGAGCGGGCAATCAGTTCCAGCGCCTCGCTCTCGCTCATGCCGCGTGCCATGTAGCCCTCGATAGTGGCCTGATAGCTGGAAGTGATGGCGATATCAGCGCCGGCCCTGAAATAGTCCAGATGCACCTGACGGATCAGCTCGGGGCTCTCGGCCAGTACGCGCGCCGACCAGAGGCTATCGTTAAGATCGCAACCGCGCGCCTCGAGTTCGGTGGCAAGCGCCCCGTCGACGATCAGCAGCGGATGCCGGGACAGGGCGTCAGCGATGGGGTTGGCAGCGTGGGTCATGGTCTCTCCTGGACACGGGCGGTGGGCGCACCCTTGCGGCGCGGGTCGGTCAGATAAAACGCCAGATAGCACGCCGCGATAAAGGGTATGCCGCAGTAAAGGGCGATGCGCTGGGTCGGGTCAAAGGCGATGCCGACAAAGCACAAAAGACAGGCGATAAAGGCGCCCAGCGGCACCCAGGGGTAGAACGGCGTGCGATAGCCCAGCGTTGCCGGGTCGCCGCCGCCACGCACGAACTGACGGCGAAAGCACATCTGGCTGACGGCAATGCTCATCCAGACCGCCACCACGGCAAAACCCGAGATCGACACCAGCACCAGATAGAGCGTATCCGGCGCGAAGGCGCTCGAAAGCAGCGCCAGAAGCCCGCCGAGCATGCTGAACAGCAGCGCATTGAGCGGAATACCGCCGCGAGTGACGCGGGCAAACACCGAGGGGAGCGTGCGCTGCTCGCCCAGCGACCACAGCATGCGCGAGGCCGCATAGAGCCCCGAGTTGGCCGCCGACAATAGCGCCGTGATGATGACAAAATTCATGATGTCCCCGGCGTGCGGGATGCCGGTCATGGCAAAGACGGTCACGAACGGGCTTTCGACCAGACCGGCCTGTTCGCGCGGCAGCATCGCCGCAATCACCACGATGGTGCCGACAAAAAAGACCACCAGCCGCCAGAGCGTGGCGCGAATGGCGCGCGGCACGTTCTTCTCCGGGTCTTCGGTCTCCCCGGCGGCGATGCCGATCAGCTCGGTGCCGGAGAAGGCAAAGCTTACCGCCAGCATGGTGACCAGAATCGGCATGATGCCGGTGGGGAAGAACCCTTCCCGGGTGAGGTTATGAAACATCGGCGCCGGCTGACCTTCCGGCCCGGCGAACCCGAAAATTGCCGCCGCCCCTACGATGATGAAGATCACCACGGTGGCGACCTTGATCAGGGAAAGCCAGAACTCGGTCTCGGCAAAGATTTTCGGCGTGAAGGCGTTGGTCAAAAAGACGATCAGCGCAAAGAGCGCGCTCCAGATCCAGATCGGCACGTCCGGGAACCATTTCGCCATTAAAAGCCCGGAGGCCGTGAACTCCGAGCCCAGCGCCACCGTCCAGGTCAGCCAGTAGAGCCAGGCCACTGTGTAGCCGGTACCCGGGCCGATATAGCGCGTGGCATGGGCGCTGAAGGCGCCGGTTTCAGGCATGTGCACGGACAGCTCGCCCAGACACATCATGACCAGATAGACCACCACGCCGCCGATCAGATAGGCCAGAATTGCTCCCAGCGGGCCGGCCTGATTGACGGTATAGCCCGAACTCAGAAAAAGTCCGGTGCCGATCACGCCGCCCAGTGACAGCATCACCAGGTGGCGTGACTGCATGCTGCGCTTGAAATCGCGGGACGTGCCGCGGGGCTCGGGGATCTCCGGGCCGTCGGATGACGTTGTGCTCATGACGCTCTGCTGTCGGTTGCCATAAAAAAACGCCCTTCAATAAGCAAAAGGCATAAGAGCGCGCATTATACGGGCCATGGGCGCGGCGTCACCCGCTGTGTCACACGATCAATCGTGTGTGTTTCACGTGAAACACTCTGGCACCGATCCGGAAAAGCCGTGCCCTGGAACAGGAATCCGAGGCCTTGTCAGGCTTTCTTGACGAACTCGGACTTGAGCTTCATCGCGCCGATGCCGTCGATTTTGCAGTCGATGTCATGATCGCCATCGACCAGGCGGATGTTTTTCACTCGCGTGCCGACCTTCACCACCTGTGACGAGCCCTTGATCTTCAAATCCTTGATCACCGTGATGGTGTCGCCATCGACGAGTGCGTTGCCGTGGGCATCACGGATATCACGACTGTCTTCGGCAGAAGAGGCGGCGTCGTCACCGGACTGCGCCCACTCATGGCCGCACATGGGGCAGACGAACAGCGCGCCGTCTTCATAGGTGTAGTCGGCGTCACAGGCGGGGCAATGGGGCAGTGCTGACATTCTTTTGTCCTGTTGAAAGCGTAAACGGGCAGGCATCTTACGCCATTTCTGGCATCACCCAGGCCATTTTGCATGAGCATTGCCATGTCCAATGCCGCTTTGGACCCCGTTATAGCATCGCTCGAGACACCATCCTGCGCTATAAGGTAACAGGAGGTTACGATATACCTTGCTATCGGCCCTGGCTGCAGGAGTGCTTTTCCTTTCATGATTTGTAATACGCCCCCACCCGAGCCCCATCCGCTGATTGCGCTTGCAGACCTCGAGGTGCCTCCCTGGCCCGAGCGTGCCGCGCTCAAGATGGCCATGATGCGCCTGCGCACCCTGCTGACGCGCCGCGATAAAACCCCTTTTATTGCCGAAGACCGCCTGGACGACAGTGCCGATGTGTTCGGCGACCTGGCCACGCCGCCGTTTTGCGACCCGCTGATGGACGAGCTGGACGACACCCTGGCCGACTGGGCCACCGACGCCGCGCCCAGACACTGGCTTAAACCCATCGTGCTGCCACCCTGCAATGAACAGGACCTGCTCCGGCAGTGGGCCCGGCGCCATCATCATGACGTGCTGGCACCGCCTGCGCGGGATGCCCTGCTGATGGATACCCCCGAGCAGACACTGGATCTTTCCGGTGACGGCGTACTGGTCATCCCAAGGCTTGAAGACTGGTTTTTACGCCACCGATGCGGCCTGGGCCTGATCCGGGCGCTGCTGGAAGCGCTGGCCGGCCTTGAGCGCCACTGCGTGATCGGCTGCAACAGCTGGGCCTGGGCGTTTTTGTGCAAGGCAGTCGATGCCCATCTGATTTTGCCGGAGCCGCTGACCTTTAAACCCTTTGATGAGCCGCGGCTTCGCTGCTGGATCGCCGACATCGCCAGAGAGCAGGCCGTTGAGGGCACCCGCTTTCGTCTGAACAGCAACGGCGAGAACATCTTTGCCCTCGACAAAAAGGACAGGCCGCGCGAGGAGTACTTTGAGACGCTGGCCGCTCGTAGCCGCGGGATTGCCTGGGTGGCCTGGCACATCTGGCAGCGCAGCATCAAAAAGGCCCGCGACGCTGACGACAACGACCACAGCGAAGACGACCGGCAAACGCTCTGGGTGGTGGCGCTGGAGGAGTTCTCGCTGCCCGGCAGCGATGGCACTCAGGCCCTGCTGATTCTACAGGCCCTTTTGATTCACGAAGATCTTGGCGCTCGGGAGCTTGAGCGTGTTCTGCCCGACCCGGGGACTCAGGGCATGCGCCATGCCCTGCACCGCGCCGGCTTTATCGGTGAGCGGGACGGGCGCTACTACTGCCGACCGGCCGCCTACCCCGCCATTCGCGAGGGTCTGGCCACGGCCGGCTTTCCGCTTGACGCCTGGTGATTCAGGCGGCAGGCGTTGCGAGTGCGTCTGCGCTTAACAATGTGGTTTTGAATAAAAAGGAGCTCTCATGGCACAGCAGGAATCGACGCCCCCCAACGCCGCCCAGATCATTCGCGACATCGGCGATATTCACTTTATCAATATTGCCCTGATTATTCTGGCCACCTGGCTTGCCATTTCTCTGGTCAGACGCACCCTGCCCTGGATGGCAGAGCGCGGCCCCAATCGGCTGCGACTGTGGCTGCTGGGGGCCGTGCCGATCTTTCGACTGGTGGCGATAACGCTTGCCGTGGCCTGGATCATCCCGATGGTGGTCAATGTCTCCGTGCAAAACTTTCTGGTCATTGCCGGCGCGGTCGGTGTGGCCGTGGGATTTGCCTTCAAGGACTACATCAGCAGCCTGATCGCCGGCCTGGTAGCGCAGTTTGAAACGCCCTGGCGGGCCGGTGACTGGGTGAAGGTAGGCAGCGACTACGGTGAGGTCCGCTCGGTCGGCATGCGCGCACTCACGCTTCGCACCCTGCACGACGACATCATCACGGTGCCGAATCTGAAGCTCTGGGACAGCAATATTGCCAATTCCAACGACGGCGAACGCACGTTGATGTGCGTGGTCGACTTTTATCTGGCGCCTGACTTTGATGCCCAGCGCATGCGCGCCGCCCTGCGCGATGTGGCGCTGACCAGTGCGTGGCTGTGCTATGACAAGCCAATTATCGTCTTTGTCGAGCAGGCCGAGGTGGGCACCCACATCGAACTGCGCTGCTATCCGTTTGAAATGCGCGATCAGGGACATTTCATCAGCGATCTGACCGTGCGCGGCAAGGAAGCCATCCGGGCACTGGGCGCCACGGAAGCTACCGCACCGGCTACCGCTGGATAAGCAAAAAACCGGCGTCGCTCCATGGCGACGCCGGCTCGGGACAGGCTTCAGGCGCTGAAAGTGCTACACGCTCACCGACAGGCGAATCATGTGATAGCTCAGCGGCGGCAGGCTGCCCTTGAGCGCGCCGTCTTCAACGCCTACGCCCTCGCCTGCCACCGGGCGCACCTGATCCGGCTGGCTGGCCGTGTTGACGACCTTCATCTGCGGATGGTTGAGGCACTGATGCTCGACCAGCCGGGCGCTGTCAAAGCCGTGCAGCGCCACGTTCAGATCCAGCGCCTCCTTTTGATGCCGGTTGACGGCAAAAAGCGTCACGAACCCGCCCTCGTCGTCGTGCACGGCGGAGATGTCCAGACACGGCACGTCCTCGAGTTCGCGGGTCTGATAGGTGGGGCCATCGACGGCGAGCTGCAGCGCCTTGCCGCGACCGTAGCGCGAGGCAAACATCAGCGGGTAGAAGATGGTCTGGCGCCAGGCGTCACCGCCGGTGTCGGTCATGATCGGCGCGATCACGTTGACCAGCTGGGCAATACAGGCGATGCGCACCCGGTCGGAGCGGCGAATAAAGGTGTTGAGCACGCAGCCAATCAGCAGCGCGTCCTCGACGTTGTAGACGTCTTCGAGAATCGGCGGTGCAAAGGGCCAGTCGCTGCCTTCCAGCACGCGGCGGTCCTGTTGGACGCTGTGATACCAGACGTTCCACTCGTCAAAGCAGATATGGACCTGATGGCGGGTGCGCTTTTTGGCCTGGATGTAGTCGATCACCCCGGCGATCGACATGATGTAGCGATCAAGCTGCTCGGCCAGCGCCAGATAATCGCCGAGCTGGTCCTCGTGGTTGGTGAAGTACATGTGCAGCGAGATGTGATCGACCGTTTCATAGCAGTGATCCAGCACCGTGGCTTCCCACTCCGGATAGCTTGCCATCTTCGGATTTGACGAGCCGCAGGCCACCAGTTCCAGCGAGCGGTCATAGGCCTTGAGCGCCTTGCCGGTCTCGTTGGCTAGATGGCCGTACTCCGCCGCACTCTTGTGGCCGATCTGCCAGGGGCCGTCCATCTCATTGCCCAGACACCACAGCCGCACGTTCCACGGGTCCTTGCGACCATTTTTGATGCGCTCATCGCTCCAGGCGCTGCCGCCGGGGTGGTTGACGTACTCCAGAAAATTGCGCGCCTCGTCGATGCCGCGCGAGCCCAGATTGACCGCCAGCATCATCTCGATGCCGGCCTGCTCGCACCAGTCGGCAAATTCATGGATGCCGACCTGGTTGGATTCACGGCTGTGCCAGGCCAGATCCAGCCGCACCGGGCGCTCTTCGCGCGGGCCGATGCCGTCTTCCCAGTTGTAGGCCGAGACGAAGTTGCCGCCCGGGTAGCGCACCAGCGGCGGGGCCAGCTCGCGCACCAGCGACAGCACGTCCTGACGAAAGCCGTTGGCGTCTGCCTGCGGGTGGCCGGGCTCATAAATGCCACCGTAGATGGCGCGGCCCATGTGTTCGAGAAAGGCGCTGTAGAGACGCCCGTCGATGGTGCTGGTCACAAAGTCGCGGTGCAGGGTCACGCGGGTCTGCATGGGAGTCTCCCGGTCAGTGGTCAGAGTCAACGTCAGGTCGCCGCCGGGCGGGCAGCCCCGGACGCGTGTGTGTCGCTATTGTTGCCGGCATGGCCCGAGCGGTCTCCGGCGCGCGCTTCCAGATCGACGCGAATGCGGTCCATCTCGGCATCATCCAGCCCGAAGCGCCAGCCGGCCAGTGTCATCAGGGCGCTGACCAGCGCCGGTATGAGGGTAAAGAGCAGCACGATAATGGTCAGCGCCGACTCGCTTTGCCCCTCGGCGCCGCCGACATAGCCGCCCAGCGAGAGCATAAAGCCGATCAACCCGCCGGCCGCCGCCAGGCCCAGCTTGAGGAAAAAGAGGTTGCCGGCAAAGGAGACCCCGGTGTTGCGATAGCCGCTTTGCCACTCGCCATAGTCTTCGGCGTCCGCCATGAACGCCCAGGCGATCGGCGTGCCGATGCCGTGGCAGATGTTGATCACAAGCACCACGATCGCCGCCAGCACAACCTGATCGCCAGGCACGAAATAAAGCGCCACGCAGGCCGCCACCAGCGCAATCGAGCTGAGGATAAACACGCGCAGCTTGGTCGAGCGACGGGTCAAAAACGGCGAGATGGCCGTGCCCGCCATGCCGCCGAGCACCCCGGAGGTCACAAAGATCGAGATGCCCGCCGCACCGAGCCCCAGCACCCAGGTGGCGTAGTAGATCGCCGCGCCCTGACGCAGAAAGAACTGGAAGGCCTGCAAAAAGGTAATCGACAGCACCTGACGCCACTTGGGGTTGGCCGCCAGCGTTTTCAGATCCGTGATCAGCCCGCTGGAGGTGTTTTCAACCGGCTGGACGCGCTCACGCACGGTGGCAAAGCAAAAGCCGAACATGAACAGCGCGATCACGCACATCAGCCCCATGGTGATCTGGAAACCGCGGGCCTGATCGCCCTCGCCGAACCATTCCACCAGCGGCATCAACGTCGAGTTGAGAATCAGATAGGCCACGCCCACCAGCACGAAGCGCCACGACTGGCATGACACCCGCTCACGGTGGTCGCTGGTCACCACACCGCCCAGGGCGCAGTAGGGAATATTGACGGCCGTGTACAAAAGCGACATCGCCGCATACGTGGCAAAGGCATAGATGATCTTGCCCTGATCCGACCAGTCCGGCGTTGTGAACATCAGCACGCAGGCGATGGCCAGCGGCACCGGGATGAACAATATCCAGGGGCGAAAGCGGCCCCAGCGGCTGCGGGTGCGATCGGCAATGGCGCCCATGATCGGGTCGGTGATGGCATCGACAAAGCGCATCGACAGGAAAATGGTGCCGACCACCGCCGGTGAGATGCCGTAGACGTCCGTATAGAAATAGGACAGATACATCACCACGGCGGCAAAGGTCATGTTGTTGCCGGCGTCCCCCATGCCAAAGCCGATCTTCTCGACAATGCTGATGCTGCCCTTTTGCATGCTCGTCTCCTGCGTGAGTGCAAGCCGCTTCGGCGACCGCCGGGGGACGAATGTCCAAACGACGAGCCGAGAGTTCGATCCCTCGAGCATAAGGAGAAGTGCAAGTGCATCACTAATAGCGGCCTAACCATTAATGCATATCCATTTGGTTATGACTTTTGCCAGGTCCTTGAAAAGACGACCAATGTCGTCAATACACCGGCCGGCTGAGCTGCCAAAGTTGTAGGGTCAGGACTTTTTATTACGACCAATGGCGCAGGCCGCCAGGGAGCAATCGGTGTCAACACTGAGCTGGGAAGAGTTTTCGAAGGTGGAACTGCGCGTCGGGCGCATCACGCACGCGGAGGTGTTTGAAAAGGCGCGCCGGCCGGCGTATCTGCTGCAGGTGGATTTCGGCGCCGAGATCGGCGTGCGCAAGTCCAGCGCCCAAATCACCGAGCTGTATGACCCCGAAAGCCTCGTCGGGCGACTGGTGGTGGCGGTGACCAACTTTCCGCCCAAACAGATCGGCCCGATCATGTCGGAGTGTCTGGTCACCGGCTTTCACAATGACGATGGCGCCGTGACGCTGTGCGTGCCGGACCAGAATGTGGCGCTGGGCACCCGGCTGATGTAGACACGAACCATCGCTACCCGACAGGGCGTCGTTGACCGCCACCCGCTGACGTGATCATGCTGTGGCGATGCCCTCTTCTCTTTTCTCGCCGCATCAGACACTGGCCGAAACGCTGCTGGCCCGGCTGCCCGAATCCGCCGATGGTGCTCACGATCTTGCCCATCTGGCACGCGTATGGCGCAACGCTCAGACCCTCATGGCCACCGAGGGCGGCGACAGCGCACTGCTGCTGGCCGCCACCGTGCTGCATGACGGCGTTCACGTGCCCAAGGATGACCCGCGTCGGGCACAGGCCTCACGACTGGCCGCCGAGCAGGCCCGGGCGATTCTCGTCTCGCTGAAATGGGTGGCCGCGCGCATCGAGGCGGTCGCCCATGCCATCGAGGCGCACAGCTTCTCGGCGGGCATTGCCCCGCAAACGCTGGAGGCCGGCATCCTGCAGGACGCCGACCGGCTCGACGCCCTCGGGGCACTGGGGGTGGCGCGCTGTTTCTACACGGCAGGTCAGATGGACAGCGCGCTGTATGATCCGTTCGATCCACAGGCCGAGCATCGGGCGCTGAGTGATCAGCGCTTCACGCTGGATCATTTTCAGACCAAGCTTTTGACCCTCAAGGCGGGCTTTCAGACCGCCACCGGCCGGCAGCTGGCCGCGCAGCGTCACGCCCGACTGGTCGCATTTCGCGACGCACTGCTTGAGGAGATCGGTGCGACCTGAGCGTCAGGCCCGGGCAGCGACGCGGCAACCATGATGCTGACCCGCGACCTTTGGCGATACGTCCAGGGTCGAATGGACAACACCCGGCCTTCGCAACAGCATGGCAGGGTACGTCTTCCAAAGGATCGAGCCCATGAGTGCCCCCTTTATTACCGACAATCTATTACTGCGTTGCCGCCGTGAACAGCGCGTTCAGCACGAGCGCAACCGTCAGAGCTTTGACCCCGCCGGCCTGAACGATCGCAAGGAGCTCTCCCTTCTGGTCGAGCAGGCGCTGGCCAACGGCGAGGATTACGAAAGCATCGTCGAGCACCACCGTGACATTCACCTCACCGAAGCGGAACTGGTCGAGCTGATCGGCCCTGAACAGGCGCTGCGCGATCGTATCGAAAGATTCGGTCAGCTACACTGAGCCATGCCCCCTTGTGCCGAAGGCCCCGCCCGCGCCGTGCGCCGGCGGGGCCTTTTTGCATGGCCGCAAGGCTCTCGCAGGCGGCACTCGATCAGGGCCCGTTCCACTACCGCAAGGAGATTCCCCGCCATGTCACTGACCGATGCGCTGAACTGGCGCTACGCTGCCAAACGCCTGAACGGTGAGCCCGTGCCCGAAGCGGCGCTGGAGCGGATCATGGACGCCGCCCGGCTGGCGCCTTCCTCCTTCGGCCTGCACCCCTGGTCGCTGGTGCATGTCAAAAGCCCCGAGCTGCGCCAGCGCCTGCATGATGACGCCGCACCGCAGCCGCAGGTGATCGAGGGGTCCGACCTGCTGGTCTTTGCCGTGCACGATCGCGACTTCAAGGCTCAGGTGGATGACCACGTCGCCCGCATGGCCCGCATCCGCGAAGTCGATGAGAGCGAACTCGACGGCTTTCGCAACATGATCAAGGGCGTGATGGACAAAAAGGGCAGCCACGAGGCGTGCCTGGAGTGGGCCGCGCGCCAGGCCTATATCGGCCTGGGCACGGCGCTGAGCGCCGCGGCGCTGGAAGGGGTCGATGCCTCGCCGATGGAGGGCTTTTATCCCGACAGGCTCGATGCCGCGCTCGGCCTGAGTGAGAAGGGGCTCAAAAGCGTGGTCATCATGGCGCTGGGCTATCGCGACGTTGAGCGTGACCCGGGCGCCGGCAAGGCGAAGGTGCGCCGCGACCGGGATGAGTTTATCTACACCATCGAGTGAGGATCAGCCCCCGATACCATCGGTCCCGAGAGCCATGGGGCCGGTGGGCGATCTTCCCGCCGCTGCCTGCCCGACCCTGGTCTCTACATCGATGGTCGAAGTGATCAGTACTTTGAAGCAGTTACCCAACGTCATACCGACCCTGATATCGACTTTACGCCAAAACTGTATTGGTGATCTGGCGCTCTCCTCCCGTAGCCTGGCCTGACCTGACAGGCCTTCTGGCGCTGATTCGCCCGGGCCGTCCACGCAACGTGCAGGTGATGGTTACCGGAGGGCAGGCATGCGTCAGAAAAAAGTGACACTTCTGGAGAAGATCGGCTTTGGCATGGGGGATGCCGGCTGCAACATGAGCTTTGCCGCCGTCGTGATGTATCTCTCCTACTTCTACACCGACATCTACGGCCTGTCGCCAGCGCTGGTCGGGGTGATCTTTATCACCATGCGCGTGATCGATGCCGTCACCGACCCGATCATGGGATTCGTGGCCGACCGCACCCGGACCCGCTGGGGCAAGTACCGACCGTACCTTCTATGGGTGCCGATCCCGCTGGCCATCTCGATCTTTTTATTGTTCACCACACCGGACTGGAGCGACGGCGCCAAGGTGGTGTACGCCTTTGCGACCTACTTTCTGATGTCGGTGCTGTATACCTCGGTGAGCATTCCCTACTGCTCGCTGGGCGGAGTGGTGACCGATGATCACAAGGCGCGGGTGTCGTTTCAGTCATGGCGGTTTTTCTTTGCAGGCGTCGCCTATCTGATCCTGACCGGCTCGCTGTTGCCGCTGGTCGAGCTGCTCGGGGCCGGCGACGAGGCGCGCGGCTTTCAGCTCACCATGGGGCTGATGGGCATCATTGCGCTGTTCATGTTCGGCTTTTGTTTTGCCACCACCCGCGAGCGGGTCGAGCCCATCAGCGAGGAGAGAAAGCCGCTGAAGCAGTCGCTCAAGGCGCTGGTCAAAAACGAGCGCTGGCTGATCATTCTCGGCATCACCTTTTTGCAGGCAACGCAGTTCTTTCTGCGCCAGGGGGCATCGATCTACTTTGCCACCTACGTGATGATGTTAAGCGCCGGCGGTATTTCGTTTTTCATTACCGCCGCCATCGTCACCAAGATGATCGGCGCACTGATCTCGCCCTGGTTTACCGCCCGTTTCAGCAAGACCCATGTGTACATGAGCACCTCGCTGATCATTACGGCCGGCTCGGTGGGGCTGTTCTTCATGCCGTTCGATCAGATGATGATCACCACGCTCGCCTTTGCCCTTCTCAACCTCATCAACGGCATCGGTACACCGATTTCCTGGTCGATGATGGCGGACGCCGAGGACTACGGCGAGTGGAAAACCGGCGAGCGCAACACGGGCATGGCCTTTTCGGGCAACCTGTTCTTTTTGAAGGTGGGACTGGCGGTGGCCGGCGGCCTGATCGGGATGATGCTCGCCATCGGCGGCTATGAGGCCGGCGTGGAAGAACAAAGTGCCAGCGCGGTACTGGCGATCACACTGATGATGACGCTGATTCCGGCGTTGATCACGCTGTTGCTGGCCGGGGCCATCTGGCGTTTTCGCCTTGATGACACTCGCATGGACGCCATCCGCACCGATCTGGAAACGCGTCGCAGCGGGGGCAACGCATCAAGCATGGACGCTGAAGCCTTCCCGACCGGCAACATGGCGTCGCGCCCGGGCTGACAAAGCGATGCGAGGCCACGCCGAGCGGTGGCCTCGCTCTCATTTTCGCCGGAGAGGCAAAACTCTTTTCACGCATCTGGTTGACCCTGCCCCGAATATCATGACACGATGCACTCAGTTGGTTAGCAAGTCGAATATAGTCAGTTGCACTCGAGTTCTTCGGTAGCCTGGTTTTATCCCCCTTGTTTTACCTGCTTTATCTGGGGCAACACCCGGTCACTTTTTATCGCGCTTTGGCGCAAGGAATTTCGAATATGTCTACTGGCACAGTCAAGTGGTTCAACGACGCTAAAGGCTTCGGCTTCATCTCTCCGTCCGACGGCGGCGACGATCTGTTCGTCCACTTCTCCGAAATCAAGGCTGAAGGCTTCAAGTCACTGCAGGAAGGCCAGCAGGTCTCCTTCGAAGTGACTCAGGGCAAGAAAGGCCTTCAGGCTGCAAACGTCCAGGCAGACTAACCTTCGGGTTATCATGCCTTCAGGTCTTCTGACCTGACGCAACAAGGCCCGCTTCGGCGGGCCTTGTTGTTTTTGTGCGTTTCCCCTGACCCCGGCTACTGGTGGTGTCACATGCAGGTGTCTTCCATGCTGCTGCCCGAACACTAAAAGGCCCCGCATCTGGCGGGGCCTTTTAGCGTCAGGCACTCAGGTCGCTGGATACGTCTGCCTCAGGCACCTGCCGTCTCCCGAATTCTGAAGGTGGCCACCAGCTTTTGCAGCTGCCCGGCCTGCTCTTCCAGCATGCTGGCGGCAGCCGTGGACTGTTCGACCATGGCCGCGTTTTGCTGGGTGACCAGATCCATCTGAGCAATGGCGGTATTGACCTGATCCACCCCGCCATCCTGCTCGCGCGAGGCGGTCGCAATGTCGTTGATCAACGTGGCGAGCTGCTCAATGGCGCCGCGAGTCTGTTCGATGCTGCCACCGCTGCGCTCTGCCTGAGTGACGCCGGCGGCAATGCGCTGGCTCATGGTTTCCAGCAGCTGGCGAATTTCGCCGGCCGACGTGGCGCTGCGATTGGCCAGCGACCTGACTTCCGAGGCCACCACCGCAAAGCCGCGCCCCTGCTCACCGGCACGAGCCGCTTCTACCGACGCATTCAGCGCCAGAATATTGGTCTGAAACGAGATCGAATCGATGGTGGCCAGAATCTCGTTGACGCGCTGTGACTGCGTGGCAATTTCCTTCATCAGCGACAGGCTCTGCACCACATCCTGGCTGCTGCTGCGCACGTTGCCGGTTGCTTCGACGGTCAGCTGATTGACCTGTTGGGTCGCCTCGGTGTTGTGTTTCACCGTCGACGAGATCTCCTCCATGCTGGCGGCGGTTTCCTCAAGCGATGCGGCCTGCTGCTCGGTACGGGCCGCCAGATCATGACTGGCATGTGAAAGCTCGCTGGCACCGGCATGAACACTCTGGCAGGCCTCTCGGATGGAGCTCACCAGCGTCAGAAGCGATGCATTCATCTTCTTCATCGCCGCCAGCAGCTGGGCTGTCTCATCGCGTCCGGTCACCGTGATTTCCTGGGTCAGGTCACCCTGTGCGACCTGCTCGGCCACATACAGCGCCCGGCCCAAAGGACGCGTAATGCTTCGGGTAATGACCACCGCCAGTGCGACTGCTGCCAGTAAAGCGATCGCGGCAAAGACCAGCAGGCTGACCATGGTCCGGGAATACGCTGTCGAAATCGTCTCATTGGCACGGTCCATCCGCTCGGCAGCGACCGTATTGATCTGATCGGCGAGCGATTCCAGCTCATAGACCTGCTCCTTGTAGGCACTAAAGGCCGTATTGGCCTGCGCCGGCTCGGTCAGCTCACCGTTTACGATGCGCTGATGGATGGCCTGGAACCCTGCTGCGTAAGCTGCAAGCGCTGCCCCTGCCCGTGTATAGAGCTGGCGCAGGTCATCGGTCGGCGCAATCTGTTCGCCTGCCGACAGCGTCTGACTCAGCGCCACACGAGAGTTTTCCCATTTATCGTAATAACCGGCGACCCTGTCGGGCGTTGCGATATTGATGAAACTGTCCTTCTCAAAGCGCCTCTCTTCAAGCGCCAGACGCTGCACATGCAGCGCGTTCTGCGCCAGAGCGGCATCCGTATTGATGGCGCTGTCAGCGGTCTCTTTCATGTTGCCCAGGCCCATCAATCCTGCAACCGCGCTGATCATCAAAAGCAGTGTCAGGGCACCAAAGGCCATGGCCAGACGCGGGCCGATTTTCAAACGGGTCAACATGCTCGGATTACTCATGAAAGAGGAAATTACCGTGCTATATCGACGTGGCCTGAGCTTTCTTTATGATAGCTTCAAGAGATCAACACCGAATCTTTAATGTTTCAAATTTATTACAGGATGCTTTTTGAATAAGGTTTTGTGCCAACAGACGCCCGCCTGCGGGCCCCTGCCGCCCCCTGGATTGATAAGGCGAAATGCCTGCAGGCGTGGGTGTACACGTCACCACGAATCGGTTTATATCAACACCTTCTGATGCTTACCGGTCCATCGTCATGTCGATCGAGATTACACCGCTGCAACAGCGCCCCGAATTCATCGATGCCTGCAGCGCCTGGGCCTATGCCAGTGGGGCGTGCATTCAAGGCGCACGCTGGAAGAGACCCGCCTGACGTTTGCCAGCGCCGCCCACGGCAGCGGCCTGCCGTTGACGCAGGTAGCCCATCACGGCGACCGCCCGGTGGGCATGGCCAGCCTGTTTGAAAACGACTGCGCACAACGCCCGGACCTGCGCCCTTGGCTCGCCGCTGTTTTCGTTCACCCGGACTACCGCGGTCGCGGCATTGCCGGACGGCTGATCGAGACGATCGAGCAGGTGGCCCACTCACACGGCGAGACAGGGCTGTATCTCATTACCACGGACCACCAGGGCCTCTACGAGCGCCACGGGTGGTCAAACACAGGCAGCGTCAGCTATCCGGACCGCCTTTGCGTGCTGATGGAAAAACGCCTTGCCGATCCTGGGACGCTGTCATGAGTCGGCCCCACCCATCGCGCCGCTATCGAATCGGTGGATGAGCGCAGACGTCAGGGCGATATCGAGCGGCCGGGCAGTCGAGGGGCGAGGTGTAAACGGTGGATGCCGCCGGCAAGCCGCGCCTCGATAAACTCGATTTCCAGCGGCGCGGTAAAATGCTCGGCCATAAGCGCAATGACACGATCGGCGTGGGCCTGAATGACCCGGTGATCGGCGTCGCCTGCGAAGTTGGAAAGCGTCTTCAGAGCCTTGAGAAGCGACAGGCAGATGCTTAGATCCTCGCCCCCGTAATGGACAATGGGATCAAATATCCTGAACATCAGGCTCTCGATGCCCTCCTCGTGCCACGAGATCAGACAGCGCCCGTTATCATCCACCCGCCTGTTGCAGGGCGTAAGCGTCAGGCGCTGCGCCATCAGCTCGGTCATCTGATGGATGCACAGCCGCGCCGTGCCGGGGTCATTGATGCCCGGCGACAGCGCCTTGATGGCCACCTCCATCAGCTGTGTCAGCCCGTTGACGTAATGATCCCGCGTGGACTCTCCTTCAACGTACTGCAGACAGGCCAGTATCGACTCGATCAGCGCATCGCTCGGGGCGCTGTCCGCCTCGACTGTCAGGATCGGAAACCGCTTGACCACGAAATCGCCAAAGCTGAACCCCAGATGGATGGCGACATCATGACGACGCGCGAGGCTCGCCAGCGCGTCGAAATTGACGCTCTGGATATAGCCACTGTTGCGGGAGTGGACGGGATAGCCGCCCCGGAGGTCGATCTCGCCGGTTCGATGGATATATTCGTCACTCGCCTGGCGTTTTCTGAGCCTGTCCAGCGACAGCTGGGTCGAGACCAGCAGGTTCTGGGTGATCGCGTTGATCTGCACCGACTGGGAGGTGCCATGAATGAAAAACACGAACATGGCCAGGCTGTTGATCACCATGGCCGAGCCCAGATACACCGCCAGCGAGCGCCAGGTGTCCGGCGTGTCGCCAACGGCCGGCACCAGCAGCAGAATCAACAGATACAAAATGGTGCCCAGATAGTGCCCCAGCACCTGCTGGTGGCGCTTTTCGGTCATGATGCCGAACACCAGCTTGTTGGAAAAATTGCTGCCGGCCTGGGTCAGCACCGACATGACCGTGGAAAAGCTGAACACCAGAAGCGAGATCATGCCCGCCATCAGCGTGGCCAGAAGCGTGCGCGCGGTGTCGGGCTGCTCGAAATTCAGAACATCCAGAACGCCCGGCAGGTTTTTCACATCCAACGTGACGGCCACTACCCCCACAATCACATAAACCGTAATGATGAGACTGGTCAGGTAGGCAATACTGTTGCGAAAGCCATTGATAAACTCGAGCATCCGTGACGTGTTCATGAAAAGAAAACAACTCCTTTAATTGATGCGTGCCGCGCCATGGCAGCCGCCGGCCGGGCGCCTTGCAAAAGCCCCGAACCCGACGCCGCTGTTTTCCAGCACCACGTTTAACCCTTAATTCTGCGAAACGTCATGCCATTACGAACATCGACCCGAATCAATAAATACATTAGTGAAAGCGGCCTGTGCTCGCGGCGCGAGGCGGACCGCTTTGTGGAACAGGGCAAGGTCCGGCTCAACGGCCGACGCGCCACCACGGGCGATCAGGTGGTCGCCGGTGATCGGGTCACGGTCGACGGTCAGGAGATCGAACCCCGGGAAGCAGAAGACCTGATTTTGATCGCGCTCAACAAGCCGGTGGGGATTGTCAGCACCACCGAATCAAGCGAGAAGGACAACATCGTCGAGTTCGTTAAACACGGCGCGCGCATCTTCCCCATCGGCCGGCTCGACAAGGACTCCCAGGGGCTGATCTTTCTGACCAACAACGGCGATCTGGTCAACCGCATCCTGCGCGCCGACAACAACCACGAAAAGGAGTACCAGGTCACGGTCGACAAGCCGATCACTGAGGACTTCATTGAGGGCATGAGCAACGGCGTGCCGATTCTGGGCCAGATGACCCGCCGCTGTCAGGTCGAAAAGGTCTCCACGTTCGTATTCACCATCACGCTGGTGCAGGGCCTCAACCGCCAGATCCGCCGCATGTGCGAGGTTTTCGGTTATGAGGTCACCCAGCTGATCCGCACCCGGATCATGAACGTCTCGCTCAAGGGGCTGGCCATCGGCGACTGGCGCGATCTGACAACAAAGGAAGTCGACACCCTTATCGAGCTGACCGACACCGCCGAGACCGCCCCCAAAGCGGCCGGGTCGAAGGCTCCGCCGCGCGGCAGGGACGGTCAAAAGAGCGCACAGGACAAGCCCGACCCGTTGGGCATTGGCAAGCCCGCGCTGGATAAAATGTATTCAAGGGGCAAGGGCAAGCCCGCCTCCGCCGGCAAGCCGCAGCCCACCGGCGGCAAAAAGGCCGGCGGCAGTGGCAAGCCGGCAGCAAAGGCCGGGCCGGGTGGCAAACCCACCCCCCAGGGCCGATCGAATGGCAAGTCCGCGCCTCAGGGCAAAACAGGCGGCAGGCCTGCCGGCAAGGGAAAGCCGGACAGCGCCAGACCCTCACCCCGCGGTCAGGGCGGCAAGCCCGGCAAAAAGCGCTGAGCCCCCCGGGCAGCCTCACCATGAGGCTGCCCGACAAAAACAGGGCGACAAGTCCGGCCTGCGGCGCTATACAACCTTTCACTGACCACCCACACTTGGCGTTTTCCCTGCAGGACCATCCTCATGCCGCATCTGTTTACCGACCGCCCTCGAAGCGCCCGACCGGGCCGGGGCAAGAGTGATATCAACAAGGATTACCGCTGGGAAGGCATCAACGCGGTGCTCTACGAGCTGGGCGGGGTGATGTTTATTGTCGGCAGCGTCATGTTTTACCCGCGCCTTGAGCACATCAGAGACATCGGCGCCTGGCTGTTTTTCGTGGGCTCGCTGGTGTATCTGATCGTTCAGGCCCACGACGTCATCGAAGTGCGCCGCTTCTGGAACGACAGCAAAAAGGTCTCGCCCTCGCAGCTGCTGGAGGTCATCTCGCTGGCCGTCTATATCATCGGCACCGTGCTCTACGCCGTGGGCAGCCTGTTCTTTCTGTCGTGGTGGCACTGGATCGAGTTCGGCGCGTGGCTTTTCATCATCGGCTCGGTGCTCTTTCTTATCGGCGCCTGTCTCAACGTCATGATGGTGATTCGCGCCTCTGCCCTTCTCACCCTGCAGCTGATGAACCTGACCGCGGTGACCTTTGTGGTGGGCTCGGTGCTGTTCGTGGTCGGCTCGATCCCCTACCTCTGGGGGTTTGACAGCCTGGCGGATCACGACCAGCTGCATAACCTGCTGGCCTCGCTCTTTCTGGTGGGCAGCGTCTTTTTCATGGTCGGCGGGCTCTTCAACCATCAGCGCGCCAACATCGTCATTCGCCACCGCTTTGACGCCACCGCCGAGGACAGCGAAGCCGACGAGCGCCTGCTCGCCTTCATGCGCGGCGAGCTCAACGACCCCGAGCACAACCTGGATGACGATTACGACTACGAAGACAACACCACGGTAAAACCGGCCAACCCCGCCTAGGCTGGACGCAGGCCCCGGCCATCAACACAAAACCCCGACAGCGACGGCTGCTCGGGGTTTTGTCGTTTGAGGCTCTGACAAGTAGCGGGAAGGCAAAAAGGCGCTACTGGCCGTGATCGATCCGCCGCTGGGTCTCGCCATCGACCAGGGTGCGCAGCATGGTCAACACCGGCTCGGCATCCGTCTGCTCAAGCCCGTAGGTCAGGTTAAAGGCGTAATCGAAGTCCGGCGGGTTATCGCCCTGGCTGTGCTGCAAAATGGTC
This sequence comes from Kushneria sp. EE4, assembly GCF_977968315.1. Next base: position 2,991,045 of record NZ_OZ386212.1, read on the forward strand.
TCGAGCTTATCCAGCCCCTTCACCAGTCGCGCCTCGCGCGAGCTGCCCTGCTCGTAGTCCTCCCACAGGGACAGAAACTCCACCTTCAACGCCTCATCCAGCGGCGCCATGACGGTGAGCAGATCCAGCCGCTCCCGAGTGTTCTTGTCCGCTTCCTGCGCGATGGCCGGCTGATCGCCGTGGATCGCCTCGCCCAGATCGTGCAGCACGCAGAGTTTCAAAACGCGCGTCATGTCCAGCGGCGCCAGCTCACGCTCGAACGTCATCGCCATCAGACACAGCCGCCACGTATGCGCCGCCGTGTCCTCCTGCCGCCCGGTAGTGGTATAGGCCGTGCGCAGTACGCTCTTGAGCCGCTCGGCTTCCTTGAGAAACGCCAGCCCGTTGCCGAGTCGTTCGATATCCATGGGGGCTCCGGGTTTGTTGTCAGATGAGCGTATGGGAGGGCGTGGGAAGGGGCAATGGGTATGGCTACTGTCGGGGGAGTATTGAGCTGAGCGAGGCGTTCGGCAATCCAGCTATTGAAGTACTGTCATAGGATAGGTCTAAAAAGAAATATAACAGTAATTTCATATGCTTTTCCTTAAAAAGCATTTTTAACTGCTATGACAGAATCCCGAGGTTCCATGACAAATTAAAATACAAAGGGCCATCATATGTCTAACACAACAATATTATTACTAGCAACAGGGTTAATTTTATCAGGCTGGATAGCGGCTTTATTTTTTGCCCGCCAATCCAAACTTAAGCAAGAAGAGCTGAATAATATAAAAAAGTCTGTAGAGCATCTTTGGCAATACGAAAACATACACAATGCTTCCGAACGCGCAGATGAAATCAATATTCTAACAGAAGAAAAAATAAATCAAGCAACGCTAAGAGCTATTAAAATTCAAGCAGACGCTGAACACGAAAAGCATTTGATACTGGACAACAGTCGCACTCAAGCACAAGAAATTCAAAAAAAGGCTGAAGCGGCTTTGGTTCAAGCTGACGAACAAGCGCACGATATTATCGTAGATGCTCACCAGCAGGCTCAAGATATAGCTGGCAACGCCCTTAAAGCGGCCGAAAACGCAGAGCTTTATAAGAAAACAGCTCAAGCCATGCGTAATATTATTGAGGGTTACCATGATGAATATATTGTTCCAAACGCCAGCCTTTTAGATGATTTGGCTGAAGACTTTTCTTATAAGGAGGCAGGCGAAAAACTCAAACAGGCTCGCAAAAATAGCAACGAACTGTCTAAAAGCAGTCTTGCCGGAGATTGTGACTATGTTGAAAAGAGCCGCCGCGCTTTTGCCATTCACTTTGCAGTAGATGCTTTTAATGGGAAAGTTGACTCTATCCTTTCCAAAGTCAAACATGATAACTATGGCAAACTGCACCAAGGGATTATCGATGCTTTCCATTTAGTGAACCATAACGGACTTCCCTTTAAAAATGCGCGCATTACGGATCTATATCTTCAAGCTCGGCTCGAAGAACTGAAATGGGCTGTTGCTACTATGGAGTTACGGAAACAGGAACAAGAAGAACAGAGAGAAATCCGAGAGCAAATGCGGGAAGAAGAAAAGGCTCGTAAAGAGATGGAAAAGGCCATCAAACAGGCCGAAAAAGAAGAGCGTATGTTAGCCCAGGCAATGGAAGAAGCCCGAAGAGAGCTAGACAGCGCCAATGAGGAAGTAAAACTATTACTTCAAACTCGTTTAGCTGAATTAGAGCAGCAACTAGAAGAAGCAGGCTCTCGTGGCCAACGGGCAATTTCTATGGCCCAACAAACCAAACGCGGGCATGTATATGTTATTTCAAATATCGGATCGCTTGGCGAAAATGTTTTCAAAATTGGAATGACTCGTCGTTTAGAACCGCTCGACCGAGTCCGCGAACTTAGTGATGCTAGTGTACCCTTCCCTTTTGATGTGCATGCCATGATTTATTCTGATGATGCTCCAAGTTTAGAGCGTGAACTGCACCGCCGATTCGCTGACCACCAAGTTAATCGTATTAATCCAAGAAAAGAATTCTTCAAGATATCCTTATCTGAAGTACGTGAGGCTATTAAAAAAGAAAACGCCGAAGTTCATTGGACTATAGCTGCAGAAGCTTGGGAGTATCATGAGTCACAAGCTATCGCGCAGAAAAAACTGCAAGCCGTATCTTAAAACTCACTTACTTATATCCTGATTCATGAAAAATGTGTATTCGGAAAACGCCGAGCGATTCTTTGCTCAGTACCAGCAGCTCAACTTCGATGAAGTGCATGGCGACTGGTTGCATCATTTGCCGGAGCGCGCCGGTCTGGCATTGGATATGGGGGCTGGTAGCGGGCGCGATGCAGCCGCACTCGCGCAGAGAGGGTGGGAGGTGCTGGCCGTTGAGCCGGCGGCCGGCCTGCGTACCCTAGGCGAGGAAAGCACCGCCGGCCTGTCCGTGCAGTGGCTTGATGACGCTTTGCCCGGTCTGAACCAGGTTCGCACGCTCGGCTACCGCTTCGAGCTGATTCTGGTGTCTGCGGTCTGGATGCATCTGCCGGTGGGTGAACAGCAGCGGGCCTTTCGTGTTCTAACTGACTTACTGGCGCCCAGTGGCGTATTGGTCATTACCCTTCGACATGGTCCCAGCCCTGATGCACGGGTTTTCCATGACGTTGACCGGCAGCACATCGAGAGCTGGGCACGGGATCGGGCACTAATGCCGGTATATGTTGGAGAGAGCAACGACCAGCAGCAAAGGACGGGAGTGCGCTGGGAAACGATGGTTTTCCGGCTACCGGATGATGGTACCGGTGCCCTGCCCGTACTTCGCCACATCATCGTGAACGATAACAAGTCAGCGACCTACAAGCTGGGCCTTCTGCGCAGCGTGGCGCGTATCGCCGAGACTGTCCCGGGTATCGTGCTCAATCGTTCGGATCATTGGGTGGATATACCGCTGGGGGCAGTCGGGCTGTACTGGATCAAGCTGTATCAGCCGCTAATACTGCGATACGGCCTGCGTCAGGCACCGGGTGCCAGAGGCTATGGATTTGCCGGAAAAGCTTTCCATGCGCTGGCTGATGTCTCGGGGCTGGATATTGCAATCGGCCAACCGATAGCCAGTGACTTGATGACGATTGTTGTTCAGGCCATCCGCGACGTCGTGAACAATATCGTGAAAATGCCGGTACGTTTCACGACCTGGCCGGGATCACAACAACCCGTATTCGAGGCCCAGGTTCGGCGAGCGAATTTTGCCTCCCTACCGTTACAGCTGGATAAAGAGAGCCTATCCGCTTTTGGCGCACTGCGCGTTCCCGCCTCGCTATGGGACTGCTTCAGTCGATTCAATTGCTGGCTGGAACCTGCCATCGTCAATGAATGGGTTCGGTTAATGCGCAGCTATGGTGGAAACGATGATATAGGCCGGATGTATCAGGCGCTGTACTGGCAGGAAGGCAAACGCGATACCAGCAGGATTCGTACACTGGTCGCTCGCACAATACAGGAACAGCGGTCTGTACGCTGTGTCTGGACCGATGCCGACCTGAGCCGCAACCAGTACGACATCGATCACTGTCTGCCATGGGTACGCTGGAGCAACAACGATCTCTGGAACCTGATGCCGGCCTCACGCAAAGCCAATGCGGCCAAATCCGAAAGACTTCCCGGTATTGAACTGATGACAAGAGCCTGCCCAAGGATTTTGACGTGGTGGTCCCATGCATTCATGGATGGCCCGCTGGAGCATCAGTTTTTTACTGAAGCACAGGCCTCGCTGCCCACGGTAAATGCAAACAGCAATCTGGAAGATGTGTTCGAAGGTTTGATGCTTCAGCGCTTGCGACTGCGAGCCAACCAACAGCTACCGGAATGGCATGGTCTGAAAGGTTGAATAGATGATTAGCTGGCAGGAGTCCTGCTCGAAGGGATGAAATGATTGTTTCAACGAATCCCAATCAACAGACGCGCGAAAACCCTGAGCGGACTCAGTAGCAGCATCACAACGAGGAAGACAAAGCAGGGAAAGGAAGTGGCGCGCTTGTTGGGATTCGAACCCAAGACCCCCGCCTTCGGAGGGCGGTACTCTATCCAGCTGAGCTACAAGCGCGCAGGTGTCTTCGCAGGGAAGACAGCGCGCTATCCTACCGCCCGCGCCGGTCACTGTCCACTCCCCGGGCGGTGCGGCGGGCCCTGCAACACATCAGGCAGGCAAGCCTTCATAACGCTTTTATACTGATCCCCACACCATAAAAAATCACCCGGCCTGACCACGCCCGAGGACAAGACCATGCGCAAGCGCTTCACCGCCCTGACACTGGCCACGGCCATGATGACCGGCCTTTTGACGACGACCGCACTCACCCAGGCCGATGATCTCGATGGCCGCCAGATCTATGACGACAGCTGCGCTTCCTGCCATGACGGCGGTCGCGGTCCGCAGCGTGGGTCCGAGCGGTGGCAGCCACGGCTGGATCAGGGCAGCGAGACCCTGTATACCCATGCCATCGAAGGCATCGGCGGCATGCCGGCGCGCGGCGGCAACGAGGATCTTTCTGATGAGCAGGTGAAGGCGGCGGTCGATTATCTGGTCGCGCCCTCCGAAGATGAGTAACGTTGACTCTGACGCCTCAGACCACCTTTTGTCTGATCACCTTTTTTTCTGACAACCAGGGGAGCCCCCGATGGGCATGAGTGAGCAGCCGGGCGGTGAGCCCACCATCGACATGGTCGTTGCGGCGCACCAGGCGCTGAAGGCACAAAAGCCGCTGGTGCAGTGTTTGACCAATAACGTCACGGCCAATCTGGTCGCCAACGCACTGTTGGCCGCCGGCGCCACGCCGGCGATGATCGATAACCCCCAGGAGGCCGGACGCTTTGCCGGTCAGGCCAACGCCGTGCTGATCAACCTGGGCACGCCGCAGGAAGATCAGGTCAAGGCGATGCACAAGGCGGCCGGCGGTGCCCACCAGGCGGGCACGCCCTGGGTGCTCGACCCCATCGGGGCGGGCAGCATGAAGTGGCGCCACGGCCTGGCCCTGGAGCTTCTGGAGCATCGGCCCACGGTGGTGCGCGGCAACGCCTCGGAAATCATGGGACTGGCCGGACAGGATGGCAGCGGGCGCGGCGTGGACAGCGCCATGAGCCCGCAGACCGCCATCGGCGCGGCGCGGGAGCTGCTGAATCAGGCCTGTGCGGTCTCGGCCTCCGGACCGGTGGACATGGTTCTTGGCCCCCTGCTCGATCGCCATCACAACGGCCAGGCCGTGGTCGAGATCGGCGGCGGCAGCGAGTGGCAGCCGCGCGTCTCCGGTACCGGCTGTGCACTCGGTGCGATCGTGGCGGCCTACTGCGCCGTGGTGCGTGATCCGTTGAGTGCCGCGGTGGCCGCGCACGTCCATGTCGCCGTGGCCGCCGAGCTTGCCGAGGAGCACGCCCAGGGGCCGGGCAGCTTTGCCGTGGCCTGGCTGGACGCGCTGGATCAGGTCGATGAGACGCTGCTGCGCCAGCGCGGCCTGATCGCCGTGCGCTGGCTGGATGCCTGAGCCGGTGGCGTCAGCATCAAACGCCTCGCCCCCGCGCATCGCTGTCATCGGTGCCGGCATTGCGGGGCTGGCCGCTGCCATTCGGTTGCGTCTTCAGGGCGCGCACGTCGAGGTGTTCGAGGCTTCCAGCACCGCAGGCGGCAAGCTTGGCGAGCTGGTGCTGGGCGACTATCGCTTCGGCATCGGCCCGTCGCTTCTGACCATGCCGGAATACATCGACGAACTCTTTGAACTCGCCGGTGAGACGCCGGCGGATCACTTTCGCTATCAGCGTCTGGACACCGTGTGCCGCTACGCCTGGGAGGACGGCACCCGACTGGACGCCCGCGCCGACCCGCAGGCCTTTGCCGAGGAAGTCGAGCGGGTGCTGGGCGTGCCGGCGCAGCGGGTACTGGCAACGCTGGCCCACGGCGAAGAGAAGTATCATCTTACCGGGCGCACCTTTCTGGAAAAGTCGCTGCACTCGCCGAAGACCTGGCTGACGCCGGAGGTGGGCCACGCCCTGACCCGACTGCACCGGCTCGATCTCATGTGCACGCTGCATCAGGTCCACCAGCGCGATCTGAAAGAGCCGCATCTGGTGCAGCTTTTTGACCGCTTTGCGACCTACAACGGCTCCAACCCGTACCGCGCGCCGGGGCTGCTCTCGATGATTGCCCACTTCGAACACGGCGCCGGGGCGTTCGTGCCCGAGGGCGGCATGCCGGCGATCGGCCGAGCGCTGTATGGCCTGGCCGAGCGCCTGGGCGTGGTCTTTCACTTCGACACACCAGTAGACAGAATCCTCACCCGCCACGAGGGTCGCCGGCCACGCGCGGTGGGGCTGCACCTGGCGGATGATCGGCAAGTGATGTGTGATCGCGTGGTCAGCAACATGGATGTGTTTTTCACCCATGAACGGCTGCTGCCCGATGCCCCTGCCCCGACGCGGGTGCTGGCGCGCGAGAAATCGACCTCGGCGCTGATCTTTTACTGGGGTGTGGATGAATCCTTCCCGGAACTGGATGTGCATAACATCTTTTTCAGCGACGACTACGCCGGGGAGTTCGCCGCGCTGGAGGCCGGCACGCTGTGCGATGACCCGACGGTCTATGTCAGCATCTCGTCGCGCTATGACAAGGGCGCGGCACCGGCAGGCGGCGAGAACTGGTTCGTGATGATCAACGCGCCCTTTGCCACCGATGGGCAGGACTGGCCGGCGCTGATCGAGCGCACCCGCAAGCGGGTGATCGACAAGCTCGAGCGGATGCTGGGCCGCGAACTTCGCGGGGCGATCGTAGAAGAGTGCGTGTTTGATCCAACCACGATCGAGGCGCGCACCCTGTCACATCGGGGCGCGCTGTATGGCACCAGCTCGAACGACCGCATGGCGGCGTTTATGCGCCACCCCAACTACAGCCGCCACATCGACGGGCTCTATTTCTGCGGCGGCAGCGTTCATCCCGGCGGCGGCCTGCCGCTGTGTCTGCTATCGGCCAGAATCATGACCGACGTCATGGCCCGTCGCGAGCCGTGGCCGGCGCACGCCCCTTCTTTGCACAACGCCCTGTCTTCACAAAAGGACGATGCCTGATGACTTTACCCGGCCCCGCCAATTCCGCGCGCCTTTTACGCCCGGTCCCGGTAATCATCCTTTTAAGCCTGATCTATCTGGCCGGCGTCGTAGGCATTGCGCTGCCGGTGCATGATCAGTTCATCCGCCTGACCCCGCTCACACTTTTAGCATCACTGGCACTGGTGCTGGCCTTTCATCCGAGGCCGCGCCCCCGGCTGTGGGGCTACGTGGCGCTGTGCTACGTGGTGGGGTTCGTGGCCGAGGCGATCGGCACCTCGACGGGGCTCTTGTTCGGTGATTACGCCTACGGTCACGTGCTGGGGCCGACGCTGTGGCACACACCGCTGATTATCGGCGTGAACTGGGCGCTGCTGCTGTATTGTCTCAACGTGGTGGTCCAGCGCGTGCTGCCCGGGCTGTCACGACCGCTCAAGGGCGTGATCGGCGCCGCCCTGATGGTGGCGCTCGACATGCTGATCGAGCCGGTCGCCATCCATCACGACATGTGGGCCTGGGGCGACACCCTGGTGCCGCTGAGCAACTACCTCGGCTGGTTTATCGTCTCGCTGCCGATCTCGATTCTCTTTCACTACCTGTTTGCGCGCGTGCACAACCCGGTGGCAATCGCCGTGGCGCTGTTGATGGCAGGCTTTTTTGCCGCGCTGAATCTGCTGGGGGTTTGAGTGACGAATCAGTCTTGATTCCGGGAGGAAACGGGGCCGGTGGTTTCACGCACCACCAGTTCCGGCGGCATTATTTCTCTGCGTGGCGCCTCATGATCGCCGCGAATGCGGGCCAGCAACATCTCGCTGGCTCGCGCGCCCATCAGATCGGTTCTTACCCGAACACTGGTCAGAGGCGGCGTAGTATAGGCCGCAGCGCTCATGTCATCAAAACCGGCAATCGAAATATCCACACCCGGACGCAGCCCCAGTCCGTGACAGGCCGCTACTGCGCCAAAAGCGATTAAATCCGAAAAACAGACCACGGCCGTCGGCGGCCGGGGCTGTGCCATGAGTGCTTCAAGCCCCTGATGGCCAAACGCCATCGTGGTAGGACCGTGGCATATGCCGTCCTGATCCGGCGGATAGCCGGCCTGGGTCAACATCTCTCTAAAGGCCTGCTCGCGATCGCGCGCCGTCGAGGTCATGTTGCCTCCCCCCAGCCAGGCAATACGCTGATGCCCCAGCGATAGCAGATGCTCGACCACCATCGCCATGCCGCGGGCGTCATCATTGATGACGCGATCCACCTCAACACCGTCGACATCCCTGGACAGCAGCACCAGCGGTAAATGACGCAGATGAGAGGCCTCCGCACCGGGAAGATCTTCCAGGGTCGTCCCGGCAGCCGGAATCAGAATCAGTCCCGAGGCACCGTGTTCGGCCATGCGACGCATGAAATCTGCCTGCACCGCAAGCGACTCCTGGGCATGACAAAACAGCATCATGCGCTCCTCGGCACGAAAGCGCTGCTCCATGGCCGCAATAAATTCGGTGAAAAACGGATTACCCAGATCATTGAGACACAGCGCCACCGTGCCGCTATCCCCTCGTCGCAGCCCTGCCGCGTGACGGTTGTAGATATAGCCCACTTCCTGAGCCACCTGCCGGACGCGCTCACGCATCGCCGTCGAGATTCGCGCATCATCGCGAAGGGCGAGAGAGACGGTCGATGCCGTGACACCGACGCGCTCGGCGATGTGCTTGAGGGTAGGACGCCGTGTCATGCCCGGTTTCCTTTGAACGGTGGGAACATTATTGCCTCGCAATGGATACCTGCCCTGATTCAGGCCCGGTAGTTTGCGCGCATCTTCGACCTTGTCATCAAAGACCATGGTCGGATTGGTTCAATCGATTGAATTGCGTTTAATCATATCAGATCTCAACGCAGTGGCTCGCTTGCCGCGCTTCTTTCCTGTTCCACCACAGGAGTATCAACATGGCTCATGCACTCTCCAGAATGGCTCTGATGACCGCCGTCACGCTGGGCACCTTCACGGCCGCCAACATGGCACAGGCTGGTGAGGCGGCCTGCGAGTGGGCACCTGAACGTGCCGTCACATTTATCGTGCCCTGGGGAACCGGAGGCGGCACCGATGCCAATGCGCGACGGCTGGCCAGCCTGCTGGAACAGGAGATGGATGTACCCTTCAACGTGGTCAATCGTACCGGCGGCAATGGCGTGGTCGGCCACACCGCGCTGGCTCGGGCGCGGCCGGATGGTTATACCATCGGTGCCGCCACCATTGAGTTGGCCACCATGCATCATCTGGGGCTGACGCCACTGACCTGGCAGGACGCCACACCGATCGCGCTGGTCGATCAAAACCCTGCCAGTGTTGTGGTGAAAGAGGATGCCCGCTGGGATTCTCTGGAAGCCCTTCTGGAAGAGGCCAGGGAAAACCCCGGTGAGCTGACCGCATCGGGCACCGCCCAGGGCGGTATCTGGCATCTGGCACTGGCCGGCATGTTACAGGCCGAAGGCCTGCCCCCCGATGCCATTCGCTGGGTCCCGAGCCAGGGGGCATCACCGGCAATGCAGGAGCTGATGGCGGGCGGTGTCGATGTTGCCACACCGTCGCTGTCGGAAGCACAGCATCTGGTCGAACAGGATGAACTCAAGGCACTGGCTTACATGAGCGACACGCCCAACTCGAGCCTGCCCGATGTGCCGCTTACCGCTGACGTGCTCGATAGCGGCTGGACGCAAAGTGCCTTCATGACCATAAGCGGTCCCGGGGATCTGCCGGAAGAGATGACCTGCTCTTACGCTCGGGCCATCGAGAAAATTACCAACAGCGATGCCTGGGCCGAATTCAAGGCCAGCCGCGGCAGCGAAGTGGTGTTTGAGGGTCCCGAGCAAACGGCCGAGCTGTTTCGAGAAACCGATCAGCAGCTGGGCGAAGTAATCAACGCCATTGGCCTGGCTCGGTAGTGGCCACTATCGAAGGCATGAGCGACAGGGGCAGACGAGGGGGCAGAACAATGGCACGCACTGATCTGTGGTCCGGGCTTTTGCTCATGCTGTCTGGTGCGCTGATATTCTGGCGCGCCTCGACCTTTCCGAGTATGGCCGGCCTGCCCTATGGGCCTGACCTGTTCCCCTCGATTGCCGCCGGTGGGCTCATGATCTGCGGCGTTTTGTTACTGATTTCGACTCTGCTGATACGACAACGAGCAACCGAAGCGGGAAACGCTGACAGTGATCGTGACGATCATCGCTTGAGCCAGCAGCCGTCGGGAAGCCGCCGAGCCTGCCTGCGGCTCATGGCCCTGATTCTGATTGTGGCCGGGTTCGGCCTGGCCCTTGATCCGCTGGGTTTTCACCTCACCTCCCTGCTTGCCATGACCACCACGGCCCTGCTTTTTGGACTGAATGCGTTACGTGCGCTGTGTCTGTCGGTGCCTCTGACGTTCGGGGTACATCTGCTGTTTTATTCATTGATGAATGTCCCGCTTCCCTGGGGCGTCCTGACACCGCTGGCCTGGTGAATCCGCATGGAACTCGATACGCTTTTTCGCCTCTTTTCACCGCAATCGCTGACCCTGCTGGTGCTCTGCACGCTTTACGGCACCCTTGTCGGTGCCATGCCGGGCCTTACAGCCACCATGGCAGTGGCCCTGCTGGTACCTTTCACCTACTTCATGGATCCGCTGATGGCCATCAGTGCCATCGTGGCCACCACGACCACAGCCATCTTCGCCGGCGATATCCCCGGCGCTTTGCTGCGCATTCCCGGAACACCGGCCTCTGCTGCCTACGTTGAGGACGCCTACCGCCTGTCGAGTACGGGAAAATCGCGCTCGACCCTGCTGGTCTCGCTACTGGCCGCCTCGATCGGAGGCCTTGTCAGTGTCGTTCTTCTGGCTCTGATCGCCCCTCAGCTGGCTCGGGTCGCCATCGGTTTTTCAAGCTATGAGGTGTTCTGGCTGGCCACTCTGGGGTTGAGCTGTGCAGTCATGACCAGCAATGCTTCTGTAATCAAGAGCTTTGCCAGCCTGTTTATCGGACTGTTTATCGCCTCGATCGGCATCGATGTTGCAGTGGGCCATCCCCGGTTCACTTTCGGCTGGTATGAACTCTTTGATGGTGTCAGCTTTATCCCGGCCATTATCGGCCTTTTTGCGCTCAGTGAGATTTTGCGCGCGGTCAGTACCGGCAAGCATCAGCCACCTCCCATCGAGATACATGAGACTCTTTCCAGGGCTTTCAGGGAGGCCTTCGCCACTTTGGCGCGCTATCGTCGCAACGTGGCACGCTCAAGTGTTGCGGGCACTCTGATCGGTGCCCTGCCGGGTGCCGGTGCCGATATTGCGGCCTGGATCTGTTACGCCTTCTCAAGGCGCTTTTCGCGCCATCCCGACCGCTATGGCAAGGGACATATCGAAGGCATCGTCGATGGCGGTTCAGCCAACAATGCCGCCATCGGTGGCGCATGGACACCGGCATTGGTGTTCGGTATTCCGGGCGATAGCGTGACGGCCATCGCCATCGGCATCCTGCTGCTCAATGGGCTGTCACCGGGCCCCCGCATCTTTACCGATAATCCGGAGATCGTTCAGACCCTGTATGGCGCCTTTGCGCTGACCAACCTGCTGATGATCCCGATCGGCATCGCGGTCATCGCGCTTTCAAGCAAAATCGTTCGCATCCCACGCCGCGTACTGATGCCCATCGTGCTGCTCTTCTCGCTGGTAGGTGCCTACGCCATTACCAATTCGGTCGTTGCCGTCTGGATCGTTCTGGTGCTGGGCATTCTGGGCTATGCCATGGAAGCCACCGGGTTTCCACTGGCACCTGCCATTCTCGGCATCGTGCTGGGCGGTATTGTCGAAGAGAACTTCATGACCTCGATGATCAAATCGCAGGGCGATCTGTTCGCCTTTTTTGAGCGGCCCTGGGCGGCAGCACTGGGGACTCTCACTCTGATGGTCTGGATTTTCCTGCTCGGTCGAGCACTTTACGAGGGTTATAAGCGACAGCGAGCCCTCTCCCTCAATACACCCAAGCGAGAGCCTTGATGACTTCCTTCAATCCGACCCGTCAGGCCCTGGAACAGGGCCGCACCGTCAGCGCGCTATGGCTTGAAAGCGCCAGTCCCGAAATTGCCGAGCTGGCTGTACATGCCGGCTGGAAAACCATTCTGGTCGATAATGAACACGGCATTGCCAGTCTTGAACATACGGCGCATCTACTACGCGCCGTGGAGGCCGCCGGTGGTGACGTGGTTTTACGCATTCCTGCCGAGGATCCGGCCTATCTGAAAAGGATACTGGACATGGGAGTGCGCTCGATCATGGTCCCCATGATCAGTTCCGCTTCGCAGGCCCGCGCCATCGTGGATGCCTGTCGCTATCCGCCACAGGGCAATCGCGGCTATGCCGCACCCATCGTGCGTGCCTCCCGCTTTGGCGCCGTGAGCGATTACGCTCGCGTCGCCAATGACAACCTTTTGCTGATCGTACAGATCGAACACATCGATGCCCGTGAAGAAATCGAAGCCATTGCAGCGGTTGAAGGCATCGATATGCTGTTTATCGGCCCCAACGATCTGGCAGGCTCCATGGGCCGACTGGAACAGCTCGAGGATGCTGACGTTCGTCAGACCATCCAGGCCCTGGAAGAGCGCATTACGGCCAGCGGCTGCTGGATGGGCACCATCACGGCACCGACTCGCGGCATTGATACGCTATCAAACGCCGGATACCGCTTTGTGGCCGGTCCAAACGACATCGCCATTATGGCCAACGCCCTGCGCAGCGAGGCCACTCGCTGGCGTGAGTTGTCCGGTGATTTTGACCTGACCTAGAAAAGCCCACGAGCGATGGCGCAACCGGAACCGATAACACGGACAAATATCGGCCGGTTACGCCCGCCCCGGGCCAACCGGCTGCAAAAGCCCCGTGCGATAGGCCACGCGGCGAAAAAGGTCGGGCATGTCGAAGAGGATGCGTCCGGGGCCATGGTTCAGTGCCCGGTAGGCCAGCAGACACAGCGCGCCAATCAGCACTGTCATGACCAGCGGCGTCACGGCCAGCACGCCGTTTTGCAGCGCGCCTTCCACGTAAAGCGTCTCGGGCATGATGATGACCAGCGCAAAGATCAACAGCTTGTGGATGACATAGATCGGCAGGGTGCGCTTTCCGATATGACACAGCAGCCCCATTCGGAAGCGCTCGGTCAGCCACGCGAACAGATCAATGGTGGTCGAGACCATCAAAAGGGCAAGCACCAGCTTTACGCCCGGCGCCTCCATCGCACTCAGCTTCCAGGTCACGCCCAGCGCCATCAGGGTCAACGCCCCGGTGATCAGCAATCGCTTGATGTTGCACTGCACGTAGTGGCGGGCCAGAAAGGGCTGTAAATAACATCCCAGGGCAAAAAAGAAGAAGTAGTCCAGCAGCGAGGCAATGTTCCACCAGCCAGCCGGCAGTGACAGGCTTGAGGCCAGGTGCAGCACCACGCCCAGGCCGATGCTCAAAACGCCCGGCTGTCTGAAATGCTGCAAAAGCTTGCAGGTCACGAAATAGAGCACCAGCGCGTAGAGATACCAGAGCCCGGTATCTGCACTGAGCAGCTGCACCATCATGCCCAGCGCGGTCTCCGGATGGGCGCCGGCGGCCACGACCTCCACATCCAGCGCCTCGATGACGCGCTCGGTAAACAGCCAGTACAGCCCCACCCACAGGACATAGATCCACAAAAGACTGGCCACTCGACTGGTGCGTACCTCGCCCCAGCCACGCCCGGTCACCGAGCGGCTGGCCAGAAACCCGGAAATGAGAAAGAAAAGCGGCATGCGCAGCGGCTTGAGCGCCGTGACGACTAGGTTCCAGAGGGTGGGTATCACCGTCTGACCGAAATCGATCTGCTGAAGCACGATCTGATTGAAGTGATACAGCACGACCGCAAGGATACAGACGCCCTTGGCGGCATCGATCCAGTCGATCCGGCGGGTACTGGGCATGCAGACTCCCGATTCTGTTTAATTAGAACTTAAATAATCAGAAGCATTATGAGGGACTGAAATAACTAATCCATGACACGCAAAAAGACTACATCTATAGCAACAAAAAATTACTCATCTTTTGCATGGGCTGGCGGCGGCCGGCCATGCTCCTGACACCTTTGTCCAGCAGGCACCGCCGGGGGAGACGGTTATGCTGACAGGCTACTGACGGGTCATGTCTTTTTGATGACGGCCCAGCTGTCTCGTATCAACCGGGAGCCCCCATGGCACACGACATCACCCTTTCGCTGGCGCAGGCCGAGACGTTGAGCCGGCGCATCCTGCATCACGCAGGCTTTGGCGCCGGCCACGTCGAAGCGATCACGAAAAGCGTGGTGGCCGCCCAGCGTGACGAGTGCCACTCCCACGGGCTGTATCGCCTGCTGGGCATCGTGGAGACGGCGACCATGGGCGGGCTGGACCCGCAGGCCGTGCCCGAGGTGATCGATCAGGCCCCCGGCATCGTGCGGGTGGATGCCCGCTACGGCAGCTCGCTGCTGGCGTTCGAGCAGGGCCTGGCACCGTTGAAAGAGAAGGCCGAGCGCAACGGCATCGCGGTGCTGGCCATTAACCACTGCTTTCACTTCTCGGCGCTGTGGTCCGAGGTGGAAGCACTATCAGCAATGGGGCTGGCGGGTCTGGCGATGAACCCGACTCACGCCTTTGTGGCCCCGGCCGGCGGGGTGCGCGCGCTTTTGGGCACCAACCCGTTTGCGTTTTCCTGGCCGCGCCCGAACGGCAATCCCTACACCTTTGACTTTGCCACCAGCGTGGTGGCCCGCGGCGAGATCGAGCTGCATCGTCACGCGGGCGAGTCGATACCCGAGAGCTGGGCGCTGGATAATCAGGGCCAGCCCACCACGGACCCGGCAACCGCGCTGGATGGGGCCATGCTGACCTTTGGCGGTCACAAGGGCTCGGCGCTGTCCACCATGATCGAGCTGCTGGCCGGGCCATTGATCGGTGACGCCCTGAGCCATGAGACGCAGGCCGCCAACGAAGAAGGCACCGGTCGGCCGTGCCACGGCGAGCTGGTGATCGCGCTGTCGCCAAAGGCGTTTCTGGGTGAGCAAAGCGAGGCCGGGCTTTCACACGCCGAGCGGCTGTTCGAGGAGATGCTGGGACAGGGGGCGCGGCTGCCGTCACAGCGGCGCTTCGAGGCGCGAGCGCGCAGTCTGGAAGCAGGCGTGTCGATCCCGGCGGCGCTTTACCGGGATCTGGTCGCGTTGAGCGGCGAAGGGGGAAGGCCGGACTAGCCCAGCAGCGAGCGCAGTCCGGCGATCGCGCTCTGGCCGCGCTCGTGTTTCTTCTCGGGTTCTTCCTTGTCGGCGCGGCCGTACCACTCGAGATCGTCCGGCGGCAGCTCATCGAGAAAGCGACTCGGCGCGCAGTTCATCATCTCGCCGAACTGCTTGCGCTGCTGGGCCAGCGACAGGGTCAGGGTCTGGCGTGCGCGGGTGATGCCCACATAGGCCAGACGGCGCTCTTCCTCGATGGTATCCATCTCGATCGAGTTGCGGTGCGGCAGCAGCTCCTCCTCCACGCCCATCACGTAGACGTGCGGAAACTCGAGGCCCTTGGAGGCGTGCAGGGTCAGAAGCTGCACCTTGTCGGTGTCATCTTCCTGGGCCTGCTGATCAAGAATATCGCGCAGCACCAGTCGCGAAATGGCGGCTTCGACGTCGTCGGTCTCCTCGGCGACGTCATCACCTTCCTCGGTGTCGCGATGCATCGACTTTTCGAGCTGGTCGATCAGGATGTGGACGTTGCCCATGCGCTTTTCGGCGACGATCGGCGCGCTGGCGTTTTGATAGAGCCAGGCCTCGTAGTCCATCTCGGCAAACATCTGCCGGATCGCGGCGATGGCATCGCCCTCATCCATGCGCCGGCGAATGCCATCGAGAAAGTGATTAAAGCGCCCCAGCCGGTCCACGGCGCGCTCGGAAAGCACATGCGAAAGCCCCATCTCGCTGCAGGCGGCAAAGAGACTCACCTTGCGCTCCTGGGCGTAGTTGGCCAGTTTTTCCAGCGTATTGGGGCCGATCTCGCGGCGCGGCACGTTGACGATGCGCAAAAAGGCGTTGTCATCGGCCGGGTTGATCAGCAGACGCAGATAGGCCATGGCGTCCTTGATCTCATTGCGCGAGAAAAAGGAGGTGCCGCCGGAGAGCTTGTAGGGAATCTGGTGGTGCTGAAGCTTGAGCTCCAGAAGCCGTGCCTGAAAGTTGCCGCGATAGAGCACGGCAAAGTCACGCCACTGGGCACTTTCCTTGATGCGCCGAGTGAGGATCTCGGTGGCGACCCGCTCGGTCTCGGCCTCTTCGTTGCGATTGACGATGATGCGAATCGGCTCGCCGCGGCCCTTGTCCGACCACAGCGTCTTTTCATAGACGTGGGGGTTGTTGGCAATCAGGGTGTTGGCGGCCTTGAGGATGATCGAGGTCGAGCGGTAGTTCTGCTCCAGCTTGATCACGTTGAGCCTGGGGAAGTCCTCGCCCAGCTGCACCAGGTTCTCCGGGCGCGCGCCGCGCCAGGCGTAGATCGACTGGTCGTCGTCACCCACCACGGTAAAGGTCTCACGCTCGGCCATCAGCATGCGCACCAGCTGATACTGGCTCGAGTTGGTGTCCTGATACTCATCCACCAGCATGTAGTGAATGCGGCCCCGCCAGCGCTGCAGCACCTCCGGATGACGCTCGAACATCGTCGCCGGCAGCATGATCAGGTCATCGAAATCGACCGCGTTGTAGGCTTTCAGGTGGCGCACGTAGTGCTCATAGATGCGCGCGCAGTAGGCGTCATCCTCGGTCTCGGCGTGGGACAGCGCATGTCCCGGCAGGATCAGATCGTTTTTCCAGCTCGATATCCGGCTTTGCACCTTATTGATCTGATCGCCGTCAATCTGGGCATCCTTTTGCATCAGATCGCGCAGCAGCGCTTTCGCATCCTCCGGATCAAACAGCGAAAAGCCCGGGCGCAGGCCCAGCGTTTTCAGCTCCGAGCGGATAATGGTCAGCCCCAGGGTGTGAAAGGTCGATACCGTCAGGCCGTGACCGCTGCGACCGGGCAGCAGCGCCTGGACGCGCTCTTTCATTTCGCGGGCGGCCTTGTTGGTAAAGGTCACCGCCGCAATGCGCCGGGCACTCATGCCGCACTCGTGGACCAGATACGCAATCTTGGTGGTGATCACGCTGGTTTTGCCGGACCCGGCGCCGGCGAGCACCAGACAGGGGCCGTCGATGTATTTGACGGCCTCGCGCTGACGCGGATTGAGGCCGCTGATGCGATTGCGAATATCGGACATGGGGACAACCTGATGGAAGGCAGATGACGCGAGCACGTCATGATACATCCTGTGCCCGTTCCTGTGCTGTAATGACAGCGCGCGAATCGGCAGCCGCTCACCGCTTACAGGAGGAAAGCCATGCGTTATCAGAGGTTTGCACCGGCATTCAGGAAACGGTCTTTTCACGCCGCCGCCGGGCTTTTATTCGCGGCTGCCGCCGGGGTCTCCCTGCCGGCAAACGCCGCCTGTCAGCTTCAGGCGATGACGTACGACTATCCCGAACAGCGTCTGGATCAGGCACTGCAGCAGTTTGCCCACACCAGCGGCTGTCCGGTCGAAATGGATAACGCCCTTGTCGAGGGTCACCGGGCGCAGGCGGTTTCCGGGCGGTTTACTCCCGATGCGGCGCTGATTCAGCTGGTGCGCGGCTCGGGGCTTGAGGTCCATCTCGATGACGGCCACTACCGGGTCAGCCAGAGCGACCGGGAGCATATCGACAGTCGCATCGAGACGTTTCGCTATCGTATCGGCAGCGCCCGGGGCGACGGGACGCTTGATCCACACAATGCCGACGCCCTCATGACCCAGCTCGATGCCATCGAGACCCAGAGCGATCAGCTGATCACCGAGCAGGGCTTTTTGAGCGCGGCAGAAAAGGCCAGCCATGAGCGCTTCTTTGCCTGGCTGGAAGGGCGCCTGGCGCCGTCGAATCTTTAGGCGCGCCTGCGTTGACGCGTAGCAGCGCATCTTCGCTTACAACAACAGGGGGCGGTAACGATGAAGATACTTCAGGACGACCTGAGCGGCGCGGCAACCATCGCGCTGATTCGTGACCATGTGACGGACCTGGCCGGCCACTCTCCCGAGGAGAGCTGTCACGTGCTGGACCTGGAGGCCCTGCGCGCCCCCGACATCACCTTCTGGAGCGTCTGGGAGGACGAAGAACTGGCGGGCTGTGGCGCACTCAAGGCACTCGATGCCACCCACGGCGAGATCAAGTCGATGCGCACCGCCAGTACCCATCTACGTCGCGGCGTGGCCGCCAAACTGCTCGATCACATCATTCGCGACGCCGGCGCCCGCGGTTTCCAGAGACTGAGCCTTGAAACCGGCCCGCATGACCTTTTTGCCCCGGCGCGCAGCCTCTACGCGCGCTTCGGCTTCGAGACCTGCCCGCCGTTCGGCCCTTATCGGGAAGACCCCTACAGCGTGTTCATGACGAAATCGCTCGACGGCCCGGACTATAGCGCGCCGTCGAAATCGAGCTGTCGCCAGGCTTCATAGACCAGCACCGCACAGGCGTTGGAGAGGTTGAGACTGCGACTGTCAGGGCGCATGGGAATGCGCAGGCGCTGATCTTCCGGCAAGCCATCGATCAGGGTTTGCGGCAGGCCGCGGCTTTCCGGGCCGAACAGCAGCGCATCGCCGGTGTGATAGGCCACATGGTCATGGCGAGTGCGTCCGCGGGTGGTCACGGCCAGCACGCGCGTCGGCGAGACCGCGGCCATGAAAGCCTCAAGGGAGGCATGCACCTGAACGCGCGCCCACTCGTGGTAATCAAGCCCCGCGCGGCGCAGGCGCTTGTCATCAAGTTCAAAACCGAGCGGCTCGATCAGATGCAGGCGAAAGCCGGTATTGGCACACAGTCGGATGATGTTGCCGGTGTTGGGGGCAATTTCCGGCTCGAACAGGGCGATGTCCAGCATGGCGGGGCTTGTCTCTACTTCTCAGGGTCAAATGCCGCGACGCTCGGACGCTGCGTATTGACGCTTGGTTTTGCAGGTCCCAACGCAAGCGGGCCCGGCACAAAGGCCGGGCCCGCTCGGGTCAGGCGTTCGCCGGTTTAGAAACCGACGGAGACACCCAGTTCCGGACCGCTGAACAGCGTCTTGTTGCTGTGATCGTCGAAATCGGTGCGGTAGTAGCGATAGCCC
This sequence comes from Kushneria sp. EE4, assembly GCF_977968315.1. The sequence goes on from NZ_OZ386212.1 coordinate 3,010,356, forward strand.
ACAAAGCCGTAGGTGTTGGCCACGAGCGTGGCACGGGCGCGGGCGCCGTACTCGTAGCTCTTGTCGACATCGCCATGGCTCAACCCGGTGGGCGTGACGAAACCGTAGCCGCCGACGCTGACGCGCGGGATCGGGGTATCCACATAGGCCGAGCCGCCCAGGCCCAGACCGCCGCCGTTGCCGTAGTGGGAGTCCAGATACTGATAACGACCGCCCAGCGAGATATCGATGCCCGGCACATAGGGCGAGAACATCAGCTGACCGCTGTAGGTCTTGGTGTTGTCGCCGCTGCGATCGGTGTTGCTGTAGCCGGCACCCGCGCTCCAGCCCGGCAGCAGGGACTGGTTGATTTGAACGCTGTGGGTGTCATTGCCGCCGCTGGCCGAGACGCTCAGGGCCGAGGCGTTCAGGCTTGAAAGGGCAAGGCCCGTCCCCAGTACCGAGATGATGATCTTTTTCATTTTAAAGGTCCTTGGCTTGCCGTCCCCTTGCCGGGGACATGCACTGTCAGAGAGGCATCCGTTCGCCTGCGGGAATACAGACCGGTGTGCTCCGGTGCATTGTGCCATCATGATGATAGGGATCGACATGATGTCATCTTTTTTATTAAGGCCACCTTACCACCGTCTGAAGCAGCGCCCTATACGCCGTAGCGCGCGCGGTAGTCGTGGATGGCGCGGGCATGCGGGGCCAGCGTATCGTCGGCCCGGGTCTCGAGATACTCAAGGATACCCTCAAGCGTGACGATAGGAACGACCGGAATACCGTAGCGGCGACGAACGTCCTCGATGGCGCTGATATCGCCCTGGCCGCGCTCCTGGCGATCAAGGGCCACGACCACGCCGGCCGCCGTCGCACCGGCTGCCTCGATCAGGGCCATGGACTCTCCGATGGCCGTGCCGGCGGTGATGACGTCATCGATGATCAGCACGCGGCCCGATAACGGCGCACCGACCAGCGAGCCGCCTTCGCCGTGGTCCTTGGCCTCCTTGCGATTGAACGACCAGGGCAGATTGCGGTCATGATGAGTGGCCATGGCAATGGCCGTACTCGATGCCAGCGGGATGCCCTTGTAGGCCGGACCGAACAGAAGATCGAACTCCAGTCCGGCGCGTTGAATGGCACCGGCATAGCAACGCCCCAGCATGGCCAGTGCCGCCCCGCTGTGGAAAAGGCCGGCATTGAAGAAATAGGGACTGACGCGCCCCGACTTCAGAGTGAACTCGCCAAAGCGGAGCGCCTGCTCACGGATGGCAAATTCGATGAATTCTCGCTGCTCGTCCAACATGTCGTACCCTTTTCTTGTACCGGCTCTTTACCCAAACCTGTCAGGCTCGGGTATCATACACGCGCGAAAAACAAGGGACCATGTATGAAAATCGCCAGTATCAACGTCAATGGCATGCGCCGGGCCGTCGAGCGGGGCTTTCTCGACTGGTTGAAAGCGCAGGATGCCGACATCGTCTGCGTGCAGAACTTAAAGACCAAAAGCTTCGAGCTGGACGACTCGATCCTCTACCCCGAGGGCTATGAAGGCTATTTTCTGGATGCCGAACAGGACGACTTTGCCGGCGTAGGCATCTACTGCCGCAAGATCCCCAAGGCAATCATGTATGGTCTGGGCTTTGAGCAGTGCGACAACGAAGGTCGTTTTCTGCAGGCCGACTACGAGCGCTTCAGCGTGGCCTCCTTTCTGATGCCGGAAGACCCCCACGCCAAGCAGCGCTTTATCGCGCAGTACAGCGACTATCTCAGCAAGCTGCGCCGCAAGCGTCGCCAGTACATCATCGCCGGCAGCTGGTATATCGCCCACAAGACCGTCGATCTCGATCACTGGTCCGAGCACCAGAGCACGCCCGGGTTTCGCCCCGAAGAGCGCGCTTTCATGGATCAGGTTTTCGGCCCGATGGACTTTGTCGATACCTTCCGCGAGGTCGAGCGCAACGCCGGTCATCACACCTGGTGGGAAAAGCCCGACAGCGACGTCCCGCGCAAGCGTCAGGACGGCTGGCGCATGGACTATCAGATCACGGGGCCTGATATCGCCCGCACGGTCAAAAGCGCCTGGATCGATCGTGATGCCGACTTCAGCGAGTTCGCGCCGCTGATCATCGAGTACGATCTGGAACTTTAAGCCCCGGCATCGGTGACGGCCCGGCCATCATCGACCGCCGTTCGGCCATTGATCGCCATCGCCTGGTGGTCCCTTCGCGCAACACGGCGCCGGAAGCTTTCGCTTTCGGCGCCGTGTCGTTATGCGGCAAACGCGTCTGATCAGCTGACCATGCCCGGGCGTTTAACTGACCATGCCCAGCGTCTCGCGCTGACGCGCAAAGAGCTGCTCGCAGCCGGCTTCGGCCATGTCCATCATGGCGTTGAGTTCACTACGCGAAAACGACTTCTGCTCGGCGGTGCCCTGAACCTCGATGATGCCGCCATCGGCGGTCATGACCACGTTCATGTCGGTCTCGGCGCGCGAGTCCTCGGCGTAGTCCAGATCCGTCACCGCCTGCCCCTTGTAGATGCCCACCGAGACGGCGCTGACCAGCTGCTTGAGCGGATCAGTGGTGATCTGCTTTTTGCGCTGCAGCGACTGGATCGCATCGACCAGCGCCACGCAGCCACCGGTAATGGCGGCGGTACGCGTGCCGCCATCGGCCTGAAGCACGTCACAGTCGATGGTGATGGTGAACTCACCGAGCTTTTTCAGATCGATCGCCGCACGCAGGCTGCGTCCGATCAGGCGCTGAATCTCGATGGTGCGCCCGCCCTGCTTGCCCCGAGCCGCTTCCCGGCCGCTGCGGGTATGGGTCGCGCGCGGCAGCATGCCGTACTCGGCCGTGATCCAGCCCTGTCCCTTGCCGCGCAGCCAGCGCGGCACGCCGGTTTCAACGCTTGCCGTGCACAGCACCTGGGTATCGCCGAAGGCGACCAGCACCGAGCCTTCGGCGTGCTTCGTGTAGCCACGGGTCAGGGTAATTTCACGGGTTGCTTCGGGGGCACGTCCACTGGGTCGCATGACACTCTCTCTACTGGTAAAAATGAAGGCACAAACCAAAAGGCGGGCCGGGCATCTTACACGCCTGCCTGCGCAATGAACGAATCGTTTAGACTGATCCCCTTCACCTCTGATGCAAGGATGACCCATGGCACGCAGCATGACCGCCTTCACCCGCCAGACGCTGGACGCCGACTGGGGCAGTCTTGCGCTGGAGTTGCGCTCGGTCAATCAGCGCTATCTCGATGTGCACTTTCGCCTGCCCGAGTCGCTGCGCGACCTTGAAGCGCCGTTTCGCGACAGCCTGCGCGGCACGCTCTCGCGCGGCAAGGTCGAGTGCTCGCTGCGCTTTGAGCGCGCCCGGGGCAGCGGTGACGGCCTGGACATCAACGTCGAACACCTCGAAGTGCTGATGGAGACCCTGACGCGTCTGCGCCGCCACGCCCCGGAAGCCTCGATGCCGAGCCTGCTGGAGCTGCTCGACCACCCCGGCATCTCCCGCGGCGGCGAAATCGACATGGACGCCGTACGCGCCGCCGCGCTTGGGCTGATGCGCCAGGCGCTGGAGGATTTAAACGCCGGGCGCGAGCGCGAAGGCGAGCAGCTCTGCGCGCTGATTCGCGAGCGCCTGACCGGCATTCGCGCCCAGGTCGCGGAAGTCCGCGCCCACCTGCCGGCCGTGCTGGAGCGCCAGCGCAGCCAGATTCTGGAGCGTCTGGACACCGTGAAGGCCGAGCTTGACCCCAACCGGCTGGAAGCGGAAATGGCGCTGATGGCGCAAAAGGCCGATGTCGCCGAGGAGCTGGACCGCCTCGACACCCATGTGAGCGAGGTCGAGCGACAGCTCAATCAAAAGGGCCCGATCGGCCGGCGGCTCGATTTTTTGATGCAGGAACTCAACCGCGAAGCCAACACGCTTTCTTCAAAGGCCGCGGTCACCGACACCACCCGCTGCGCGGTGGAGCTCAAGGTGCTGATCGAGCAGATGCGCGAGCAGATTCAGAATCTCGAATAACCATTCGTCACTTCAATGGCGTCGCCGAATGCTCATTCCCGGTTCGCGACGCCAGCCCCTTGCTATTCCCACCTTGCCCCGTCCAGTGCCTCCAGCGGTATCTTCAGATAGCGCCGGCCGTTGCTTTCGGGCTCGGGCAGGCGCCCGCCGAGGATGTTGACCTGCAGTGCATGCAGGATCAGTTTCGGCATGGGCAGTTCACCGTCGCGCTTTTGGCGCAGTTCGACATATTCCGCCTCGCTGCTGTCTTTCAGGCCGTGCTTGTTGGTCTCGCGCTGCTCGCGCACCGTGCTTTCCCACTGCGGTGCGCGATCCCCGGGCATATAGTCGTGGCCGGTGAAGACGCGCGTCTCGTCCGGCAGCGCCAGAATGGCCTGGATCGAATGCCACAGCTGATGGGCGCAGCCGCCGGGAAAGTCGGCGCGTGCGGTGCCAAAGTCGGGCTGAAAAAGCGTGTCGTGTACGAAGGCGGCATCACCGATCACATAGGAGATCGAGGCCGGCGTATGGCCCGGTGAGTGCATCACGCGAGCCTCAAGCTCGCCCACCCGGAAGGTATCGCCCTCATCAAAGAGATGATCCCACTGGCTGCCGTCGTCTCTGAGATCCGGCCAGTTGTAGATCTCCTTCCACAGCGCCTGCACCTTCGTCACCGGCCGACCGATGGCCGTCGGCGCGCCGGTTTTGTCGTGAAGATAGCGGGCGGCGGAGAAATGATCGGCGTGCGGGTGGGTGTCCAGAATCCATTCGACTTCGAGCCCCTCGCGCTCGATGTACTCAAGCAGCGCATCGGCCTGTAGCGTGGCAGTCGCACCGGCCTTTTCGTCAAAATCGAGCACCGGGTCAATGATCGCGCAGCGCTTCGTGGCGGGGTCAATCACCACGTACTGAATGCTGAAGGTGCGGGGATCGAAAAAGCCGGCGACATCGGGCCGGGAGCCTGCCGGGTCTCCCGGTGAAAGGGCAAAGGTCTTCATGGTGACTCCTTGAAGGGAAATGCTCTCAGGGTAGCGCCGAATGCAATATAACGTTAGACGATCGAGGCATATCCATGGCCGGGAGAAATAGCCCATGGAGGCCACGTTATTCGTTGGCTGGCGACGCGCGCCCGCGGAGTAGGCTGCGCGTCTTCCCGGCGATTCTGGACAACAGCCTGCGTGGACATTCCCTACATTTATCAGCTGCAGGAGGCCTCCTACGAAAGCCTTCAGGCACAGCACTTCAGCGTTGCGGTCGTCGATATGGACGATACCGGCCTGAGCCGAGCCCAGGTCGAGGCCATTCAGGCCCGCGACAAGACACTGATCACCTATGTGAGCATCGGCGAGGCCGAGGATTACCGCAACTACTGGCAGGCGATGAGCGCCGAGGGCGTGCCCGACTACGTCTTTGAGGAAAACGACAGCTGGCGGGGCAATTATCGGGTCGCCTTCTGGCGGCCCGAGTGGCAGCAGCTCATGCTCGAGCGCATCGAGGAAGCGGTCGCGCTTGGCTACAGCGGCGCCTATCTGGACATCGTTGACGCCTACACCCTGGAATCGGTGCAGGCGCGCTATACGGGCGAAGACCTGCGCGCCGAGATGGAAAAGTTCGTTATTCGCCTCTCCAAGCACGCCAAATCGCTCAACCCGGATTTTTTGATCATCCCGCAAAACGCCGTCGGCCTGTTGGGCATTTCCGAAGACATGCCCGGCACACCCAATCGCCCCTATCTGGCGGCGATCGACGGCGTCGGCGTGGAGGATCTGTGGTACGACGACGACCGGCCCTCCCCGTGGACGGAAAGCGATCTCGAGTTTTTGCGCACCGCCCTAGCCGAGGGCAGGTTTATCCTTTCCACTTCCTATCCGGGCGATGAGGCCAACCAGGCAGCCTACGTTGAAGCAGCACTGCGCGAGGGTCTGCTTCCCTATGTGGCCACACGCGAGCTCGATGACACCTACGCGCCGGTTAACGCCACCATCGCCACGCGCCCCGTGATCGCCTTCCCGCTGGCCACGCCCGAGGGTTACTCGGGCCGTCTCGGTGACATCGCCGCCGCGCCCGCCTTTCTGCGCTCAAGACTCGGGTTTGCCGAGCGCCGACCGGCCCTGATCATCGAGCGCAACACCACGGCCTTTGCCGCGCTTGCCACCAGCGACAACGCCCGCGCCGCCGCCACAAGTGCCGATCGGCTCGGGTTCGGCAATGCCCTTTACGACGCCCTGGTGAGCCGGGACGCCGCGACCGCCGCCCACGCCTTCGATCAGCTGCCCGGCGAGGTTCATGCTGCAACGCCAAGTGCCATCGCCCAGGACGCCCTGCAGATTCAATCGCTGATGCGCCAGCGCCTCGCCCGGGACACCACAGGTGATGCCGGTGACCGTATCGTCGTCTGGAGCCAGGGCTACGGCTCAAAAAGCGAGTTGGATGGCAACCCGACCGGCGGCTTTCAGCGCCGCGGCCACGGCCTGGCGGTCGGTATCGATGCCGCGCCGCTGGACGACTGGCGCGTGGGCGCGCTGGTGGGCAGTGGTGAAAGCCGTGTTCGCATGGATGGAATGGACGCCCGCGCGGATCTCGATCACACCTACGTCGGCGCCTACGCACGTCACGACCTGGGGGCCACCACCTTGAGTCTTGGCGCGGCCTATCTCTACAGCGACGCCGAGAGCCGGCGGCGCGTGCGATTTACCGGATTCGACAACGACCTCGAGGCCGATTACAGCGCCAGAACGATCCTCACCTTTGCCGAACTCTCGCGGCATTTATCGCTTGGGCCGGTCACCCTCGAGCCCTTCGCCGGGGTGAGCTATCTGTCGGTGGATGTCGATGACGTGCGAGAGACCGGCGGTGCCGCCGCGCTTTCCGCGGAGGGCAACAGGGCATCGAGCGGCTATACCACGCTCGGGCTGCGCCATGATCAACGCCTCCCGCTGGGTGGCCTGCCGCTGACGCTGCAAGGTGAAGCCGCTTGGCAGCGCCGGCTCAACGACAGCCCCCCGAGACTTGACGCCGCCTTTACCGACGGCGAGCGTTTCACCGTCAAGGGCGCCGGCCCCGGCCGGGACGCTCTTCGCCTGCGGGCCGATCTCGGTCTGGCGCTGGGAGCGCATTCGACGCTGAGCGTCGGCTACGTCGGCCATCTGGATGACGACGTTAGCGACCACGGCGCCAGCGCCACCCTGGACTTTCGTTTCTAAGACACCCGGTGGCGCGGGCAACCGCCTGTGCTACCCCACATAAGGGGCCAGCGTCACGGCCCCGAGCCTTTCGGCCATGTCGAACGCCGCCCGTATCACGAAATAAAGGGGCGAGTGCTACCCTGCCCGGATCCCCGCTACCGGAGTCCGGGCCATGATCGACCCCCGCCTTTTCTATCAGCAGCGCGCCCATCAGGTGTTCTTCGGCCTTGTAATGTTTGCCGGCTATCTCGCCGCTCAGTTTCTGAGCGTGCAGGGGCTGCAACACGTCATGAGCGATGCCGCCTTTGCCACCCTGATTCAGGGCTACGGCTTTGCAGTGATTCTGGCGCCGTCCCTGCTGCTGATGCTGGCCGGCTTTTGGGCATGGCGACGCTGGTTTTCGGCGCAGCCCACCCTTGTCGGGCGCTTCACCTGGGGCGATCTGGCCCGGGGCATCGGCCTGGTGCTGCTGATTCAGGGCCTGGCCGCTGCCGTCAGCGTCTGGCTGGACATGGCGCCCGAAGCGTTTATGGTCTCGCTTTATGACGGCAAGACCACGCTGCAGATCGCCATCATGGTGGGCTGCGTGCTGATCTGGGCACCGTTTATCGAGGAGCTGGCGTTTCGTCATTTCCTGATCGCGCGAATCGATGATCAGCCGCGCGGATGGCGGGTGGCGCTTCTGGTCGTGTTCAGCGCGCTGTGTTTTGCCGGGCTGCACATGATTCAGTATCACCACCTGCTCACGTTTGTGGCGCTGTTTGGCTGGGGGCTGGTGCTGGGCTACTACCGCTGGCGCACCCGGGGCCTTTTGCTGCCCATGCTGCTCCACGCCTTCGTCTCCGCCATCGGCCTGGCCGGGGCGCTGTTTTAAGCGACTCGATATCACAGCGCAGGAGGGAGACAGGTCTCTGTGCCAGGCTGAAACACCCTCCCGCCAGGTGACCCATCATGCCCACGACCCTCTACGCCCATCGTCTTTCCCAGCCCTCGCGCGCCGCGGAAATGCTCCTTCGCGAGCTGGGCATCGAGTACGATTTTCATGAAATCGACTTCGCCGGTGGCGAGACCCGCACCGATGAATTTGCCGCCATTAATCCCTTCCAGACCGTGCCGGCGCTGGTGGTCGAACATGACGGCGAGACGCTCACTCTGGCCGAAAGCCAGGCGATCATGATCCACCTGTGCCGCACCGCCGCGGATCAGGCCGCCGCGCAGCGCTGGTACCCGGGGGAGCAGGACATTCCCCGCAGTGCACGGATCGATCAGTGGCTTGCCTGGCACCACGGCAACCTGCGCCGCTTCGACATGTTCCACCACATCATGAACCTGCACCTGACGCTGCCGATGCTCAAGCGCGAGATTCAGGCCACGCTGTTGCAGCCGCTGCAGGACGGTCTCAAGCCGGGTCTGCAACAACTTGAGGCGCACTTCGAAGCGCAGAAGCCAAGCGCCCATGCGCCGACGCTGCCGGGTGGCGAACATCCCACCATTGCCGATCTGTCGCTGGGCTGCGAGCTTTATCAGATCCGCGCGGCCGGCTATCGCTTTAACGGCTATCCGCGGGTGGCAGCGTGGCTGGAAGGTCTGGCCAGTCGGGCGCACTTCCAGGACGTGTCGGAAGCGGTCGACGCCCAGGGCCGTGAGATTCAGGCGCAAAGCGGGGCGTATCTGGCGCTGGCCGCGTTCGGATAAACCCGCCGTTCAGGATGGCCCTTACAAAAAAAGCTCGGCAACGGCCGAGCTTTTTAACGCGTGGATCAGGGTCACCTGCCGTTTCTCAACCGGGGGCGTCGGTGTGAATCGTCGTCTCCACCGACAGCCCCACCCGCAGCCGATCGAGCCCGGGCTGGTCGGGGTCGAGCGCGATGCGCACTGGCAGGCGCTGGACGATCTTGGTGAAGTTGCCGGAGGTGTCGTTGCTCGACACCGGTGAGAATGTGGCCCCGGTGGCCGGGGCCAGGCTTTTGACATGGCCGTGCAGCTTGAGGTCCGGCCAGGCATCGACCGAGATATCCACCGGCTGACCGGGCTCGACATCGGTGATATCGACCTCGCGGTAGTGGGCGGTGATGTAGATGCCCTGCACCGGCACGATGGCCAGCTGCGCGCTGCCGGCATTGACCCAGACGCCCACGCGGGCGGACTGCTCGGCAATCACGCCATCCACCGGCGCGGTGAGATGGGTGCGCGACAGCGACAGCCGGTCCTTCTCCTGCTGCGCCAGCGCCTGATCCAGCGTCGCTTCAGCGCTCTCCCTTTGCGCCTCGAGCACCTGTTTTTGCTGGCGAACGCGCGCCAGCTCGGCCTGACCGGCTCGACGCTTCGCCTGCTGGGCGTGGGCGTTGGCCTCGGCCTGCTGGGCGTTCTGATCGGAGACGTTGCCGTTGTGGCGCAGCCGCCGGTAGCGCTCGGCGGTGGCGTGGGCGTAGTCGGCGTTGGCGCCGTCCTCGGCCACCTGCGCCCGGGCGCGTTGCACCTGCGCCGGATGCTGGGCCAGCTGCGCCTCGATTTGCGCCAGCGACGCCCGGGCCGCGGCCACCTGGCCCTCGGCGTCATCGACGGCTGCCTGATAGTCGCGCGGATCGATATCCATCAGCGCATCGCCGCGCGTGACGCGGTCGTGATCGTCAACGTGTACCGCCACCAGATCGCCTTCCACCTGCGGGGCGATCACCACGTAGTCAGCATCAAGGCGGGCATCGTTGGTCCAGACCTCACCACCGCGGAACTGATGGCGGGCCAGCAGGGCCGCCGCCACGGCGGCGATCAGCACGATCACGATCGTCAGAATCAACGTCTTGCGCGACCGGGGTCGGGCGTCATCGGCAGGGTTACTCATGGCACTCTCGAGGGATCAAAGGGGTTTGGGAATCAAAAGGGGCCTGGAAATCAAAGTGCTTTGAAATAAAAGTGCTTTGAAATCAAAGGGGTCTGGGGCGGTTGAAACGCGGCGCAAAGGTGCGTTTGGGCAGCAGACACAGCGGCAGCAGCAACAGGGCGCCCAACGCCAGCGCCCGCCAGAGATCGGCATGGGCCATCACCTGAGCCTGCACCTCCAGCTGCTCGAACAGATGATGAAAGGCCTCGCCGTGCGCCGGGCCCGACGACCAGGCCAGCGCCGCCCCATCATGACCACTCAGCGGCATCGAGCGGGCAAGCGCAAAGCGCATGGTGCCGATACGATCGAGCAGGGCGTGAAGGTGGTGATCCACGGCCACCGTCATGGCGTGGCCGATAAGGCCACCGGCCACGGGGCCGGCCAGCGCCCGGGTCGTGTTAATCGTCGCCGAAGCGAACGGCCCTTCCTTCGGGTCGATCACGGCGGTGGAGGTGGTCAAAAGACTCACCACCACGATCGACTGACCGGCCGAAAAAAGCATCTGCGAGAGATAGAACTGATCGCGCGTCCAGGCGACGGTGGCGTGGCTGTTCATCCAGCTCGAAAGCGCCATCAGCACCAGCCCCAGCGCCACCATCCAGCGGCTGTCGACGCGCTCGAAGTTGAGCACGAACGCCGTCAACGGCAGCATCACCAGCGAGGGCAGGGCGAGCGCCAGCGCGACCGGCAGATTCTGCAGCGGCCGATAGCCCTGCACCTCGGCAAGAAATTCCTCCGGCAGTGACGCCGCCGAGGCGCCCAGTGCGATCACGCCCATCAGCATGACAATGCCGAAGCCGAAATTGACCCGCTTGACCAGCGCCGGCTGGATCAGCGGCACCGGCGCCACGCAGCAGCGCAGGATAAACAGCGGCACCAGTGCTGCACTGGCCAGCGCCAGCCAGCAGATCAGCGGTGAATTGAACCAGTCCAGCCGCTCGCCCTGGGTAAACACCACCACCACGGCTGAACACACGCCCCAACCCAGCATCCATCCGGGCCAGTCGAACTGACGCCAGCGCCCGGGCGGGCGCGGATCCTGCGGCAGGCCGTAGAGCAGCAGCGCGGCGGCCAGCACACACAGCGGCACCACCGCCCAGAAGACGAAATCGATGCCCAGCCCCTGATGGGCCCGGATCACGATCGGCGCTCCGATATTGGGCGCGAAGGTGGCCGTCAGGCCGTAGGCGGCCAGGCCAAAGAGCTTGATCGACGGGGTCAGAAAGCGCAGCGCCACCGCCATCAAAAGGGGAATCAGAAAGCCGTTGGTCAGCCCCTGCAGCCAGCGCAGGGCGAGCATCAGCGCGCGCGAATCGATCACCGTAAAGCAAAGGCCCAGCGCACCGAGAGCGAGCACCGCCACCGCCGCAAAGCGACGCATGGAGTACGTGATCGCAAGCCAGGGCGCCACCAGCATGCCCATGGCCACCCCGGCAGCATACAGCGTGGTGAACCACTGGCCCTGATCGGCGCTGAAGCCGTAGGCACCGCGAATATCGGCCAGGGCAAGCGTTGTGGCTTCTTCATTGATATCGGCACCGACACAGGCCAGCAGCATACCGACCAGGCCGAGGACCAGACGCAGGGACATGACACACTCTTTGCGATGGATGAGGGGCGAGAAGGCCGACCCGGGGCGGGCAACCTATCGTCGTAAGTTGACTTTGTCAACTTTTAGTCAGACCCTCATCGCATCCAGCGCGCCCTGATCAACTCACGGGAGGTGCGTCACCCACATTGCCCAGCACCCGCTCCAGCAGCGCATCGAACTGCCGGGTCTCCTCCGGCGTGCAGCCGGCCGTCATGGTCGCGGCCAGCTCGCTTCGAATCTTCTCAAGCTGCTCAAACAGCGCCCGGCCTTCCGCGGTCAGCGCCGCCTCAGAGATGCGTCGGGCTGTGGAGCTGCCACAGCGCTCGATCAGGCCCTGCTGCTCCAGCTCCCGAAAAGCCCGCGCCACCTGGCCCTTGTCCCAGCCGCGGCGCTGCAGGATGGCCTGCTGCGCCTGGTCGGGAAAGCGGCCCACGACCGACAGCACCCGCAGCTGGAAGGTAGGCAGGGTGATTCCTTCGCGGCGGGCCAGCTCGCTCAGCCGTGCGCGACTCAAAAAACTCAGCTCCGCCAGCTTGTCGATGATCCTGCTTTCCATGGCCCCCTCCATGCGTTGAAAAGCCGTCATTGTGATGGAAAGAGGGTGGGGCTGGCGAGCGGGCGTTGACTTCAAAACCCGCAATGTTCAATCTCCAACATGGATTGGAAGTACCCGGTCGGCGTTATAACCCCGGTGAGTTGCACCGGGGTTTTTCGCTATCTGGAGACGCGAATAATCTGCCTACTGACTCCACTGATTCGACAGCAGCTCGGCCTGTTTTAGTATCAGCTCGATGACCTCCGGCGATTTGTCCGGCGGGTACTTGTAGCGCTGCAGCGTCCGGCGTACCAGAATGCGCAGCTTGGCGCGCACGCTTTCGCGCACCTGCCAATCGACGGTGGTCGAGCCGCGAAGCTTGTTGGTGACCTCAACCGCCAGTGCCCGCAACTGATCATCGCCAAGCTCGCGTACCGCACTTTCATTGGTAATCAAGGCATCGTAAAAGGCGATCTCGTCGGGGGTCAGGCCGAGCGCCTCGTCGCGTTCCATATCGGCCTTGAACTGCCTGGCCATCTCAATCAGCTCTTCGATCACCTGCGCCGTTTCGATGCCGCGGTTGTTGTACTTGCGCAGCGTCTCCTGCAGGCGATCCGAGTACTTTTTCTCCTGCACGGCGTTAGTGCGCGTCTTGGCCTTGATGTCGTCCTTGAGCAATTTCTCCAGCAGCTCGACGGCCAGGTTGCGATGCGGCATCTGGCGTACGTCTTCGAGAAACTCATCGGAGAGCAGCCCGATGTTGGGCTTGTCGAGGCCGCAGAGCGCGAATACATCGGTCACGTCTTCAGCTTTCACAGCGTTATCGAGAATCTGCTTGAGTGCCGAATTTTTCTGCTCCTCGCTCAGCGAACGGTTCGTACTGGTGTGCTTGACCAGCGCCGCCTTGATGGCCGAGAGAAACGCGATCTCCTTGTGAAGCGCCTTGGCTTCATCCAGCGTACTGCACAGCGAATACGCTTTATTGAGTTGCAGCACGGTATCGAGAAAGCGCTTCTTGCCATCATCCAGACTCAGGATATAGTTGGCCGCTGGCGGCAACAGTTTGTGCGGAGCTTTTTCAAAACCGCTGTAGTCGAAGCCTTCGCGATTGGGGCCGCTGGCAAACATGCCGTGGATAATGTCGAGCTTCTCTTCCAGCACCGCGAAGGCTTCCTCGGCACTGTAGGTGGGCTGGCCCTTGCCACGGGAGTCGGTGTACGTCTTGAGTGCGTTTTTCAACTCGTTGGCGATGCCAATGTAGTCGACCACCAGCCCGCCGGGCTTGTCCTTGAACACCCGATTCACCCGGGCAATGGCCTGCATCAGGTTGTGCCCCCTCATGGGCTTGTCGACATACATGGTATGGCAGCACGGCGCGTCGAAACCGGTCAGCCACATATCGCGCACGATAACCAGCTTGAGTGGGTCCGCCGGATTCTTGAAGCGTTTCTCCAGCCGTTTCTTGGTTGTCTTGTTATAGATGTGGGGCGTCAGCAGCGCATTGTCGGCGGCCGAGCCGGTCATGATGACCTTGATCGTGCCCTTTTCCGGGTCGTCCTCGTGCCACTCAGGGCGCAGGGCGGTGATCTCGTTGTAGAGCTGGGCGCAGATGGTGCGGCTCATGGCGACGATCATCGCCTTGCCCTCGACGATTTCGTTGCGCGTCTCGAAGTGCTCGACGAGGTCCGCCGCGATGCGTTGGAGCCGTAGCTCGGTGCCCATCAGCTTTTCGAGTCGGCTCCACTCGCCCTTGGTGCGCTCCCGCGCGCCGATATCCTCTTCATCCTCGATGACCTCGTTGACCTGCTCGGAGAGCCGATTGATCTCGTCGCGGTTGATATCGAGCCGGGCCAGGCGCGACTCATAGAAGATCGGCACGGTGGCGCCATCGTCCACGGCGTCCTGAATGTCGTAGATCGAGACGTAATCGCCGAAGACAGCGCGGGTGTCCTTGTCTTCGTTGGCAATCGGCGTACCGGTAAAGCCGATGAACGAGGCGTTGGGCATGGCATCGCGCATGTGCTTGGCAAAGCCGAACTGGTAGGTGCCATCCTGCTTAAGGGTCGCTTTCAGGCCGTACTGGCTGCGGTGGGCCTCGTCCGAGATCACCACGATATTGTGGCGGCCGTTGAGAATCGGGTGGCCACGCTCGTCATCAAGCAGGGCAAATCTCTGAACCGTCGTGAAAATGATGCCGCCGGATTCGCGCTCGGCGAGCTTTTGGCGCAGGCTCTCGCGGTCCTCGGCCTGCACTGAGTCCTGCTTGAGCAAATCTCGTGCGCTGCTGAACGTGCCGAATAACTGCCCATCGAGATCAATACGATCAGTCACCACGACCAGTGTCGGGTTGTGCATCGCCGGTTGCTGTACCAGCTTGCCCGCGTAGCAGACCATCGAGATGCTCTTGCCCGAGCCCTGGGTATGCCACACCACCCCGGCCTTCTTGCTGCCGGGTGTGACCTCATCGCCGTAGGTCGCGCGTTTCTCACCCACGCCCGCCGCAGGCTCTTCGGCGGCGATCACGGTCGCCTTGACCGCTTCACGCACGGCGTGGAACTGGTGGTACCCGGCGATTTTCTTGATCACCCGCTCGGCGTCGGTCTCGAACAGCACGAAATAGCGCAGATAATCGAGAAAAAGCGCCCGGTCGAAAAAGCCCCGCACCAGAGTTTCGAGCTGCCACTCCAGCAGCGGCTTGTCGTCTTCATCCTTGATGGTGCGCCACGGCATGAAGCGCTCCTGATCCGCTGTCAGCGACCCCACCCGTGCGGTGTAGCCATCGCTGATCACCAGCGCTTCATTGGTGACGAACAGATCAGGGGTTTCCGTTTTGTAGGTCTGCAGCTGATTGAACGCGCCCGTGACATCGGCGGTTTCGCTGCTCGGACTTTTCAGCTCGATCACCGCAAGCGGCAGGCCGTTGACGAAGCAGACGATATCCGGGCGGCGGGGCTGTTTGCTGCCCTGAAGGGTGAACTGGTTGATGGTGCGAAAGCGGTTGGCCTCGACCCGCTCGAAGTCGATCAGAAAGGCCTGGTCATAAATGACCTCGTCGTTGCGCTTGTACTGCACCGGCACGCCGTCGAGCAGCCACTGGTGGAAGGCGCGGTTACTGAGCACGAGATCAGGGCTTTGCGGTTTGCTGACCTGCGCCACGGCTTGCTGGATAGCGTCTTCCGGCAGCTGCGGGTTGAGCGTTCTAATGGCCTGCTCGAGGTCGCCGCGCAACAGCACCTGTCGATAGTCTTCACGCTCGGGGGTGGCGCCATCATGAGCAATATCCGGACCGTGAGCGGTCTCCCAGCCAGTGTCGCCGAACCACTCAAGACAGAGCTGCTCCAGCTGATCTTCATTGATCATGGCCGCTCTCCTCTGTCATGTAAGCCTGGCCGGGATGATTGGGCTTGGTGGGATAAAGCAGTTTCAGCTTTCGTGCCCTGACCAAAGGTTTGAGGTAGTGCTTGCGTAGAGAGTCTGCCGACCGGTTGAGCAATCGCGTCAAGTCCTCCAGACGCAATGGATGATGTGAGCAGACCAACAGGATGGTTTCTTCTACCTTGACCCTGGAAGCCTTACCCGTGGAAGCCACTGGCGCAGCCAGAGTCGAAAGCTGCTTCCAAAGAGAAGGGGCGATATCCAAAGGTCCGGAGCTACTGCCCAAAGGTCCGGAGCTACTGCCCAAAGGTCCGGAGCTATTGTCCAAAGATGCTGTTTCGGCCGCTTTAGATCGAGGCGCCGCAGCATTGCTGTCCAGCATCAGCTCCGTAATCATGTCATCCAGATGGGCGTCCGGCAGGAAGTAAACCGTTCCCCGGCCTGCGCCGTTTCTCAGCATCAACCCCTTGTCTACCAGACCGGATAGCAGCTGACTGAGATCGCGTGGGTGAACATCAATGATGGCCATCATTCGGCGATGATCCACCGCTTTTTCGATGGAAGCCGTCACAAGGATAAGACGCTCCTTGTCCGTCAGACGGGAGACAACCTCTTCTCCAAACTCATCACTTAACGCTGCCAGCACGGACTCCGGCACCAGGCTGAGCATGTGCAGCTCCAGCAGTGTCTGCTCGGAAGGTGTGTGCGCTTCCCGAAGTACGGGCTTGCGCCAGTGCTGGCTCTGCCATCCATCAAACACCTTGGGTAGACCCGAGCCTGCGTTCTCGCCCAGACCGATATGGCGAAACATGCTTTGCAACAACCGGTTGCGGCAGTCGCTCTGCCCCCCGGCGGTTGCCTGATCGACCGGCACTCGCATCTGGCCGGGATTGCGAAAACCAAACATATCGGGTCGTTTGACCACCAGGATTGAGGCCCGTCCGGAATAGTCGGCATGCACCAGGGTGTTCACCATGGCCTCACGCAGTGCCTTGTGGACGCGGGTGTCGTCCTGTCGCTTGTCACCTTCCAGAGCGAAGGGCACCTTGAGATCGGCTACCAGCTTTCGAATAACCCGCCGGTAGAAATCGAATACATTGCCCGACCAGCTGCCATCCAGTGTCAGCCGATCGATCCAGCGAAGCTCCGCCCTGGCTTCGGGGCGCTCCTGGTAGTCCAGCATATAGTTGGGAAAGGCTTCGATGATGGAGGCTTGCTGACCAAACATGAGCAGACCGGCGCGCGTCAGCCCCGAGCGCTCGGTTTCCCGCTCCTTTCGCCAGCCGCCGAGCTGTCGCAGGAATGTCAGAGCATCCAGTTGGTTCCAAGGGTGGTCGGGCTGACGAGTGGCATACAGCTGGCGATACTGCTTGAAGCTTTCGAGGTCCAGATCCTCCAGACCATAGCCGAAAAGGATTTCGTTATCGCGGCTGTCCTCGACCTGCTCGGCCAGCATCCGCCGCACCTGCTCTTCATTAAGCAGGTGATCCGTGCTGTTGAAACGGCGATACGTACCGGTCAGCGGATTGCCACGCAGATAGACCGGGCGCTGCTGGCGTGTCGCGAGCGGCACATGAATGTGCACGACTACCTTATTCTCGATCTGGAGGACGTTGACCCAGCGCTCCTGTAGTAGATTGGCGCTTGCCTTCTGGGCGTTATTAAGCCCGGTCCAGAGCTCATCAATAACCTTTTGCGTATCGGCAACGCCGGCAAGCTCAAAACGCCCATCGGAGTGTTCTTTCACGCCCAGGAAAATATCGCCGCCCTGAGTATTGGCAAAGGCGCTGTAGGTCGGCCAGAATTCCTTGGGCAACGCGCCCTTGCCATCGCGCCCCTGAGCCAGCTTGCACTCGACGTCCACGCTTTCACGCAGCGCGGCGATATCTTCCAGGGAATCGATTTCAAGCATTACAGGCCTCGGCAGTCCATGTCACATTCTGCCAAATCGCCGCACCAGGCAGTTGCTGGTTGAGCTTGACGATAGCCTTTTTGAGACCGGAAAACTCGGGAGCAGTATCATCATGGCCGATATCAAGCTCATGGGTGGTTTCTCGGTCTATCTCGCTAAACCACTCAAGACAGAGCTGCGCCAATTGATCTTCGTTCATCCCTGCTCCCTTGCCACCGTCTGATTCGTTAATGTCAGTTGACACGTTTAATGTCATCGCCATACTTCATCGCAATATGCCCGGCGCCTCTTCACAGTTTACAGTGTACGCGCCGGCTCTTTTTTATCGACACGAAGGCCAATCTTATGAAGTCATGGCAGTTCGGAGTGCTCGAAGCTAATCTGTTTTAACTGTTGATTGATGTTTCTTAGCGGGTCACGCAGTGCATTTTCGAATCGCGTCATGTGGTGCACCATCCATTCAATCATCTCGGGCCAGTTCGCCTTGTCATATCCGTCAACGGCTTTGGTGTACTGAAGACGACAGGCTTTTTTGGCGGGCAAGGGCAGCCAGATGAGTGGAGCACCAAAATTTTCCTCGATCGTATCCTTCTGTACTTCCAGCCGGTCAAATACAAAGGTATTGGCTTCAGCCTGACCATTCTGAAGACTCAATCCGACGCGTATTTCACTTTTCCCGAAAATCAGCTGATAGGGCATACCTCTAATACCAGAGCCTGCGCTAAGCCAGTGATCTTTCGTTGGACTGATATTGCTGTACAGGGTACAGCTGCTCTTGCTGAACTCTTCCAACGCCTGTTCCCAGAACTCCAAACGCAGGGTGTGTCGATGCTTTTGCTCTGTATCGGCGCTTTTCTCCTCATCTTCCTTGGCGACCATGCCAATCATGAAGTCGGTCGACTCGGGTGTCGGGATGATCTGCTCAACGTTGAGGAAAAGCTCACTGCCGGCCTTGTAAGGCGTCACCTTGAAACACTGGCAGGTGATACCAAACTGGCTCAGCCATAGCACGGTGTTGGTGACTTCCTTACGATAACGCGCTGCGACAAGAATAAGACGCTGCGTCTTGATGCGATTGATTTGAGCCGCTTCCAGCCCATCGACTTCCAGAAACTCGATCAGGTTGTCAACGGCATTAGCCGGCGCCTGATCGGTTTCCTGCGCTTTCTGATTGAGATAGCGCTGGTAGATATCCACGACCTGCGACTTGCTCAGGTTGGCGCAGTAGCTGGCATATTTCAGAGCCTGCCAGACCACGTCCCGACCGCTATCGTCGAGCTTGTTTTCGATAATGACCAAGTTGCCACTCTTGTCGATAGCAAGAAGATCCAAACGCTCACGAGTATCGTCGAAGCCATCAAACTCCTTTTGAATAATCAGGAGTTCCTCGCCATCTACCTGTGCCAGTGCCTGCGGACAGTTTTCCAGCCACTCCTGCAGGTGCTTGCGCTCGCCAAAGCCAAGTTCAGTAAATCTTTTTACTTCTAGAGGGTTAATTCGGTTGGTAGAAGCATCGATTCTAAACATTATGCTCTACCTCATCATCATCCTCTTCAGAGCTAATATATTGAAGAAGAGCTTCTCGATATTCTTTATTGTCGTGTTTATAAAGCAAAAGACTAGGAAGAATTTCGCCGCCCGATGGTAAAAACCAGCCGGGAAACTGGCCATCCAACCAGTCATTAAAATCAGGGTAATCCTCATAATAAACCCTTGCCGAAAGATTTGGATCAGAGGATTCTTTATGCCTTTTATACAAGTAACAGCAAAGAGCATCGGATATATTTGCGATCAGATCAGCATCGGTTAGAGTGACAGGATTTTCAAAATAGCCATCATCCCCGTGCGAAGCAGCGCCATAAGAATTTCTCAACTCTGCAACATTGTGAACTACTACACTTGCCATATTGTTAATATTTTTATTGACGCCTTCATTTACATTGAATTGCAGGCATCCCCGAATGCTTCGATAAAGCGGCTTCATGTCCTGACTAAGGTTCACGTCACTGAGCCTGTCTGACAATATGGTTTTAAAGACTGTTTCAAGAAGCGACTTTGAAGTATCCAGCACAAGTGAACAGTCCTGTCTTTCCAGCGCCTGTTCCAAGCGCTCTTTTTGTTCGGCAAGATGGTTGGCATCTGCTGACAGAGAGAACGCTTCCGTACAGAGCAGGGTTCTTGCTAACGCCATATTTAAACCTCCAACTCACCGGAGAGAAGTTTCGGAAATAATGAATCACGTATTCCCGAAAGGTTATTCGAATTTTTAAAGTTCAGCTCGATAATAGAATATTGCGCTCTTGCAATATCGGAATAAACTGACACCAAGCCGCTTAAAGGTACAACAACCGCCATCCCCCTAAAGCTTTTCTTGCTTATCTCGGCAAACGTACTTCCGCTGGCGAGCTGCTTGATATCGTCCATAACAGATTCAGCCCATTGAAGAACATATTCTGGCTGCAGCTTTTTTTTACAAATCATGGCAATATAGCCTTGGTTAATGGCCACAGGAATTTTTGCCAAAGCGAGATAGCCAACCGGCGCACGAGAAGACATCAAAACCGTATTTTCAGGAAGCAGGCCAGAGCTTATCTTTGCTAAACCAGCCTCCGTAATTTTCCTTTCTGTCGAAATCATTACCTTGGTTTGGGCACCAGAGAGGTCCTTTGGACTAGTCCAATTGATATCGCCCCCTTCCCAATATTCCTTATTTTTTGTGGGCGGCGTTCCGCCTCCTTTTATCTCGACTTCTGCGCCAATGGTTGAGCACTCCCACCCCTCCGGAATTTCCCCCAGCTCACTGTCCTGCATCGCTGAGGGAAACAGCGCGGCGGTCTCATGCAGCTTCTGGTAGCGCTCGGGGTCTTCCTCACGCAGAGCATTCAGCTGATCCGCCGTCTTGCCGGAAATGGCCTGCATTGCGGCGCGGTTCATATAGGATTCCAGATCACCTACCACGGGCGACTCGTCGGACTCGGCGGCATAGCAGACGGCCAAGGCGGGCTCGTTTTCCGGTTGGAGCGCCTGCCAGCGCTTACGCGCAGCGATCTTGGTCTTGACCGGCTCGAAATCGACAAACCAGCTTTTGAACAGAGCCTGAGCCATCTGTTCGAGGGTGTGGTTGATTTGGTGGTTTGTTTCGATCTTTTTATCGATAGCGTCAAGTATAGATACGACATTATTTTGAAAATCGATGGAGGGTGAAGGTACGTTTAGCTTCGCTAAGTCTGACCCTCGAATACCTGCTGCTCCAGCACCCTGCTCGATAATTGCGTCTATAGCCTGCTTTCCAGCAGGACTATCAAAATAGTAATAATAGAAAAGAGGATTGCATTTTTTGGCACATAGACGGCAGCGAATAAGATGAGATTCAAAAAAAACAGGCTCATTATCGTATAAAAAGATAGAGCACTTACCAGCACCTTCACGAACCAACGATTGCCTTGCGAAGAGTAAATCACCTGTTCTCAGAAGCGATGTTTCAGCTTCCTTTTCTGTTAACGGAGCACGGTCCATTGGGATACTGTTCATTCTGGGATATTTGAAAAGTTCTCCCATATTCACCATCTTAAATCCCGAACCACGAAGCTTTTTAGGTTTTGTGAGCCCGTTACGCAAAGGTGTTTCAAGCAATTCTGAGAGTGGTTTAAACTTCATATCCAAGCCCCCCAAGGTTCCACTTGATTTCCGCTTCCAGCCGGTCGCTTTCCTCAAACTGGTCTTTCAGCTGCGCCGTCAGCCGCGCCATCTTGTCGACGAAAAGTTCACCGTCCTCTTCCTGCGCGGCGGCGCCGACGTAGCGACCCGGGGTGAGCACGAAGTCGTGCTTTTCAATCGCGGCAAGATCACAGGAGGCACAGAAACCGGGTTCATCCTCGAATTCGTCGGTACGCTGCCAGCGGTGGAAGGTGTCGCTGATTTTGGCGATGTCCTCGTCGGTGAAATCGCGCAGCACGCGGTCGCGCATATAGCCCTGCTGGCGGGCATCAATAAACAGCACTTCGCCTTTGCGGCGGCGCTTTTCGACGCCGTTGGGGGCGAGGCCGCCGGCTTTATCCCTGGTCAAAAACCAGATGCAGGCGGGGATCTGGGTATTGGTGAACAGCTGGCCCGGCAGGGCGACGATGCACTCGACCAGATCCTGTTCGACCAGGCGACGGCGAATCTCACCCTCGCCGCCGCTGTTGGAGCTCATCGAGCCATTGGCCAGCAGCAGCGCCATGCTGCCTACCGGGGCAAGGTGGTGCAGCATGTGCTGCAGCCAGGCAAAGTTGGCATTGCCCTTGGGCGGGGTGCCGTAGTGCCAGCGCACATCCTCGGCCAGCGACTCGTGCCACCAGTCCTTGATGTTGAACGGCGGGTTGGCCATCACGAAGTCGGCACGCAGGTCCGGGTGCTGGTCATCGAGGAAGCTGTCGGCGTTTTTCTTGCCGAAGTTGAAGTCAATGCCGCGAATGGCCATGTTCATGGCGGCCAGCCGCCAGGTGGTGGGGTTGGACTCCTGCCCGTAGATCGAGACGTGCTTTTTCTGCTCGGCGGGGTCGTAGTGATGCTCGCGGGCGTGCTCTTCAATGAACTTGTCGGAAGAGACAAAGAAGCCGCCCGAGCCCATCGCCGGATCGTATACGCGGCCCTTATACGGCTCCAGCATCTCGACGATCAGCGAGACGATGCTCTTGGGCGTGTAGTACTGCCCGCCCTGCTTGCCTTCGGCCAGGGCGAACTGTCCGAGGAAGTACTCATAGACGTGGCCGAGTATGTCCTTGCTGCGCAGGTTGAGCGGCTCGCCATCGAGCCTGGGCTGGGTAAAAGAGGTGTCCGAAAAGGAGTTGATCAGCCCGATCAGCTTATCGTTATCGACCTGAAAGCGGCTGATGCCTTCCAGCACGCCCTTGAGCTTGTCGTTGCTTTTTTCGATGGCATCGAGGGCGTTGTCGATCAGCCAGCCCACGGAGCTCAGGCGCACGTCTTCGCCCTTGCTGTTCTGCCAAAGCACCGAGCCGGTGGGCAGTGCGGCGTTCTCTTTCAGCGTGTTCCAGCGCGCCTCCCTGGGTACCCAGAACACGTTGGCCTCGCGGTAGTAATCGAGGATTTCCAGCTCGTCAGCAAGCGCCTGTTCGTACTCGGCGTCGCTGTCGAAATCGCCACGCGGCAGGTAGTAGATGTTGTCGTCGGCGTCATCCTTGAACAGCTCAAGCAGCTCGCGCTGGCGTTCCTCGAACGCATCCGAGACGTACTTCAGAAAGATCAGCCCCAGCACTACGTGCTTATAGTTGGCGGCATCGAGGTTGTTGCGCAGCTTGTCGGCGGCTTTCCAGAGCTTGTCTTCAAGCGCAGTTAAAAACTGGTGTTCGGTGGTATCCACTGTGACTCCTGGAAGAAGTATTCGGCTATAAGCGGTCAGAATCATAACGATTTGATGCTAGGCTTATACATTCGATGGTGTTCATTTAACGCTGTCTATTCGGGGCTCCGCAACTTGATTCAAGCGCGATAGGCAAAGCCTGTTTCCGGATAGCAATATGGGCGATCGGATGACTGAAAAGGGCTTACAACATGGCGACGGGGTCATTGACGGTACTGGCGCTGAGGCGCAACGGCCTAGCAAGAATTCCGGTCTGATACAGCGTCGATGACATCAGCAAGCGGCCGAGCCAGCGTCGCTATTTCATTTTTGGGGTCAAGTTAAAATAAGGCGGCGCGCTATTTTAACTTTCTGCTAGTGCCACCTCGGCGCCTTTCCCCTTTGCCGCCAGCACCCTCGTCTTCATCATCTCCGCCACGGCCTGAAACACCGGCACGACCACCGAGTTGCCGAACTGGCGGTAGGCCTGGGTATCCGACACCGGAATCACGAAGCGCCGCTCGCCTGCGGCGTCAAAGCCCATAAGCCGCGCGCACTCGTGCGGCGTGAGCCGCCGCGGGCGGTGTTGCAGGTTCTCGGGGGCATCAAAGGGCAGGGCGTCATTGAAGCCGCGGTCGACGAGGATCTCCGAGCCGTCCTTGTGATAGCGCGCGGAAAGGGTGCGGGCGGTGTCTTCGGCGCGCGTGAGGCCAAAGCCGAAGCCGTTGCCTTTTTCCTTGTGCTTGCGGGCGTACTGGTACAGATAGTTCCAGAGCTTGGGAGTAAGTACGTACTTCGCATCGACTTCCCTATCGAGCAGCTCGCCGAAGGTGGGCTTGTGCGCGGGAAAGTGGGCGCTGATATCACGCAGGGTGAAGCCGTCATGCACGTTTAAATCGCGGCGAAAGCCAACCAGCACGATGCGTTCGCGGTGCTGGGGCACGAAGTGGCGGGCGTCGATCACTTTGGGGTCGCGGCCCTTGGGTGCGTTCACATCGGCGACGTCATAGCCCAGCTCATCGAGTGCCTCGCAGATCACGCGAAAGGTCTTGCCGCCATCGTGGCTTTTGAGGTTCTTGACGTTTTCCAGCACGAACGCGGGTGGCCTTCGCGCGGCGATGATGCGGGCGACGTCGAAAAAGAGCGTGCCCTGGGCGTCGCACTCGAAGCCGTGCTTTCGCCCCAGGGCGTTTTTCTTGGAGACGCCGGCCAGCGAGAAGGGCTGACACGGAAAGCCCGCCAGCAGCACGTCGTGCTCGGGGATCTGCTCGCGGATGTGGGCGTAGGCGGTCTCTTCATCGACGTCATCCCGCGCGGAGAGGGTTACATCGCGAATGTCTTCGTTGAAGCGGTGGGTTTTTGGGTCGCAGTAGTGGTTCGCCTTGTAGGTGCGCACCGCGTACTTGTTCCACTCGGAAGTGAACACACACTCACCGCCGACGGCCTCAAACCCCTGACGAATGCCGCCGATGCCGGCAAACAAATCGATAAAGGTGAAATCAGACTGGTGCTGATGCGACGGCGGTGCCGGCAGCAGGGTGATCAGCACCCGCCGCTCGGCCTCATCCAAGGGCGTTGGGTGGCCCTGCTTGAGATAGCGAGTCAGCGTGTCGCGGGTCCAGTGAGTGCTCACCTTTGAAAGCTTCCCGGCCACGGCCCGGCGGTCAAAAATCTCCAGCACCCGCGCCAGCAGGGCGTCATCCGCCAGGGCGCCATAGGGGCAGGCGCCCGTCGGGGTACGTTCGGTCTCGAGTTCCGGGGGCAGCAGTTCCGGTGAAAACAGAGTCATGGGCACTCGCGGGTCGGCAGGTGGCGGTGGGCGCCCATTGTAAGTCGTCGGCCCCCCGCCCACCAGGGCGCTGGGCGCTCAGCCGCTCTGTTCGGCGTCTTCCTGCTTGGCGCTTTTATGGCGCTCCTCGTTCAGGCCCAGCTTCCAGTAGCTCGAGACGTAAAGATCGCTTTTGGCAACCGCGCGCTCGGTCTTGAAGTAGTGGCGCAGCTGGCGCATGGCGGAGAACTCGCACGCCGCCCAGACCGCCGGACGGCCGTCCTGCCAGTCGATGGTCCGCACCGCGTCAGGCAGCGCATCACTGTTTTCACCCGGATGTTCATTGACCACCCAGTGCAGTTCGATGCCCTCGGGCGCGGCAAGTTTTTGAATGTCGGCCTCGCTCAATACCTCGATGACGGCGTGGCCGCGGGCGTGGGCGGGGAGATTTTCCAGGTTGTCGCTGATCGCCGGCAGGGCAGTCATGTCTCCGGCGAGCAAAAACCAGTCGGCGCTGTCATCAACGCGCTTGCGCGGACCGGGGCCGCCGATCTCGATGGTGTCACCCGGGGTGGCGCTGTCGGCCCACTGCGCGGCCGGGCCGCCATCCTCGTGCAGCACGACATCCACATCGATGGCATCTTCGCGCTGGGCGCGCACGGTGTAGGTGCGCATGAAGGGCGTGCCGTCATCGCGGGTGAACATCAGCTTGATGTAGGTGCCGGCCTGGTCCTCGGGAAAGGTCGCCATGTCCTCGCCGCCCAGTGTGACGCGCAGCATGTGCGGGGTGATCAGGGTCTTGTCGAGTACGGTAAAACGGCGGGGGGCGGGGCGGCTCATGGGCTCTCCTGGTCGCGATCAAGCTGATCGGTCATGGCGTTGACGGTGTCGATGAAATCACGGGTCCGGGCAGGACTTAATCCGGCGGCCATCTGCGCCTCGAGCGTTTGCTCGATGGCATCAAGACGCTCACGCAGCGCCCGTCCATCGGCGCTGAGCGCCAGATGCGCGGCGCGGCTGTCGGTGGGGTGCGGGTGGCGCTCGATCAGGCCCTCGCGCTCGAGCTCGCGGGTCACTCGGGTGATCAGGCCCTTGTCCTGCAAAAGCGCCGTGGCCACCTCTCGGGCCATCACGCCGTCGTGGCGACCGATCTCGCCAAGCACGCGCAGATGCGACAGGGGCAGGGTGATGCCGTCTCTGAGATAGCGCTCGCGCAGGGCACGCTTGTAGACGTGCAAAAGCCCAAAAAGGGCGTTGCCGGCGGTAGGCATAACGTCATGACCGTCAATGAAGTGATTCTCGATACGATCCGCCTTTTGGTTGATATTGTCAACCATTAGCCCGCCCCGTGTCATCGACGTGACATGAACGTGTCTCACGCTGGACGCCTTTTCCGTCCACCGATCCGGAGTTGACCAACATGTCCGTTGCCCGCCGCTTTACCACTGCCGTGCTGACCACCGCGGCGCTGTCGACCTCCCTGCTGGCCCAGGCGGCCGGCGGTCTGGCCGATATCCCTCAGCCCGATAGCGCCCCGGAGACCTTTTTGATGGTCAACGAGATCCCGGCGGGCAGCGCCATCAAGTACGAACTCGATGAAGCGGGGCATGTGATCGTCGATCGCTTCTTGTCGATGCCGATGGCCTATCCGGCCAACTACGGCTCGATCCCCAGCTCACTGGGCGGCGATGGCGACCCCCTTGATGTGATGGCCTTTACCCGCACGCCGATCGTGCCGGGTGCGATCATGGCCGTGCGGCCCATCGGCATGCTGCGCATGGTTGATGGCGGCGAGGCGGACGACAAGATCATCGCCGTGCCCACCCATGACGTGGACCCCACCTGGGATGAGATCACCAGCATGGACGATCTGCCGGCCATGGAACGCGAGCGTCTCGAGGGTTTCTTCCGGGTCTACAAGCAGCTGCCGGAAGGCAGCAAGGTGATCGAGCTCAAGGGCTTTGCCCCGGTCAGCGAGGCCCACGAGGTGCTGCAGAAGGCGCTCGACGATTATCAGCCGCCGTCCTGAGCCACGGTCTCAGACGCCAGAGATCACAACGCCCGCCCTCGAATCGAGGGCGGGCGTTTTACTGACGCCGGAGACGCTGCCGGCTACAGCACCATGGCCGCGACCCAGGCCAGCACCAGCATACCGACGTTGGCGTGCAGAAAGGTCGGGATCACGCTGTCTTTGATGTGATCATGCTGGCCGTCGGCGTTGAGCCCGGCGGTCGCGCCCAGCGTAATGGTGGAGGCCGGCGAGCCGGCATCACCCAGGGCAGCCGAGGCGCCCAGCAGGGCGACGGTGGCCAGCGGCGAGAACCCGAGCGCCAGCGCCAGCGGAATATAGATCGGCGCCAGAATCGGCACGCTGGCGAAGGAATCCCCGAAGCCGATGGTGATAAAAAGCCCCACCACCAGCATGATGGCCGCCCCCAGCGCCATGTTGTCCCCGATCAGATCGGCGGCGGCGCTGACCAGCGGCTCGATCTCACCGGTGGCCCCCAGCACGCCGGCAAAGCCGGAGGCCACGGTAATGATGACGGCGATCTGCGCCATCATGCGAAGCCCCTGGGTGAAGACGTCATCCTGCTCGCGCCAGCGGAAAATGCCGGTCACGCTGATGATCATGAAGCCGATCAGGGCGCCCAGCAGCAGCGAATCAAAGGCAATCTGACACCACAGCGCCACACCCAGCGCGATCATCGTCATCACCAGCTGCCCCACGTTGAGCCGCACCTCAGCCTGAGCCGGCGGCGTCATGGCACCGGAGGCCGGCGTGTCAGACGTTAAAGAGACAGGGTCGCGCGGGTATTGATAGTCGCGCGGGCGTCGATAGGTGATCAGCACCGCCACCAGCATGCCAAGAATGATCCCCAGCACCGGCAGGGCCATCGCTTTCGGTGCCATGGCCGCCGTGGCGGTCAGTCCCAGCGGCGCGCCCACCTGATTGACGTTGGCCAGCAGGATTTCGTTGAGATAGATCGCCCCGAAGCCGGTGGGCAGCAGCAGATAGGTGGCACTCATGGCGCAGGCCAGCACGCAGGCAATCGCGCGGCGATCAAGCCGCAGCCGGTTCATCAGGCCCAGCAGCGGTGGAATCAGAATCGGGATAAAGGCGATATGCACCGGCACCAGATTCTGGGACAGCAGCGAGGCGGCGATCAGTATCCCGAACAGCAGGGCCTTGATGCGGCGGTCGGTACTTTGGGTGTCACGATCCAGCGCGGTAGAGAGCCTGCGGGCCAGCAGCTCCAGCAGACCGCTGCGTCCCAGCGCGACCGCCAGTGCGCCGATCATGACGTAGGTCAGCCCGACCTGCGCACCCACCAGCAGATTGTCATTAAAGGCGGAAAGCGCTGTCTCCATCGACAGCCCGGCATGCAGCCCGCCCAGCAGCGCCGCCGCGACCAGGGCAATCGCCACCGGCATCTGTAACAGACAAAACGTCACCATCAACACGATGGTGAGCACCACGGCATTGATGTGATAGCCCAGCGTCTGGGAAGCCAGATAGAGCAGACCCCAAAAGGCCAGCACCGGCAGCACACGGCGACGAGCGAAGCGGTCCCGGGCGGGGCGCGCGTCAGGAGAGAGGATTACGGACATGATCCTGCCTTGTGAGAGGTTGTTATTGTCACCCCGGGGGGGGTGTCGCGGTGATCATACCAACGCCCGGCCCGCCCTGCGCCCGTCACATGACTGTCATGTTGCCCGGCCACGATGAAGGTTCGTGTTCCGTTCATCTGCCGATGCCTCTACTAATGCCCCTGCCCATGACTGTCACACCATTTGCTGCGTTTCGCTTCGGACGCTCCGCTCTGGCCGCCGTGGCCTTCACGCTCGTCGCTCCGCTGGCCAGCGCCGAGTCGCTGATGCTCTATACCAGCCAGCCCAACACCGATGCCCAGCAGACGGTGGACGCCTTTGAGAAGGCCCATCCGGAGATCGAGGTGCAGTGGGTACGCGATGGCACCACGCGCCTGATGACACGGCTGGAAGCCGAGCGTGCCGCCGGACAGAACCGCGCCGACGTGCTGCTGGTCGCCGATGCGGTGAGTCTCGAGAATCTGCGCCAGCAGGACCTGCTGGCCCAATACCAGCCCAAGGCGCTGAGCCATTACCCGGACACGCTGTATGACCCGGAGGGCTATTACTTCGGTACCAAGCAGATCGCCACCGG
This sequence comes from Kushneria sp. EE4, assembly GCF_977968315.1. The sequence goes on from NZ_OZ386212.1 coordinate 3,039,122, forward strand.
CATCGTCTATCACCAGCGCGCGGCCGAGCAGCCGCAGCGCTGGCAGGACCTGACCGAGCCGGCATACCAGGGCCAGGTCGCCATGCCCAGCCCGCTTTACTCGGGTGCCGCACTCATTCATCTGGACAGCATGGTGAGTGATGACCGCTTTGGCTGGGACTATTATCAGGCCCTCGCCGACAACGGCGTGACGCCCAACGGCGGCAACGGCGGCGTTCTCAAGCAGGTCGCCGCCGGCACCAAGCCTTACGGGGTGATGGTCGATTTCATGGCGCTGCGCGAGAAGGCCAAGGGCTCGCCGGTCGAGTTCGTTTATCCCGAAGAAGGGGTGAGCGTGGTCACCGAGCCGGTGGCGATCATGAAGGCTGCCCAGCACCCTGAAGCCGCGCAGCAATTCGTCGATTTTCTGCTCTCCCGCGAGGGCCAGCAGTTGGTAAGCCGGCAGGGCTACCTGCCGGCGCGCGATGATGTGGATGCCCCCGAGGGCTATCCCGACCGCGCGCAGATCAAACCGCTGCCCTTCTCGGCCACCCGGGCACTGGAGCAGGCCGAGGATGAAAAGGCACGCTTTGCCGATATCTTCTCTTCCTGATGGCGGCAACGGTCATGACGCGAGGCCTGCCACGGCTGGGGCCGGCGCTGCTGTTTGTGCCGGCGCTGTTGATCTGTCTGCTGCCGGTGGGTCAGCTGCTGATCGAGGCGCTGATGGCCACGGTCACTGCGCCTGCCGGGTGGCGCGACTCGCCGCTTGTTGAGGTGTTGACCAGCGCCAGCACCTGGCGGGCCACCGGCCACAGCCTGTACACCACGGCACTGGGCACCCTGATCAGCGTGGCGCTGGGCATGCTCTTTGCCTTTACGCTGGCTCTGACCGACCTGCGCGGCCGGCGGGCGCTGGTGATCTGTTTCATGCTGCCGATGATGATCCCGCCCCAGGTGACGGCGCTGGCCTGGCTGCAGCTGTTCGGCCCGGCCAGCACGCTGCTGATTACCCTCGGCATCGCCCCGGCACTAGGCGCGCCGCAGCCGCTCTATTCCGCGGAGGGCATTGCGCTATTGCTGGGGATTCAGCACGCGCCGATGGTGTTTCTGGCGCTGCGGGCCAGCCTGGCCGAGCTGCCGGCGGAGCTGGTGGAAGTCGCCCGTCTGAGCGGTGCCGCGCCACGCACGGTCTGGCGCAAGGTGATCCTGCCGCTGAGCGCCCCGGGGCTGATTGCCGGCACGGCCATGGCCGCGATTGCGGCACTGGGCAACTTCGGCATTCCGGCCATGCTGGGCATTCCGGTGGGCTACTACACGCTGCCCACGCTGATCTATCAGCAGCTGGCCGGCTTTGGCACCGGCGTGCTGGACCGCGTCGCCTCGCTGGCGCTGTTGATGACACTGCTGGTGGGGGTGGGCATCTGGCTGCAGCATCATCTGCTGGCCCGGCGCGACTATCGCCTGGGCGGGCAGGGCGCCCGGCCGCTCACCTTTGCCACCGGGCACTGGCGGTGGCCGCTCACGCTGATGCTGTGGGCCATTCTGGGGCTGATTCTGCTGGCCCCGCTGGCGGCGCTGATCAGCACCTCACTGGTGCCGGCGTTTGGCATGGGGCTGGACTGGCAGCATCTGAGCCTGGCCGCCTATCAGGAGATGTTCACCCGGCAGGCGGTCACCGCGCGTGCCTTTGGCAACAGCCTGTGGCTGGCCGGCAGCGCCGCCGTGGTGCTGGTGGCGCTGACCCTGCCGCTGGCCTGGCAACTCGCGCGCCGGCGCTCCAGGGTGCTGGGCGTGTGCGCCGCCCTTTTCGATGTGCCCTTTGCCCTGCCCGGCGTGGTGCTGGCGATCGCCTGCATTCTGGTCTTCAGCCGGCCGCTGCCGATCATCGACTACTCGCTCTACGGCACGCTGGGCATCATCTTCATCGCCTATCTGTCGCGCTTTCTGGTGGTGGCGCTCAAGCCGCTGCACAGCGCCTTCGCCCAGCTGGACCCGGGCCTTGAAGAAGCCGCGCGCCTGGCCGGTGCGGGCCCGGTTCGAAGGTTATGGGACATTTTATTGCCGCTGGTGGCGCCGGCCGCCATGGCCGGGGGCCTGCTGGTCTTTTTAAGTGCGGTCAACGAGCTGACCGTCTCGGCGCTTTTGTGGTCGGCCGGCAACGAGACGCTGGGCGTGTTGATCTTCAATCTGGATGACGGCGGCGACAGCGTGCTGGCCTCCGCCGTGGCGGTGGTGACCGTGGCGATGGTGGTCGCACTGATGGGCATGCTGGAGCTGATGGCGCGTCGTCTGCCGAAAGGGGTGTTGCCATGGCAGCAATGAATACAGGTCGGCTTTCGATAACGACGCTGGGCAAGCGCTTCGGTGCGCATGTGGCGCTCGAGGGGCTTTCCATGACCATTGAGCCGGGCGAGTTCGTGGCGCTTCTCGGCCCCAGCGGCTGCGGCAAGAGCACCACGCTGCGGCTGCTGGCAGGCTTTGAGACGCCGGATCACGGCGAGATCCGCCTCGGCGAGCAGGTGCTCTCCAGTGCGCAGGCGCAGGTGCCGCCCGAGCAGCGGCGCATGGGCATGGTGTTTCAGTCCTACGCGCTCTGGCCGCATCTGAGCGTGGCGGGCAACGTCGATTATCCGCTGCGGGTCCAGAAGGTGGCCGGCAGCGAGCGGCGCCGGCGCGTAGAAGACGTGCTGGCCCGGGTCGGCATGACCGCCATGGCCGGGCGCTATCCGCGCGAACTCAGCGGCGGCCAGCGCCAGCGGGTGGCGCTGGCGCGCTGTCTGGTCAGCCAGCCGGCCGTCATTTTGCTCGATGAGCCGCTGGCCAATCTGGACCGTCACCTGCGCGCCAGCATGGAGGACTACTTTCGCGACTTTCACCGCGAAACCGGCACCACCATGGTGTATGTCACCCACGATCAGGACGAGGCAATGGCGCTGGCCGACCGCGTCGCGGTCATGCAGGACGGCCGGCTCAAACAGTTCGCCACCCCCGAGACGCTCTATCACCGACCCGCGGATGTCGAGGTGGCCCGTTTTATCGGCCAGGGCAGCGTGGTGCATCTGGCCCACGCCACGGCGAGGGAATGGTTGACCGGCCGTGACGCCCAGCGCCTGGACGCGCAGGGCCACGCGCGCGGGTTCGTGCGGCCCCAGCATGTGGTGCTGGGTGTAGAGGGTGGAATGCCGGCATTGGTCGAGCGCTGCATCTTTCGCGGCGAGCGCCACGTGCTCTCCCTGCGCCTGGAGGATGGCCAGTCACTGACCGCCTACAGCCCTGCCGCACAGCCGCCCGGCAGCCAAACAACCGTGGCGATCGAGCGACTCTGGGGGCTGGAAGAAGGGCAGACGAAAATGCAGGCACACCGTGATCGGGTGCCTGCAGGGTGAGGGCGCCGGCTCAGCGGCGCGAGAGGTGCTCGCTCAAAGCGTTCAGAAACGCCTCGGCGACCTCGTGCTCGTAGCGATAGTAGGTCCACTGACCCACCCGTTGGGAGGAGACCAGCCCGGCGCGCGACAGCGTCGAGAGATACAGCGACGTGGTCGGCTGGGACAGCCCGGTCTTTTCGCGAATATGGCTGACGCAGATGCCCCCGGGCGGGGCCGTGTCCTTCTGGGGTGGGAAATGCTGTTCCGGCTCCTTGAGCCAGGACAGGATGTCCAGCCGCACCGGGTTGGCCAGTGCGCTTAAAACGGTATTGATATCCATGATCATGGCCAGGCGTTGGAGGCCGGATCAGTATACGCACTCACGGCCGGGCTGCCGAGGCAACCCGGCCGATGCGCCTCAAGGCGACTTAACGCACCAGTTCATCCAGCGCGCTGGTATCGAAGTCACTCAGCTCATCGAGACGACCGTCACGCACCTTGTTGGCCCACTGCGGATCGGACAGCAGTGCCCGACCGATGGCGATCAGGTCAAAATCGTTGCGCGCGCGCCAGGAGGCCAGCTCCTCGACGTTGACCCGGCTCTTGGAGGTCGGGTCTTCCTGACGAGTGAAGTGCCCGGTGCGGAAGGTCTTGTCCAGCCCCACGCTGCCCACGGCGATCACCGGGCGGCCGGTCAGCTCACGTGTCCAGGTGGCGATGGTCTTGCTGCTGCCCTCAAAGCCCGGCTCCCAGACGCGGCGCGTGCTGGCATGAAAGATGTCCACGCCGTCGCCGGCCAGCGGGTCGAGCAGCTCACCCAGCGCCTCGGGCGTCTCGGCGATGATGGCGTCATAGTCGGAGAGCTTCCACTGCGAGAAGCGGAAAACGATCGGGAAGTCCGGGCCGACGGCTTCACGCACGGCGCGCACGATCAGGCGCGGAAAGCGCAGCCGGTTCTCGAGGCTGCCGCCGTATTCGTCCTCGCGCTGGTTGCTCTCGGCCCACAAAAACTGATCGATCAGATAGCCGTGGGCGCCGTGCAGCTCGATCCCGTCAAAGCCGATCGCCTTCGCGTCACGTGCGGCACGGGCAAAGGAAGCCGCCACGTCCTGGATGTCCTGCTCGGTCATCGCTTTCACGACTTCCACGCCGTCCTCGACGATCGACATCGGCCCGAAACCCGGTACGGCGGAATCCGGCTCGACACCCGGGCGACGCTCGCGGCCCACATGCCACAGCTGCGGCATGATTTTCCCGCCGGCGGCGTGAACGCCCTCGACCACCTTCTGCCAGCCTGCCAGTGCGGCCTCGCCGTGAAAGGCCGGTACGGCCGGGTAGCCGTTGGCACCCGGGTGATCGATATAGGTGCCTTCAGTGATGATCAGGCCGACACCGCCTTCGGCGCGGCTCTTGTAGTAGGCCGCCACATTGTCACCCGGGACGCCGTTTGGTGACTGGTTGCGCGTCATGGGCGCCATGACAATGCGGTTGGGGATGGTGACCGGACCCAGCGAGAGGGGTTCAAACAGCGGCGCGGCCAGCGCCTGTGCAGAAGTCGTCATGTCGTTTACCTACTGATATAGAAATATATCAATATATTTAAACAGAGCGGCAGCATCATGACAATCCCTTCATCGATTGCGCCCGGCGACACAGGGTCGCGGGGCGGGTCACCGGCATGCTGTCAGCCATTGGTACTGGTGATCGCCCTGAATGAACGCCATGCTATAGACAGATTTTCTCTATCGCACCGCCTGCCCCGAGGCTTGCGATGCCTTGTCACCCTTTCTCGAGGAGCCCCGTCATGACCCTGGATCAGGCCGCCGCCCAGACCCTTATCGACATCGTTCGCCACGCCGCGAAAACGGAGATTCTGCCGCGCTTTCGCATGCTCGACCCCGACGCCATTGACACCAAGTCCGGCCCGGATGACCTGGTGACCATTGCCGACAAGAGCGCCGAGAAGGTGATCACCCAGGGGGTCGCCAAAGCCTTTCCCGAGGCCACCATCGTGGGCGAAGAAGCGGTGGCCGAAGACGCCTCGCTGCTGGACACCATCCGCGATGCCGAGATGGCGGTAATCATCGACCCGATCGACGGCACCTGGAACTTCGCGCGCAATCTCAACCAGTTCGGCGTGATCCTGGCGGTGGTCAGCCGCGGCGAGACCGTGTTCGGTCTGCTCTATGACCCGCTGGTCGATGACTGGGTCATGGCGCGCAAGGGGGAGGGCGCCTGGTATGGCCGCCCCGACGGGACCGAGCGGCGCCTGCAGATGTCCGACACCACAAAAGTCTCGGATATGGTCGGCTCAACCTCGCTGCGCCTGTTCCCGAAGGACACCCAGTACGATATGGCCGGCCTTTTCCCCGACTTTGCCCGCATGATGGCCTTTGGCTGCGCCTGTCACGAGTACCGCACCATGGCGTTTGGCTTTGTGGATTTCATGCTCACGGGCAAGCTGATGCCCTGGGATCACGCCGCCGGCATCATGATTGTTCAGGAGGCCGGCGGTTACGCCGCGCTGCTGGATGGCACCCCCTATAGCCCCTCGGTGCATCAGGGCCGCATGATCGCTGCCAACTCGAAGGACAGCTGGGACGCCCTGCGTGAAAAGTTTGATTTTCTGATCGACTGATTCCTCCCGCTTCTGCCCGGCGCGCGCCCTGCGCGCCGGTATTTCCCCTGTCACGACAGACAACTGACCCAGGTTATTGTCCGTCATCGCCGATTGGCGTCACGATAAGCGATGACATGGTTGCCGCTTTTGAACGACACGCTGCGCTCAACGCTCATGCCCCCTTTCGCGGCCGGCACTATGATGCTCATAGATTTAAATAGCTGGCCATTCAATAGCGCGCGATGTAGATTGCCAACATGACCAATGATAACCACTCTTCCGAGCACCACGACGACCTGCTGGCTCTGGAATCACAGCTGTGCTTTGCGCTCTATGCCACGCAGCTTTCCATGAGCAAGCTTTACCGACGTCTGCTCAAGCAGCTGGATCTGACCTACCCTCAGTATCTGGTCATGCAGGTGCTGTGGCAGGAAGACCATCTGACCGTGTCAGGTATCGGCGAACGGCTGTCGCTGGACTCCGCCACGCTGACACCGCTGCTCAAGCGTCTGGAAGGCGCCGAGCTGGTCAGGCGTCAGCGCACGCGGGAAGACGAACGCCAGGTCGAGGTCTCGCTGACCGAGCGCGGCAGCGCGCTGCGTGAAAAGGCCCGCACCCTTCCCGCGGAAGTCGAGCGCGCCTCGGGATGTTCGAGCTCGGAAATGAAGGCGCTGCGCGATCAGCTCAACGCCCTGAAAAAGCAGCTGGACAGGGTTTAATCATTTTTTATCCGTTTATATCGTGCGCGATTTGATAGTGCGCGCTCGACCACAGGAGCAGGACCATGTCGATCGAAAAGGTACTCTACCGCGCCAGCGCCCAGGCCACCGGCGGCCGTGAAGGCCGCGCCGTCTCCTCCGATGAAAAGCTCGACGTTGTGTTGAGCACGCCCCGGGAACTCGGCGGTGACGGCGGTGACGGCACCAACCCCGAGCAGCTTTTCGCCGCCGGCTATGCCGCATGCTTCATGAGCGCGCTCAAGCACGTGGCGTCCGAGCAGAAGGTCACCCTGCCGGGCAATGCCTGGGCCGGCGCCGAGGTGGGCATCGGCGCGATCGACACCGGGTTTGGCATCGAAGTGACGCTCAATATTCGCCTGCCGGACATGGATGAGGCGCTGGCCAATGAGCTGGTCGACAAGGCCCACGTGGTGTGCCCCTACTCCAACGCCACCCGCGGCAATATCGACGTCACGTTGAGCGTCGAGGTCTAACAGGGTCCTGATGGAAAGGGTTTGAACAAAAACGCCCGCCTGCAACCCAGGCGGGCGTTGTCATTTCTGGCAGAGGCCACCGCAGATGTTTCACGTGAAACATCTGCGTTTCGCAGCCTCGAATCGTGCCTATTTGAGCCCCAGACGACGCCCAAGGCGGTGCAGGTTGGCGCTGTCCATGTCCAGCGCCCGGGCACTGGCGGCCCAGTTGTGATCATGCGCGGTGAGTACCTGTTCGATGTGATGGCGTTGAAAGGTGTCGGTGGCCTCTCGCAGGGAAAGGGTATTATCCACAGCCGGTGGCGAGCGAAGGGGTGTGGATAAGCCATCTGCTGCCGGCGCGGCCCGGTCCGGAGATTTCTCGACCGGCAGATCCAGATGCCCCGCATCGATGCGTACCACCGCCGATCGGCGCGATTCCGGGCGCGTCTCGCCCATCGCACGCAGGGCGGCGCGGCTCAGGGTATGTTCAAGCTCGCGCACGTTGCCGGGCCAGTGCCAGGCGAGCAGGACCTGTTCGGCGCTGATGTCCAGCCGCAGGTTGGCAAGCCCCAGGCGCACCCGGTTATCTTCCAGAAAGTGCCCGGCCAGCAGCAGGATATCCTCGCGACGCTCGCGCAGCGGCGGAATACGCAGCGGGAAAACGCTCAGCCGGTGATAAAGATCCTCGCGAAAGCGCCCGGCGGCCACTTCCGCGGCCAGATCGCGATTGGTCACGGCGATCAGGCGCACATCCACCTTGATGGGCTGGTCGCTGCCCAGCGGCTGGATCTCGCCTTCCTGGAGTACGCGCAGCAGCCGCGGCTGCTGGGAGAGCGGCAGCTCGCCGATCTCGTCAAGCATCAGGGTGCCGCCATCGGCCATGGCGAAATGGCCGCGGTGGTCGCGACTGGCGCCGGAAAAGGCGCCGCGCCGGTGACCAAAGAGCGCACTTTCGATCAGCGATTCAGGCAGCGTGGCGCAGTTGACCTTGACCAGCGGGCCGTTGCAGCGCCGCGAGCGTTCATGCAGATAGCGCGTCAGCCGCTCCTTGCCCACGCCGGTCTCGCCGTGCAGCAGCACGCTCAGATCGGTAGGCGCCACCAGCGCCATGCTCTCATACAGTCGGGCCATGGCCGGGCTGTGCCAGCCAGGAGAGCGCAGCGGCGCGCTCTCTTCCGGTGAGAGCACCTGATTGAGCCGCGAACGGGTGTCCTCGAGCTGGCCGGTCAGGCGCAGGCAGGTGGCCAAAAGCTCGGCCGCCGCCATCAGTTCGTCGTCATCGATGTCCGCCATCTGATCGGGCACCAGCGCATCGAGTGTCAGCATGCCCAGCAGCCGGTCGCCGTCGCGCAGTGCCACACCCATGCAGTCGTGCACGTGGGTGAGATCGGCATCGATCAGGCCGTCAAAGGGGTCCGGCAGGGCGCAGTCGCGCGGGAAGCGACAGACCTGTGGATGGGCGGCAATCGCGGCCAGCCTTGGATGCGCCTCCAGCTGAAAGCGCCGGCCGCACACCTCGCTGCCCATGCCCAGCACCGCGACCGGCTGCAGCCCGCCCTCGACGCTGACCATCAGCGTGCTGGCATCGGCCGGATAGTTGCCTACCAGCGCGGCCAGCACGCGGGACCACTGCGGGTGCAGTGTCTCCGGACTCTTGCCATCACTCAGCGCCGCCAGCAGCTCCCGCAGCGCTCTTGAAAAGATGGTCATATCGACACTCCGACGGTCGTGGGGTCATTTTGACTGGCCTGATCGTGGTCATTATGACCATGACGACATCTTTCCTGCCAGCGTGACATGGCCGGCAGAAGTCATGCGCGGCGCCACACACGGGCCCTGCAGCGATTCGGGTGTGGCAGGCTGTCGCGGCTGGCATGGTATGGCACGACAATTGCAATATGAAAGGTGTCTCATATTGCTCACCTGTCGCCAGGAGCGCGTCATGCTCAACGAAAAGCAGCTTGAAGTCATCAGCGCCACCGCCCCGGTCGTGGCCGAAAACGCCGAAACCATCGCCGCCACCTTTTATCCGCTGATGTTCGAGCGCTATCCGCACGTGCGCTCGATGTTCAACATGCGCCATCAGCAGACCGGCGAGCAGCCCCGGGCGCTGGCCCGGTCGGTGGTGGCCTACGCGCTCAACCGTCAGGACCCCGAGGCGCTCGAGGCGCTCATGCGACCGATCGTTAACAAGCACGTGGCGATCAATCTGCAGCCCGATCAGTACGCCATCGTTGCCGAATGTCTGATGTCGGCGATCGGCGAGGTGCTGGGGGATGCCGTCACCCCCGAGATTTTTGACGCCTGGAGCGGGCTCTACTGGGAGTTTGCCGATCGGTTGATCGCCGCCGAGGAGAACACCTATCAGGCGCTTGAAGGCGCCCCGGGTGGCTGGCGTGGCGAGCGCGACTTTTACCTGTCCGATCGCGTGGTGGAAAGCGAAGAGATCGTGTCGTTTTACTTCAAGCCACTCGATGATCAGCCGGTACGCACCTTTCAGGCCGGGCAGTATCTGGGCGTGTCGCTCGAGATCGACGGTGAGCAGGCCCTGCGCCAGTACAGCCTGACCTCCAATCCGGGGGATGACGTCTATCGCATCTCGGTCAAGCGCGAAGGCCAGGGGCGTGCCAGTCGGCACCTGCATGATCACGTCAATGTGGGCGATCACGTCAAACTGCTGGCGCCGGTGGGCGAGATGGTGCTCGACGACCGCGACGCGCCGGTCATGCTGATCAGCGCCGGCGTCGGCCAGACCCCGATGCTGTCGCTCATGGCGCAGGCCCTTGAGGCCGGGCGTCAGGTCATTTACCTGCATGCGGCCCGCAACGCCCGCGTTCATGCCTTTCATGAGCACCTGAAGGCAATGGCCGAACAGTATGGCAGTCAGCTCGTCTATCGCTACGTCTACAGCGAGCCGGTCACCCGCGACGGCCAGCGCCATCAGGGTCTCATCGATCGCGCCCTGCTGGCAGACTACCTGCCGCGCGAGGCCACGCCGAGCTGCTATTTCACCGGCCCCACCGGCTTCATGCGCGATATCGACCGCGAACTGGCCGCGCTGGGTGTCGATACATCGCATCGCCATTTCGAGTACTTTGGCCCCTCCGGTCAACTGCACTGATCAATCGATCATGCGTCCAGCATCAAACGGCCCCGGCCACCCGAGAAGGTGGCCGGGGCCGTGGTCATGTCATCAGGCCCTGAAGGCTTCAGTCCAGCCGTCGGACGCCTTCGATGGTGATCGGCTCGCGCGGCACGTCGGCGTGCGGGCCTTTTTTCGTGGTGGGCGCGCCGGCAATGGCATCGACCACGTCCATGCCCGAGACCACGTGGCCGAAGACGGTATAGCCGGGCTCGTAGAGATTGCGGTAATCCAGCGCCTGGTTGTCGACCAGGTTGATGAAAAACTGGCTGGTGGCCGAATCCGGCTGGCCGGTCCGCGCCATGGCGATGGTGCCGCGGGTGTTCTTGAGCCCGCTCTCTTCCAGCGCGATGGGGTCATGGGTCTCTTTGGTCGACATGTCGGCGGTCATGCCGCCGCCCTGGATCATGAAACCGTCGATGACGCGGTGGAACACGGTGCCCTGATAGAAGTCGTCTTCCACGTAGCGCAGAAAGTTCTCTACCGTGTTGGGCGCCGCGGTGGCGTCAAGCTCCAGCTCGATGTTGCCCTGACCGGTCATGATCTCGACATGGGGGTGGTCGGCATCGGCCAGCGCCAGGGGAGAGAGCAGCGGCAGCGCCAGCAGGCAGCCGCGCAGTAACGGTTTCAGCATGAAAAGCGCTCCAGTCACACGATAGGGCCCGCCAGACTAGCCGGGCGCGCAGGATCTGACCAGCCCCGCACCTGTTTCCAGCGCTATTTCCAGCCTTCCTGAGCCGCCCAGACGGCCGCCTCGGTGCGGGTGCGCATGCCCATTTTCTTGAGCAGGTGACGCACGTGGACCTTGACCGTGCCCTCGCTGATGTCCAGGCGTCGGCCGATCTCCTTGTTGGCGTAGCTGCGCGCGATCAGGCGCAGAATGTCGCGCTCGCGCCGGGTGAGACGGGCCACCAGTGCCTCGGGGCCGGGGGCCGGCTCGCGCAGCGCCCGGGTCAAAAGCCCCATCAGCCGCGGATCAAAGGCGTCCTCCTGCTCATCGAGTGCCTCGATGGCCGCCAGCAGTTCTTCCGGCGCGGTGTCCTTCAAAAGATAGCCGCTGGCACCGGCGCGAATCGCGGCCAGTACGTCATCCTGCGCCTCGGAGACGGTCAGCATCACGATCGGTACCGCAACACCCGCTTCGCGCAGCCGGGTCAGCGTCTCGATGCCGTCCATGCCCGCCATCTTCATGTCCAGCAGGATCAGATCCGGGACATGACGGGTACAGAAATCCAGCGCCCCGGCGCCGCTGTCGGCCTCGCCTGCAAGCGAAAGCGACGCGCTCATGGCCAGAAGCTGCTGCACGCCGCGTCGAAAGAGCGGGTGATCATCCACCACCAGTACGCCGCGTGGCGTCGCCCGGTGGCTCATGTCGTCAGGGCTCATGTCGTGATTATTCATCCTGCGGTGCCTCCTGAGATGTGGCCCCATTGATAAAGCTCAGTGCTACCCGCGTGCCGCCTGCCTCGCGCCGGGCCAGCGTCAGCGTGGTGCCCAGACTGCGGGCGCGCTCTTCCATGATGATGGTGCCGTAGTGATGCGTGCGGGTGGGGTGCTCGGGCAGGCCCACCCCGTCATCCTCGATCGCCAGATCGATGCAGCCCCCCTGATCGATCAGGGTCACCGTGACCCGTTGCGCCCGAGCGTGCTGGACCACATTGGCCAGCGCCTCGCGCAGGATCTGCACCAGATGCAGCTCCGCATCGGGGGACAAGACGTCATCGGCAATCGAAAGCGTGGTGTCGATCACCAGCGCACCGCGCTCGGCAAACTCTTCAATCGTGGCCTGCACGGCGGCGTTGATGCCGTGCTCGGTCAGGCGCAGGCGAAAGGTGACCAGCAGCTCGCGCAGCTGACGGTAGGCCTGATCGATACCCTCGCGCAGCTCGCCGACAATGGCCGGGGCGTCGCTGTCGGTAATGTCCGGCAGGCCGCGGGCCAGCCGCAGGGCCTGAATGTTGAGATAGCTCAGCGACTGCGCCAGCGAGTCATGCAGCTCGCGGGCGATCACGGCGCGTTCGTCCATCAGCGCCAGCCGACGCCGGTGGCGCCCCTGAGCGCGTAGCGCCAACGCCGCCCCCAGATGATCGGCCAGCGTCTCGCAGATCCGTCCCTTCCAGCTCGGCAGCGGCGCCCCGCCGGGCAGCCGGGCCACCAACACCAGCGGCGTCTCCGCATCGCCCTGCAGGGGGAAGCGCCAGGCGCCGGCATCGTCTTCCCCGTCGTCCTGGTGGGGCAGCAGGGTCAGTTCTGCCGGGGCCATCAGCGCCTCGAAGGGGCGCAGCGCCTGCTCGGGGTCAATGGCATCCGGTGGCGTCGTGGCCAGATAGCGCGCGTTGTCATACAACAGCGTCAGCGCCAGATGGCTCTGCTCCAGGCGGTGGGCGCGGTCCTCGACCTGATCGTTGAGACGGCAGTAGAACAGATCGAGCTGGCCGGCCATGTCGTCGATGGTGGCCGCCAGCAGCCCGATCTCGTCGTTGCGCCAGTAGCCACTGCGGACCTTGAGATCGCCGGCGCGCAGCGCCTCGATCACGACCAGAAGCCGGCCGAGCGGGCGGCGCACGTGGCAGTGGAGCTGATACGCCCCCCAGCCGATCAGCGGCAGGGTGAGCAAAAGCAGCACCACCTGCAGGGCGCGAAGGCGGGTAATCCGCGCCTCGGCCAGCGTCTGCAGCTCACCGGTCAGCGCGTCCAGATCGCTGACGTGCGCGGTAATACGGCCCGGATCGACGCGCGCGGCCTGCTCGGGCGTGCGCATGGCCGGGCCCAGAGTGTTGACCCATTCACGCCGCAGGGGCCCCAGGTGCTCTGCCACGTCATCGTCATATTCGCGGCGCACCGCTTCGTCAAGATGTTGCCAGGTGTCATCGATGCCGTGTAGCAGCGTGCGCCACCGGGCGGGGTCAGCGGTGGGCGCCTGCGCCATCAGCCGCCAGGTCTGCATGCGCAGCGAGCCGGCCTGATTGATCACCCGGGCGTCATGGCGCGCCGTGTCCGCCAGCCAGCCGCTGGCCACCATCCCGCCCAGCGCCAGCAGCGACACCCCCGCCAGAATCAGCCCCAGCGTCAGGCTCAGAGCGTAATGAGAAGGCACAAACCGGGTGAATACCCCCATGGCGTTCTCCTGTGCAACCTGTCTACCTCCAGGGAGGTAGATGCGTCCGTAAAGGGCTTTTCCTTCAGTGACCTGCGCGTGCGTCGGTCACTATCGCCAATGAGATAACATCCTGATTTAACGCTATTTTGACGAATCTATTTTGACAACGATCAAAAGCGCTCGCGCCATCTCGCGCACAGTAGCCCCAACGCCATTACCAGGGCAAAGAGGGCACCATCATGAGCGCAGACACCGCATCCCCCCCACGCTCGCAGCAGCAGCGCGCACTGGGTCTCTCGACGCTAGCCTTCACGCTGTGCTTCGCGGTCTGGACGATCTTTTCCATCATCGGGGTCCGTCTCAAGCAGGAGTTCGGCCTGTCCGATACGCAGCTCGGGCTTTTGATGGCCACGCCGGTGCTCACCGGCTCCATCAGCCGGCTGTTGCTGGGCATCTGGACCGACCGCTTCGGCGGGCGTCGGGTGTTCAGCCTGCTCATGCTGGTCAGCGCCGCCTGCGTCTACCTGCTCACCTTTGCCAATAGCTACGCCATGCTGCTGCTGGCCGCCCTCGGCGTGGGGCTGGCCGGCGGCGGCTTCATCGTCGGGGTCGCCTACACCTCGGCCTGGTACAGCGCCGGCAAGCAGGGCACGGCACTGGGCATTTTCGGTGCCGGCAACGTGGGTGCCGCCATCACCAACTTCGCCGCGCCCTTTCTGCTGCTGGCGATGGGCTGGCAGGGCACGGCGCTGGTCTATGCCACCGTGCTGGCACTGGCCGGCGTGGCGTTCTGGTTTCTGGCGAAAGAAGATCCGCAGCACGCCCAGCGCAAGGCGCCGGTACCGCTGAAGGCCCAGCTGGCGCCGCTTTCCGAGATGCGCGTGTGGCGCTTCTCGCTGTACTACTTCTTTGTTTTTGGCGGCTTCGTGGCGCTGGCCCTGTGGCTGCCCCACTACCTGATGGAAGTCTACGGCCTGGGCATCGCCGCGGCCGGCATGGTGGCCGCGCTCTATTCGGTGCCGGCCTCTCTGTTTCGCATTCTGGGCGGGGTGATGTCGGACCGCATCGGCGCCCGCCGGGTGATGTATTGGACGCTGGGCGTCTCGGCGCTGTGCCTGCTGGTGCTGAGCTATCCGCCGAGCCGGTTCGTGGTCGATGGCGTCCGCGGCGAGGTCGGCTTTTCACTGGGCACGCCGCTGTCGCTGTTTATCGTGCTGATCTTCGTACTCGGGTTTTTCATGTCGCTGGGCAAGGCGGCGGTGTTCAAGCACATCCCGGTCTACTACCCGGATCATGTCGGCTCGGTGGGTGGCGTGGTTGGCATGGTCGGCGGGCTGGGCGGTTTTCTGCTGCCGCTGACGTTCGGCATGCTCAACGACGTGGTGGGCATCTGGCAGAGCTGCTTCATGCTGCTGTTTGTGGTGGTGATAGCGGCCCTTGCGTGGATGCACTACGCCATCAACCGCGCCGACAACAAGAGCTGGGGCAGGACACCGCGCAGCACCGACCTGCCGGAGCTTGCCGCGCCCCGCTCGCTGGTACTTAACGAGTGGCACCCGGAAGACGAGACCTTCTGGCAGACCACGGGCGCCCGCATTGCCCGGCGCAACCTGTGGATCTCGATTCCCAACCTGCTGCTGGCCTTTGCGGTGTGGTCGATCTGGAGCATCCTGGTGGTGCGCATGCCACAGCTCGGCTTTGGCTACAGCCCCAATCAGCTCTTCTGGCTGGCCGCGCTGCCGTCGCTGTCCGGCGCGACGCTTCGCATCTTCTACAGCTTCATGGTGCCGATCTTTGGCGGCCGGCGCTGGACGGCCATTTCCACCGCGTCACTGCTGCTGCCGTGTCTGTGGATCGGGATGGCGGTGCAGAACCCGGATACCCCCTATAGCGTGATGCTGATCCTGGCGCTTCTGTGCGGCTTCGGCGGCGGCAACTTCGCCTCCAGCATGGCCAACATCAGCTTTTTCTACCCGCAGGCCAAAAAGGGCACCGCCATGGGCCTCAACGCGGGTCTGGGCAACCTGGGGGTCTCGGCGCTGCAGCTGATCGGCCCGCTGGTGATTGCCACCAGCGCGCTGGGTCCGCTGGCCGGTGACCCGCTGATTACCCAGCAGGGCGTACACGCCGGCGATCCGGTGTGGCTGCAAAACGCCGCCTTGATCTGGGTGCCCTTGATTGCCATCGCCGCACTCGCCGCCTGGTTCGGCATGAACGACATCGCCTCGGCGAAATCCTCCTTCCGCGATCAGGCGGTGATCTTCAAGCGGCTGCACAACTGGCTGATGAGCTGGCTGTATCTGGGCACCTTTGGCAGCTTCATCGGCTTTGCCGCGGGCTTTCCGCTGCTCTCCAACATGCTGTTCCCGGCCGTCGACCCCACCCGCTACGCCTTTCTGGGGCCGCTGGTCGGGGCACTCGCCCGCCCGCTGGGCGGCATGCTTTCCGACCGACTCGGCGGCGCCCGGGTGACGCTGTGGAACTTCGCGCTGATGGCGCTGGGCGTGTTCGGCGTACTGGCCTGCCTGCCCGAGCAGGGCCAGGGCGGCAGCTTCCTCGGCTTTTTTGCGATGTTCATGGTGCTGTTCGTGGCCACCGGCATCGGCAACGGCTCCACCTACCGCATGGTGCCGGTCATCTTCTTCAATCAGCGCCGCAACGCCCTGGGCGACGACCAGCTCGATCAGGTGCGTACCGAGGCCAATCGCGAATCCGCCGCCGTGCTCGGCTTCATCTCGGCAATTGCCGCCTACGGTGGCTTCTTTATCCCGAAGGCCTACGGCACCGCCACCGACATGACCGGCAGCGTGGCGCCGGCCCTTTACGGCTTCATTTTCTTCTATCTCAGCTGCATGGCACTGACCTGGTGGTATTACGCCCGTCGTAACGCCCCGGCCCCCTGCTAGGCACGCCCAAGGAGACTGACCCATGAGTTATTTTCTCGACCGACTGCAGTACATGAAAAAGATCCGCGCCCCCTTTGCCGGCGGCCACGGCGAGCTGCGCGAGGAGAACCGCGAGTGGGAAAACGGCTATCGCGCCCGCTGGCAGCACGACAAGGTGGTGCGCTCCACCCACGGGGTAAACTGCACGGGTTCGTGCAGCTGGAAGATCTACGTCAAGAATGGCCTGGTCACCTGGGAGACCCAGCAGACCGACTACCCGCGCACCCGGCCGGACCTGCCCAACCATGAGCCGAGAGGCTGCCCGCGCGGGGCGAGCTACTCCTGGTATCTCTACAGCGCCAACCGGCTCAAGTACCCGCTGGTGCGCAAGGCGCTGATCCGGCTGTGGCGCGAGGCGCTCGAAACCCATCCGGACCCGGTCGATGCCTGGGCCTCGATCGTCGAAGACCCGACCAAAACCGCGCAGTACAAGAAAATCCGTGGCATGGGCGGCTTTGTGCGCGCCGACTGGGAGGAGATGCAGACCCTGGTGGCGGCCTCCAACGTCTACACCGCCAAGCAGTACGGCCCGGACCGCATCACCGGCTTTTCGCCGATCCCGGCCATGTCGATGGTCTCCTACGCCGCCGGCGCCCGGTATCTGTCACTGATCGGCGGGGTATGCCTGTCGTTTTATGACTGGTACTGCGACCTGCCGCCGGCCAGCCCGCAGACCTGGGGCGAACAGACCGACGTGCCGGAATCCGCCGACTGGTACAACTCGAGCTACATCATCGCCTGGGGCTCCAACGTCCCCCAGACCCGTACCCCGGATGCGCACTTTTTCACCGAGGTGCGCTACAAGGGCACCAAGACGGTCGCCATCACCCCGGACTACGCCGAAGTCGCCAAGCTTTGCGACGAGTGGCTCAGCCCCACCCAGGGCACCGACTCGGCGCTCGGCATGGCGATGGGCCACGTCATCCTGAAAGAGTTCTACCTCGAGCGGCCCAGCGAGTACTTCACCAACTACGTGCGTCACTACACCGACATGCCGATGCTGGTCGAGCTGGAAGCGCGGGAAGACGGCAGCTTCGTGCCCGGCCGCCAGCTGCGCGCCGCCGACTTTGATGAGGCCCTGAGTCAGGACAACAACCCCGAGTGGAAAACGGTCGGCTGGGACGAAACCCGCGACCAGCTGGTCGTGCCGCGCGGCTCGATCGGCTTTCGCTGGGGCGAGGCAGAGGCGGGCAAGGGCCGCTGGAACCTGGAGCAGCGCGACGCCGACGGCGCCGACATCCACCTGCGCCTGTCGCTGGTCCCCGCCCATGACGAGGTGGCACGGGTCGGCTTCCCCTACTTCGGTCACATCCGTCATGACTACTTCAACCACGTCGATGGCAATGACGTGCTCTATCACAATCTGCCGGCCAAGCGCCTGAGTCTGGCCGATGGCCGCCAGGTGCTGGCGGTGACGGTCTTTGACCTGATGGTGGCCAACTACGGCATCGACCAGGGCCTGACACTGGAAGACAGCGAGGATGACGGCGCCACCTCGATCGACCAGATGCGCCCCTATACGCCGGTCTGGCAGGAAGCGATCACCGGCGTTCCGGCCGCTCAGGTCACCCGGCTGGCGCGCGAGTTTGCCGACAACGCCGACAAGACCCACGGCCGCTCGATGATCATCGTCGGGGCCGGGCTCAACCACTGGTACCACATGGACATGCAGTACCGGGGTCTGATCAACATGCTGATCCTGTGCGGCTGTATCGGTCAGACCGGCGGCGGCTGGGCCCACTACGTGGGTCAGGAGAAGCTGCGCCCGCAGACCGGCTGGCTGCCGCTGGCGTTCGGGCTGGACTGGAACCGCCCGCCGCGTCAGATGAACGGCACCTCGTTTTTCTACAACCACTCAAGCCAGTGGCGCTTTGAAAAGGTCGAGATCAAGGACCTGCTCTCGCCGCTGGCCCGCCGCGAGGAGTTTTCGGGCAGCCTGATCGACTTCAACGTGCGCGCCGAGCGCATGGGCTGGCTGCCGTCCGCCCCGCAGCTGGGCACCAACCCGCTGCGCCTGGCCAGTGCCGCCGAGGCCGCCGGTCAGGGGCTCAACGACTACGTGGTCAATCAGCTCAAGAGTGGCGATCTGCGCTTTGCCGCCGAGGAGCCGGACAACCCGCGGAACTTCCCGCGCAACCTGTTCGTGTGGCGCTCCAACCTGCTGGGCAGCTCCGGCAAGGGCCACGAGTACATGCTCAAGTACCTGTTGGGCACCACCCACGGGCTGCAGGGCAAGGATCTCGGCGAAATGGGCGGCGCCCTGCCGGAAGAGGTGCAGTGGCGCGATGAGGCCCCCGAGGGCAAGCTCGACCTGCTGGTGACACTCGATTTTCGCATGTCGACCACCTGTCTCTACTCCGACGTGGTGCTGCCTACGGCCACCTGGTACGAGAAGGACGATCTCAACACCTCGGACATGCACCCCTTCATCCACCCGCTCACCGCGGCCACCGACCCCGCCTGGGAGTCGCGCAGCGACTGGGAGATCTACAAGGGCATTGCGAAGGCCTTCTCGAAGGTTTGCGTGGGGCATCTGGGCGAGGAGACCGATCTGGTCACCCAGCCCATGCAGCACGACTCCCCGGGGGAACTGGCGCAGGTGGACGTGCGCGACTGGAAGCGCGGCGAGTGCGACCCGATCCCCGGGCGCACCATGCCCAATCTGATCGCGGTCAAGCGCGACTACCCGGCCACCTATGAGCGCTTTACCTCGATCGGGCCGCTGCTCGACACGCTCGGCAACGGCGGCAAGGGCATCAGCTGGCCCACCGGCCCCGAGATCGATCTGCTCGGCAAGCTCAATCGCTGCAAGTCCGAAGGCCCGGCGAAGGGTCGCCCGATCATCGACAGCGCCATCGATGCCGCCGAGATGATTCTGACCCTGGCCCCGGAGACCAACGGCAAGGTGGCGGTGCGCGCCTGGGAGGCACTGTCCAAAATTACCGGCCGCGAACACGCCCATCTGGCGCTGCCCAAGCATGAGGAGAAGATTCGCTTTCGCGACGTGGTCGCCCAGCCGCGCAAGATCATCTCCAGCCCCACCTGGTCGGGGCTCGAAGATGAACACGTCTCCTACAACGCCGGCTACACCAACGTCCACGAGCTGATCCCGTGGCGCACCCTGAGCGGTCGCCAGCAGTTCTATCAGGACCACGCCTGGATGCGCGCCTTCGGCGAGAGCCTTTTGACCTATCGTCCGCCGATCGACACCCGCGCGGCGATGGCCGGGGTCCAGCGCCCGGATGGCAACCAGAACCCCGAGCGGGTGCTCAACTGGATCACCCCACACCAGAAGTGGGGCATCCACTCCACCTACTCGGACAACCTTTTGATGCTCACGCTGTCACGCGGCGGGCCGATCGTGTGGCTCTCCGAAGACGATGCCAAATCGCTGGGCGTGGCGGACAACGACTGGATCGAGCTCTACAACGCCAACGGCTCGATTGCCGCGCGCGCCGTGGTCAGCCAGCGGGTCAAGACCGGCATGGCGATGATGTATCACGCCCAGGAGCGGATCGTGAACGTACCGGGCTCGGAGATCAGCGGCACCCGCGGCGGCATCCACAACTCGGTCACCCGCGTGTGCCCCAAGCCCACGCACATGATCGGCGGCTACGCGCAGCTCTCCTACAGCTTCAACTACTACGGCACCGTCGGCTCCAACCGCGACGAGTTCGTGGTGGTGCGGCGCATGCATCACGTCAAATGGCTCGACGGGGAGGGCAACGACAGCGTGCAGGAACCGGCGAAAGGGTAAGGCTGTTCGACGACCGTGACGGTGGGTATCAACGGTCACCCACCAAAAAGGCGCCCCTCGTGAGAGGGGCGCCTTTTTTTGGTCGGCCTGTGGTTCAACAGCAAAACGTACTAGATGACTTCTGACAAACGATTCAGGAAGACGAAACCCACGTGCGCTTGGACGAGCTGGAGAAAAGCGATGCGGCTACTCGTAGATGTCTCAACTCTCCTGGTTGATCCTGCTCTGCCTGTTCGACCCAGCCTACACCAACGATATTGAGAGCGCCGGTGATGGGTACGTGAATCCGTCAGCGCTGCTGAGTCAACCCTATACATTGCCTGACCACACGCTCTGATTACGAACCAAGACCTGTGAGCGACTGTATCGTTTGGCTTTCCGCCGCTACGAAATGTGAAGCCCGCCAGCAGAGGCTGGTTGATCCAATCATAGAGACTGCGCCAAGCAAGAAGGCCGGCAATAATTAAAATTCAATATTTATAATATTATTGTGTTACCAAAAACCTTTTTTCTTTCTCAAACTCAATCGTTCAGGACTTACTTCTTTGACCATATCTCCAATTCTGCTTAAATTGGATTTAGAATTATAGTTAGCCATTGAGATAACCATCATCGTGAATGGAATAAATGATACTATGGCAGATGTCCCCACATGCTCTACGGGCGCTGAAAAGTTCAGTGCTAGTATTATATACCCGAAAAAAATAAAACATCCAATTATATAGAACAACAATCCTAATTTTTGGTAATATTTAGCCTCTTCATGTGTAGGAAACGCATAGGCTTCAGGGGAGCATCCAAACTCGCCGTTTTTTTTGTATATATAGCTCCCTGATCGCTCTAAAGCGTCAAGGGCCACCATGGGACGGTCTGTTTTATACGCCATATCAATTAATTCATAATTGACGAGCTTTCCCAAATATGCGCGACCTCTAAATTCAAGCCTAGCTTTTGAAGTAGGGTTGTCATCTTTTAGGTTGTCATGTGCGATGCTGAGAGATTCAAACTTTTCATTTGAGATTTGTCTTTTTCTTTCAATACTCTCAGGTCGCAATTTATAATAATAAGTGGGCAACCCCACAATTAATATCGTTACAACAACTCCGATAAAGTTTGACTGATCAATCAGCAAGGAATGAAAGGTATTTAGCATAATTCACTCTTGAGCAATTATTTAAATTTAACAACGGCTTTATCTTATTAATTTCACAATCAGTTATGGTTTAGACTTGCAGCCATGAGAATATTATCAAGATTTCTTGATTTCTAATTTTCATATACAAAATTTAACTATAACGGCAGGGCCCTCCTTGAGCTTTGATCAACTACCACGGAGGGCGGAGCATCGCGGATTTCGAGATTTTCTGGCATTCCATGGGGATTTATCATAGGTGGTTACGAACGGCGTAGTTACGCGGCTGGTGAGCTGTACAAGCTGTAAATCGAACCTCGCCAAAACAGTCTTTTGATGTATCGCCGAGGCGTTCAATATGAACCGCCGCACAGCCAAAGATCGCATTAATGCAGCAGGCGCTCTGCCTGCGGACACGTGAGAGGGTAAACGCAAGCGGTCTGGCGAACAGGCCCCTTTGATCACTATTCAACCACCCAGTCAAAAAGCGACCCTCTCATGAGGGGCACCTTTCTTTTAAACCTTTCTCAACCCGGGCGCTCACCCCCGCCGCCAGAGACTCGACAGCGACACCGCCAGTACCGACATCAGCACCAGCGCCAGCGCCGGCACCAGTACCGCCCAGGGGGCGCGCTCCAGATAGGGAATGCCCTCGGCCAGCAGCAGCCCCCACTCCGGCGCCGGCGGTCGTGGCCCCAGCCCCAGAAAGCCGAGTGCGGCGAGCGCCAGCGCGATACCGGGCAGGCGCAGCATGGCGTGGCGAAAGACCGGGCCGATCACCGCCGGCAGGATGTAGCGACTCAGCAGGCGCACGCGACCCACGCCCAGCATGGGCGTGATGCGCACATGTGCCTGGCCCTGCACCTCGGTGACCAGTGCGGCGGTATGGGCCGCCAGCGGCGCCCAGCTCACCAGCGTGACGGCCAGAATGGCGCCGCCGGCGCTCGGGCCCATGAGCCCGGCCACCACCAGCCCGGCAATCACCGGTGGGGTGGCGTTGGTGACCTCGATGGGCCCGGCGGCCAGACGCGGCATCAGCCCGATCAGGACCCCCAGTACGAAGGTGATACTGACCACCACCAGCGCCATGCCCATGGTGGAAAGCGCGCCATGGCTGACGCGGGCGAGAATATCGCGCCCGGTACCATCGGCGCCCAGCGGCAGATCAAGGCTCGGCGTCTGCAGGCGCAGATACTGTGAGGCCAGCGGGTCACGCCCCATGCCGGCGACAATAATGATCACCAGCAGCAGCGCCACCACGGCCGGCACCAGCCACTGCCAGCGCCCGTGATGGTGCTCATGGCGGGTCACCGGCACGGCGCCGGCGCGCAGGGTGCGCCCCAGCAGCAGCGTGCGGCCAAGGCCCGCGGCGCCGCCGAGCACCACGGCAATCGCCAGCAGCAGCAAAATGCCGGTCTGCAGCGCCGGCAGATCCTGCGCCGAGGCCGCGCCCAGTGTGGCGCGCCCCAGCCCCGGAATCGAGAACACCTGCTCGACGGCAATGGCGCCACCGGTCAGCCCGACGATTACCAGTCCCACCTGAGGCAGCAGGCTGGGCAGGGTGCGCTTGAGCACGGCGAGGGCAATGCGCCGGCGCGTGAAGCCCGCCACATGCCAGGTCGCCACCCAGCGCTCGGAGAAGCTGGCGGTCAGGCCATCGCTGAACAGCCGCCCCAGCAGGCCCCCGGCCGGCAGACCGAGTGCCAGCGCCGGCAGGACCATGTGGCGCGCCTCGCCCCAGCCGTAGGGCGGCAGCCAGTTGAGCCCGGCGGCGAAAATGACCAGCAGGATGGCGGCGAGCAGGAACTCCGGCAGCGCGGTGAGCGTCGCCCCCAGCGCGCCGGAGGTCGGTGCCGGCTCGCCCAGCAGACCGCGACGCACGGCCGTCACGCACAGCAATACGGTGGTCACCAGCGCCACCAGCAGGGCGCCAAACATCAGCGTCAGCGACACGCCGGTGGCCTGAAGCATGCCGGGCAGCACCGGGGCGCCGGAGATCCAGGAGAGACCGGCATCGCCGTGCATCAGCCCCCAGAGCCAGTGGCCGAGCTTCTCCCACGGGCCCATGTCGAGCCCAAGCTGGGTGCGGATGGCCTCCAGCGCCTCGGGGGTCGGGTTCTGATCGCCGGCGCGGGCGCGCAGGATGCTCAGCGCCGGATCACGCCCGGACAGCCAGGGCAACAACCCCACCAGCACCACCACGCCCGCCAGCGTCACCAGCCGCGACAGCGTGGGCACCAGAAGGCGCAGGCGCGCGGCCAGCACGGGCGGACGGGCGATAACGACCCCGGAAGTGCGCATCACCGGCGCCTTACTGTGCCGCGCCGTCA
Source organism: Kushneria sp. EE4 (assembly GCF_977968315.1). The sequence continues at coordinate 3,062,690 of NZ_OZ386212.1, forward strand.
AGGCGCGTGTGCTCGGAGATCAGCTCGCGCTCGCGCGGGTCACGCACGGCGTCCGATACCCGCGTCGCTTCCCCCTGAATGACGCGCTCGTGCAGCATCGGCACGGCGGCATCGGTTCTCAAAATGGCGGCCTCGGCATCGATGATGGCCTGGCGGCGCTCGTCGCCGGTGGGCAGGTCGGCGGCGCGGGCGAGCGCCTCATCGACCGCCGGGTCGCAGAGCTGGGCGATGTTGAAGGAGCCTTCGCAGGCGAAGTCGCTGAACATGTAGGCGACCGGGTCACCGGAATCGAGCATGGTGGCGCGCGACAGGATCACGGCATCAAACGCCCCGGCGAGCATGTCGGATTCGATGTGGGCGTACTGGCGCACCTCCTGATGGACCGTAAAGCCGGCCGCCTCGAGCTGCTGCTCCAGCAGCACCGCCACTTCCGGCAGCTCGGCCCGGTCGGTGAAGGTGCCCAGGGTAATGTCGGCGCCGTTCGGTGCCGCGGCATCGGCACGCCCCTCGATCGGCGAGCGCAGACCGTCGGCCCAGGCCAGCGCCGGGCCCAGCAGGCCCTTCGCCTCATCGGCGCGGCCTTCATAGACCGTTCTCACGATGGCCGCCCGGTCGATTGCCTCGCGCGCCGCGGCGCGCATCCCTGAATCGCTGAACACGCCGCGGTCGGTATTGAGATAGAGCGTATTGGTGCGCGGCATCGGCACCTCGTGAACCAGCTCCGGGTCAACCAGCGCGACCTGGGAGACCGGCACGGCCTCGACCACATCGGCGGTGCCGGTGCGCAGCGCCGCGGCACGGGCGGTGCCGTCGGGCACGTAGTCGGCGTCGATGCCGGCAAGCTCGGCGCGCTCGCCCCAGTAGCCGTCATAACGATCCAGCCGGGCGCTCTGGGTGCCGTTGACCTCTTTCAAGACGAACGGCCCGGTGCCTGCCTCGATCGGATTGACCCGGCCATCCTCGCCGTAGGCCTTCGCCGCCATGATGGCCAGCTGCGGGCTGGAGAGTCGATTGGGCACCAGCGGGTCGGCGTGTTCGGTCTGCACCCGCACGGCGCTGTCGCCGTCAGCCTCGATGGTCATCTTCACGCCATCGAGAATGCGCGGCCGCGGTACGGCGTTGGTGGCCGCCGTCAGCGCGTGTACCACCTGTTCGACGGTCAGGGGCGTGCCGTCATGAAAGGTCACATCGTCACGAATCTCGAAGCGCCAGGTGCGCTCGTCGAGCTGTTCCCAGTCGGTTGCGAGAAACGGCTGCGGATCGTTGTTGTCATCCAGGCGGATCAGGGTCTCGGCGGTACGCCAGCGCGAGAGCTTGAAGGCGTCATCGGTGAGCGGATTGAGCCCCGAGCGCGGCGGCTGCAGCATCGCCACGCGCAGGCGCTCATTGTCAGAGGCGCTGGTCTCTTCCTCGGTGGCTTCCTCCTGCTGGCAGCCGGTGAGCAGGGCCAGTGACAGCGCCATGGCGGGCAGATAAAACGCGTGACGAAGGATCAAGACGGATCTCCTGGGCAGTCGGTATCAAGAAACGGGATAAAGAGAGGTCGCAGGCGTCGCCGGCACCATCGACGTGATGGCGTGATCCAGATGCGCGGCGCGCACCAGCGCTTTGGTGTGCTCATGCGCCGGAGCTTCAAACAGCGCCGCCGTGGGGCGGTCCTCGATGATGGCGCCGTCATGCAAAATGAGCGTGCGCTCGCACAGGCGCGGCATGACGGCAAGATCATGAGAGATGATCACAAAGGCGGTGCCATCCAGGCGGCTCATGTCATCAAAGAGCTGCATGACCCGGGCGCGCACCGGCAGATCCAGCCCGCTGAGCGGCTCATCGGCCAGCAACAGCCGCGGGCGCAGGGCCACGGCGCGGGCGATCGCCACGCGCTGGGCCTGACCGCCGGACAGCGCCCCGGGGCGATGGCTCAGAAATTTCCGATCCAGCCCGACCCGGTCCAGCGCCTCGTCGATGCGCCGGGTGTGGTTACCTTCAACGCTTAAGCGCACCAGCGGCTCGCGGATCAGCTCACGCACGTTCATGCGCGGGTCCAGCGAGGCGGCCGGGTCCTGGGGGATGTACTGCACCAGCCGGCGATACCAGCGCAGCGCGCGCACCGAGGCCGGTCGCACGGCGCGCCCCTGACAGCTGATTGACCCGGCATCAGGGGCCTTCAGCGCCAGCAGCAGATTCAAAAGCGTCGTCTTGCCGGCCCCGGAGACGCCGGCCAGACCAATGCGCTCGCCGGCGTGAATCGACAGGTGGATATCGCGCAGAATCGTGCGGGCCTGTCGCGCGCGCCAGAACGCCAGGCTCGGCTGGTGAAGATGCTTGTAAAGCCCCTCGGCGCACAACAGCGGCGCCGAGGTATCGCCGGAATCTATGCCGTGCACAAAAGCCCCTCGCGGGCATCAAAGTCAGGGGCAAAGGGCGGCCGGCCCGGGGCGCTCTCATGCAGGGCGCGCACCAGCTGGCGCGTAAAGCGGTGCTGCGGGTTGGCGATGATGTGGGTCAGCGTATTGCTCTCGACCAGCCGGCCCTCATCGATGATGACCGCGCGCTCGCACAGCCGACAGGCCGCGCCGATATCGTGGGAGATAAACAAAAGCGCCGGGGTATCCGCCGTGCCGGTGCACTCACGCAGCAGCTTTAACACCTCTTCCTGGGTGAGCACATCCAGCGCGGTGGTAGGCTCATCGGCGACGATCAGCGCCGGCTTGCAGGCCAGTGCCAGCGCCATGCAGATGCGCTGGCGCTGCCCGCCGGAGAGCTCGGCCGACGAGCGCTTAAGGATCTCTTCAACGTGGGCCATCTGCATGCCGCGCAGCAGGGTCACGACCGCCTCGTCGGCGGCCCTGCGGGAGAGACCGTGAAAGCGCATGAAGGGCTCGCGCAGCTGCGCGCCGACGCTGACCAGCGGGTTGAGCGCCGAGTGGGTGTCCTGAAAGACCATCCCCGAACGTGACTGCACCGGGCGGCGGGTAGCGCGGATATCGGCCACTTCCACACCGTTGATGCACACGCTGCCATCGACATGCACCGAGTGCGGCGACAGCCCCAGAATGGCGCCGGCCGTCAGCGACTTGCCGGAGCCTGACGGCCCCAGCAGGCAGACGCGCTCGCCGGCGGCGACATGAAAGCACAGATCGCTCACGATCGGCTGGCCATCCACCCGGATACACAGCTCGTTGACTGCCAGCACCGTATTTCCCGACATGATTGAGGCACGCCCCCGAGAGTCTGTATGGCTCGATATCTGGTAGGTTATATCATAACAATCAAGGCATTGTATTGTGATTTCCTTAAGCCTTTAGAAGGGTTTGCCGGCTCGATCTAGTGTCCCCCGGGTCATGTCGGCAGACTGTATCGGGCACTGCTAATGTTGATGAAAAGCGTTGAAGGATATCCACGGTCACACCGGCAGGAGGCGACATGCAGATTCAGCTCAAGCGGATTTACGACACGCGCGACAAGGATGACGGCTACCGGGTACTCGTCGACGGCATGTGGCCGCGCGGTGTGGCCAAAAAGGACGCTCACATCGATGACTGGTGTCGCGACATCGCGCCCTCAAGGGATCTTCTCAAGTGGTTCGGCCACGACCGCGACCGCTGGGAGGGCTTTTATGACGCCTATCGCCGGGAGCTGCGCGAGCGCGACTCAACGCCTGCTCAGGCCCTGCGCGAGCACGCCCAAAAGGAAGGGCTGACGCTGGTGTATGCGGCAAAAGACGAAGAGTGCAACAACGCCGTGGTGCTCCGGGATTTTTTAAAGCGCACCAGCTGAGAAGCGACAAACGACCCGGAGGGGCGTTCGAAGTGTCGGCCGCCCTCTTCTACGCTGCACAAACACGCACTGGAGACAGGGAGCTGTCATGCCGATTGTTCAAAGACTTGAAGACGTCACGCCCACCATGATCGAGGACGCCAAAGCCGCCACCGACACCGGACCGGATGCCGAGCCGGGCGGCCACGAGCGCAGCAGCAACCCGGTCGCGGATCTGGGCATGTCGCTGAAGCCGCACATCGACCAGGGCATGTCGATTCAGGAAGTGGCCGATCGCATCGGCGCCTCGACCGATCTGGTCGATCGCTGCATCAGCCACCCGATCGTCGCTCAGTTGGATGAAGGCACCGATGGGCGCTGAGCGTTCGTCCTGCCTTCGGTGGAAAAGGGCTGTGCGGTGGCACAGCCCCTTTTTATTGGTCAATGCCCCGGCCGAGTGCCAAACATTTTTTGGTGGCCGCCCATAAAGCGCCGGGTCAGGCGACAGATAGTTTGCCCGCCCGGGCCAGGCCGGCCGTCAGGGCCAGTCCGGCAAAGAGGATCACGGCATACTGAGGGGAGAGCATCTCCATCAGTGCCCCGAAGATCGGTGCGCCGGCCGTCTGACCGATCGCGATGGTCAGAAAGCCGATCATCAGCCCGGTGGCGGGCCGCTCGGGGAGCGCCGAGACGCCCCACACCAGATAGACCCCGGTAATCATGATATAGGCCAGCCCGAACAACACACCGCCGCCCAGGGCCAGCGTCGGCGTGGTGCCCTCCATGCCAACCATGACGATGCCACCCGCCATCGCAAGCAGAAAGAGACGATGCACCTGGTCCACACCAAAGCGGGCCACCAGGGAACCGGCAAGCGCTCCCACCATTCCGGCTGCGCCAATGGCGATCCAGAGCAGTCCGGCGCCGGTACTGCCCCAGTCCAGGCGCAGCGATACCAGCTGCCCGCCAAAGGACCACAGCGCGGTGCTGGCCGCGCCCATCAAAAATGCAGCGATAATCAGATGTTTGAGCGGGCTGTTGAGGGCAGGCAGGCCGCCGGCGGTTTTCCGGTCGCGACCGGGATCGTTCGGCACGCACAAGGCAGCCGCTACAGCCAGCACCACGGCGGCGACGGCAAAGCCTGCAAACGCCAGTCGCCATTGATCGCCCATCATTAGCGCCACGGGCCCGGACATCACCACACCCGCCCCGGTGCCGGCGTTAATGACCGTATTGGTCGCACCCTGTCGCTCGGGGCGAACCGCGGCCGCCACGGCGGCCGCCATGGGCGGTGAGGCCAGCCCCGTGCTGGCGCCGGCCAGCATGACCGCTGCCGCCAGCCAGGGGGCGGAGGGCGCCATCGCCATGCCGGCCATGCCCACCGCCGCCACCAGCGCCGCCCCGACGGCCACGATCCGGGCGCTGAGTCGTTCGGTCAGCCAGGCCGAGAGCGTAATGGCGAGACAGTAGCCCAGAAAGGCGCCGCCGGAGATCAGCCCGCTCAGGCTTGATGAAAGAGAGAGATCAGCATCGATCTGCGGCAGAAAGAGCCCGAAGGCGAAGCGGGCAAAGCCGTAACACACGGCAATCAGACCGAAACCGGTCGCCCCCAGCGCCAGGGCCGGGCTCATGAGCCCGCTCCCGCCATCAGCGAGGCCGCCGCCTGTCGGGCGGCGACGACCGCCTGCTCGCCGCGATAGACCGCAGCGGCGGTGGCCCCCTCGAAGAGCACGATGATCTGCTCGACCAGCATCGGATCATCGCGTCCGGTTTCGCGCTCGACCAGCGCGGCGATGCGCTCCGCGACCCGCGCCTTGTGCGCCAGCACCGCGTCCACGATCTCCGGTGTATCGCCGCCGGTCTCGCCAAGCGCTCGCAGAAAGAGACACCCGCGCCGCCCCTCCACCCGCACCCAGTCCTCCAGCGCCTTGAACAGCGCATCGATGCTGTCCACCTCCAGCCGCCGCGCAAAACGCTTGTCGCGTTCGCCGAGCACCCGGGCGATCAGTGCGTTCTTGCTGCCAGCGTGCTTGTAGAGGGTGCGACTCGAGATACCCGCGCCCTGGGTGAGCCTGTCCATGCCGGTGGCGGTAAAGCCGTGGCGGTCGAAGAGTGCTTCTGATGCGGTAACGAGCTTGTCCATGATGTTCATGTTGACGCCTCCCTAGGGTGAAACCACACCTCCAATGTAAAACGATCGGTTTACATCGTCAATTTAATTGCACGGCTTATTGAAATGCCTTGCTCCATTACAGGGAGTCGCGTCAGCGACGGATGCTAGAATCGCCGCCATATCCAACAACATAACGACAACACCACAACAACCTGTTTCAGAGGAACAACATGACATCACGCAGGACGCTGCTGCTGGCGCTGGCGGGCGCCGTGGCCACAGGGCCCGCTTATGGCGAGGAGATCGAAACGACGGATGCCGTGGAGACCATGGTGGTCAGCGCGCCGCGCCTGGCCCGCGAGCTCTATGACACCCCGGCGGCCGTGTCGACCGTCGAGCGCGAAAGCATCCAGCGCGGCCAGCAGCGCGTGCGCCTGGATGAAACGCTCGGCCAGGTGCCGGGCGTGTTTATCCAGAACCGCGACAACTTCGCCCAGGGCCAGCGCATCGCGATCCGCGGCTTCGGCGCCCGCGCGCCCTTTGGTGTGCGCGGCATTACCATTTTGATGGACGGCATCCCCTACACGCTGCCGGACGGCCAGGCCCAGGTCGATGCCATCGATCTGGACAGCGCCGAGAGCATCGAGGTGATCCGCGGGCCGTCCTCGGTGCTCTACGGCAACGCCGCCGGCGGGGTGATCTCGGTGACCACCGCCGACGGCCGCGACAACCCGGGCACGCGCCTGCGCGTAGAAGGCGGCAGCGACGGCTACAAAAAGGCCGCCCTGCAGACCGGCGGCGCCAACGGCGACTGGTCGCACCATGTCAGCCTCTCGGCGCTCAATCAGGACGGCTATCGCGATCACAGCTCGGTGGAGAAGTACCTGCTTAACGCTAAACTGCGCCGCGAGCTGAGTGAGGACCGGGCGCTGACGGCCATCGTCAACCTGCTGGACAACCCGCGCTCGGAAGACCCGGGCGGGCTGACCCGCGAGCAGGTCGGCGACAAGCGCCATCAGGCCGGCGCCTTCACCCGGGAATATGACACCGGCCAGAGCGTTGACCAGCAGGTGGTGGGGCTTCAGTACGAGGATCTCGCCGCCGGGCCCGGCGAGCTCTATCTGAAAAGTTTCTACACCTGGCGCCACTTCGAGCAGCAGCTGCCTTACCCGGGCGACAGCCTGCTGGGCTATGACCGCGACTTCTTTGGTGGCAGCGCCGAGTATCATCAGACGCTGAGCCTGGGGGAGATGCCGCTGCGCTACGTGGCCGGTCTCGACGCCGCGCGCCAGCGCGATGACCGCTGGCGGCGCAACGTCGCCTTCAGCGGCGACGTCACCGGCAAAACCGAAGACGAGACCCAGAGCGCCACCTCGACCGGCGTCTTTTTACAGGGCGATCTCGATCTGACCGATCAGTGGACGGCCTCGCTGGGCGCGCGTTACGACCGCGTCAGACTCAGGATCGACGATGACCTGACCACCGAGGGCGACAACAGCGGCGATCGCCACTTCAACGAATGGAGTGGCTCGGCAGGCTTGAGCTATCGCTATCTGCCCGATCATCAGGCCTATGTGAACACCGGCACCTCGTTCGAGACGCCGACGTTTTCGGAGTTTGCCAACCCCGCCAGAGGCGGCGGCTTCAATGCAGGCCTGGAGCCACAGAAGGCGTGGAACCGCGAGATCGGCCTGCGGGGCAACTTCCGCAACGGCCTGAACTACGACGTGGCGCTGTTTTCGGTGCGCGTGCGTGACGAGCTGGTGCCCTACACCCTTGAGGGGAATGACGATCGCACCTTCTATCAAAACGCCGGCGACACCGACCGCGACGGTCTGGAAGTCGCACTCGGCTGGCAGATCGATGAGACCTGGCGTCTGGACAGCGCGCTGACGCTGGCTCACTACCGCTTTGACAGTTTCGAAGCCGACGGCGAGCGCTATGACAGCAACCGCATTCCCGGCCTGCCGGAGCAGACCTGGGTCAACTGGCTCACCTGGGAAGGGAATGACCAGCGCTTTGCCACGCTCGAGACGCAGTACATCGGCGACATGGTGGCCGACAACGCCAACAATGTGGACGTCGACAGCTACTGGCTGATCAACCTGCGTGCGGGGGAGGGCTGGCAGCTCGGCGGAGACACGAGCCTCAACGTCTACGCCGGCATTCGTAACCTGTTCGACCGCGAGCACTTCGCCAACACCCGCATCAACGCCAGCAACGCCCGCTACTTTGAGCCGGCGCCGGGGCGGACCTTTTATGCCGGGCTGGAAGTCGGGTTCTAGAGAAAAGTAGAGAGAGTCTGCGCCGGCGAGGTGTTCGCTGGCGCGGGTCTGATCGGCCACCCCGTCCAGGGCGCCTTGCCCCTGCCGGCCGCCGGTTTTGAGGCTACAGTGTTGATCAGAACTGTCATTTCACCTGTCAGAGAGTGCCGCTACATGAAAGCCAGCCTTTATCCGTTCGCCCTTGTTATCGCACTTGCCGGCTGCAGCGGTGAGGCGCCCGACCGCTCCGACGACGGGCTGGTATTCCAATCCGGCAGCTATACGCACCCCATCGACAGGGACTGCGTCGAGCGCATCGCTCTGGATCATGACGAGGCGTCAAACCCCGCCGTCACGGTCGATCTGATCGACTCGGCCGAGTGCAGCGGCGCGCTCAGGGAATTTACCGAAACCCACGTCGGCGACCAGATGTCGCTTCGATTTGACGATCAGGATCTGGTGCGTGACGCCGATGTGTTCGGCCACCTTAGTGACACCGTTACCACTCGGGTCGACAGCGACGAGCAGGGCCGAGCCATCGTCGAGTATTACCAATAAAAAAAGCCCCCGCCCGACAACGGACGGGGGCCTGATCACACCTTATGCCGCGGCCCACCACTCCTGGCCCGGATCGACCAGCGCGACGACCTGGGCATAGTCATCGCTGGTGGCGATGTCCCAGGCCAGTTCCGGACGACTGATCTCTTCGTCTTCCAGCAGCCCGGTCCAGAACGCCAGACTCTCGTCATCGGGCGCCTGGCCCAGCACGTCGATATAGAGCGTCTGCACGAACTCGCTGTCGTTGAGCACTTCACTGCGTTCACGGAAAGTGGTGGTGTATTCCAGCCCGCCGCCCAGGTCTTCCAGCTCAATGCCGCGGCGGCTATAGGTAGCGATGATGCTCTGTGTCTCCGCGTCCGGCCCGCGGCCCAGGAAGGCGCGTGAAACGCCGGAGTACTCCGCCTGCCCGGTGGCAAAGATTCCGTAGTGGCCATCGCTGTCGGTAAAGGTGAGCTCCTGGATGTTGATCGCCTGGGTCTGATCGCCGTTGCGATCGGTGATCACGAGCCGACCGCCGACGATATCCATGCTGTAGTCATCGGCAGTACCGGGCAGAACCAGCATGTCGTGCCCATAGCCACCGTCGATCATGTTCTGACCGCCACCGCTGTAGATCACGTTGTCACCGGCATTGCCGGCGATAATGTTGTTGCCCGCATGGCCCACCACGATGGTGTCATCGGTGCCGCGCAGCCGGGCGTTTTCCACATTAAACGGCAGAGCCAGGGTGCCGTCACCGCTATACAGCGCCACATCCAGCCCCGGGGTGCCGTGCGATGCGTTCAGTTCGCTGCTGTCGAGCACCAGCAGTTCGCGCAGGGCGATATCGCTGCGATCGTGGGCGATCACGCCCGCGCCAGCATCCAGCTGATCGATGATCTGACGTCCGTTGGCGGGGAAGTCGGTGAACACGCCGTCGATGCCGGTCGATATCAGCCCGACATACTCCTCCACCGGGGTGCGCAGCGTGCCGTCCGGGTGCAGCGCCTGAAAGCTCTCCTCGTTGCGCAGGGTGTAGGGCACCACTTCAAGGCCCGCGGCGTGGGCGTTGGCCACCAGCGCGCTCTGCTCACCGGTTGCCACCTGACTGACCTGCGCCTGGCCGTTGCCGTCGCCATCCACCGGGACCGAGAGCGCCCGGGTCGGCAAAATCACGCTTTTTGACGGCCCCAGAATGTCGGCGTAGCCGGCCACCGCCATGGCGCCTTCCGGCGTCCAGAGATCGCTGTAGGTGGTCTCCGCCGTCACCCTAATATCCAGGTCCTTGTAGGCACAGCGGTTGGCGCCGTCATTGTCGCGATTGAAGTTGTACTGGATATCCCAGGGCGTGCTGCCCCCGCCGATCAGCTGTACCAGCGGCAGATCCACCCCCGCTTCCGGCATGATGGTCTTGTCCAGACGCATCAGGTTTTCCACCTCGAACGACTGAATCGACAGGCGCGTGGGGTCGGTAAAGTCCGCGGCTACCAGGGTGTCGATCAAGAGCTGGCTGGTATCGATATTGATCCGCTCACCGCTGAGCAGGGTGCCTTCCTTCTCGAAGTAGGTCGGGTGCTTGAGCTCGGGGATGATGCCGATCTCGCGCCCTGTCTCGGCTTCCACCTCACGCACCAGCGCGATCATCTCGTCCAGCGTGGCGATCTCGAATTTGTCGTTATAGGCGATGTTATCGCCGCGGATCTCGGGGATGCGCTCACGCGCGCCCAGCGTCTTGAGCTCGGCCAGCGTGAAGTCCTCGGTAAACCAGCCCGAGGTCTCCCGTCCGTCAATGCTCTTGGTGGTGTAGCGATCAAGAAACTCCGGGTGCTCGGCCACATCGGTGGTGTCATTGAGCAGATTCTCGTGACGCGCGACCAGCACGCCATCGCGGGTGGGCACCAGGTCAGGCTCGATGGTATCGGCGCCCTGCTCGATAGCCACGCGGTAGGCCTCCAGCGTGTGCTCGGGGCGATAGCCGCTGGCGCCGCGGTGGGCGACGAGATCGAAATCATCGGCACTGAAATCCGCCAGACGCGCCATATCGATATCAAAGGCATCGCGGGGGGAGGTGGTGAGAAACGGACGATCGAACAAGGGCATGGTGCGAATCCTCAACAAGGAAGTGGGAAAGACCTGCCGAATCGACGCTAGGCGCGGTAGATGACGGTTACAAGATGCTTGCGTTTCCGGTGCGTAATAACGGGTAGGAGAAAGGTTGCCATAGGCATGAGTTGGGTAATGGCCATTATGTCGTGCCCATCATCTACGATGACAACACGATCAAATGGCGTAAAATAAATAAAAACCGCCATATGAACGAAGGAGGCCGCATGGCCATCACCACGATGTCCCACGAGGAGCGCCAGAACATGAGCGCCGCGGCCATGCGCACCTACCCCAATATTGTCAGGGACTGGGGACTGAAGGAGCAGGAAGCGGCGCTGCTGCTGGGCGTGCCTGATGGCACCTACCGCCGCTGGAAGCAGGCGCCTGAAAAGGCCCGGCTGGATCAGAGTCAGATGGAGCGGATGTCGCTGATTCTGGGCATCTACAAGGCCCTGCAGATTCTGTTGCCGCGCACCGATGCCGCCGACAGCTGGCTGAGGCGTGCCAACCGCAACCCGCTGTTCTCCGGGCAGGCCCCGTTGGATCGACTGCGCAGCGGCCTGGTGTCCGATCTTTATGTGGTCCGGCAGCACCTGGACGGCGCACGAGGCGCCGGGCATGCATGAGCTTTCTCCGTACAGCACTACACTGGCAACCCAGCTATCGGGTGGTGCCCTCGAGATTTCCTCCCATCGATCTGTTCGAACGCGTGGCCGAGCCCGATGACTGGGCACTGCTGGCCCAGCTGGAAGGCGAGACATCTGCGCGCCTGAGAGAACAAGCCGGCGCCATCCATAGGGTGTCGGAAGAAGATCGGCGTTATGGCCCGGGCTGGACACCCGTCATGGCGGCCTTCTGCCACTTCAGCGGACAGGGTTCCCGCTTCAGCGATGGCAGCTTCGGCATCTATTACTGTGCGCGCACCGAGACCACGGCGATTGCCGAGACGCGCTATCACATGGAACGGTTCATGAAGGAATCCGATGAGCCGCCGATGCAGCTTCAGCAGCGTGTGTATCTGTCCGATCTACAGGGCGAGCTGTATGACCTTCGCAACCATCCTGACGTGGCGCCACTATTGAGTCCCGATAACTGGCGCGAAGGGCAGGCTTTTGGGCTTCGCCTTCGCGAAGAAGGGGCCGATGGCATCGTCTACCCCAGCGTGAGAGACCCAGACGGCGAGTGTGCGGCGGTACTACGCCCGCCCGTCATGAGCGCCACCCGACAGGGCCGACACCTGGGCTACGACTGGGATGGCGAGCGGATTCGTCATGTGTTGGAGCTGACGTGGTTAAGTTGAAAACGAGAATAGAATCATACACCTATGAAATGGCTCATATAAGTAACTCTAACTATCTACCCCACAAACATTTACTTATAAGATATTTTTAATCAACATTGCTGGTTTAAAAGTTTAGGAGTTGAACATGGCCTCTCCACTAGCTGACTTGGATGAACTTGTCTTAAAATGTAGAGATGAAAAATCAAAGTCTTACATAAAAGAAGCTGTAGGCTGTTATCGAGCCGGATCGTTTCGTGCCGCAGTTGTCTCTACATGGGGTGCAGTTGCTTTTGATTTGATCGACAAAATAAGAGAGCTTTCACTTACAGGTGATGCAGAGGCAAGTCGTCAAATGGGGCTTTTCGAAGAAGCAAGACGATTAGGAGACATTTCAAGCTCTTTAAGGTTTGAAAGAGACTTGTTAAGCGTAGCTAGAGACAATCTTGAATTCATATCCCACGTGGAGTTTTTGGATTTAAGTAGACTTCAAGAAGACCGTAATAGATGCGCTCACCCTTCAATGATCTCTGAAGAAGAAATCTTTTCTCCATCTGCTGAACTCGCTCGATTGCATATAACTTCAGCCGTGGAATATTTACTGCAATATCCGCCTTCACAGGGTAAAAGAGCACTTGAAAGATTAACAAACGAAGTGAATTCTGATTATTTTCCTACCAATATCGATCAAGCCTTGATCAACTTCAACAAAAGTCCTCTTCATAGGGCTAGAGGGTCTTTAGTTAGAAATTTCATAATAGTTTTGATAAAAAAATTTTTAGATGCTCAGACTGCTGCAAAAGAAAGAAACAAAATAACTACAGCCTTAAAAGCTATTGAAGAGATGCATCTTGAAAGGTACTCATCTACTCTTGACGAAAAACTTTCTAATATAATCAGAGAGCGAGAAGATAAAGCCATTCCAGCTGCTACCCTTTTGGTAAACCTCATGGGATCTGTCTGGCTACACTTAGATGATGATATTCGACATAAAATAAATTCTTACGTCGCAAATATTCCTTCCTCAGAAATCTCATCCTTAGAATTTTTAAACGAACATGATTTTTTAAAAGAAAGCGTTAGAAAAAGATCCGAAAAGATAACTTTGGATGAAATGAATGACGTGCTATTCATGGAACCACCGAAGCCCATTCTTGATAGAATCATAACAGTATATGGCAACTCTGCTTCTTTTGATGAGGCTAATCGTATTGCAAAAATGATGAGAATTTATATCTCAGACATGAATAAACTTCAAATCAATAAACTAATTTCAAGATGTGGTGAAAATGATCAAATTCTAGGCAGCTTTGATTTTGACATCATTGTAAGCGCGATAAAACAAAGGAAAGGTAGTGAGATAGAGTCTCAAGACGAATTGCGCGAATGGTTCGAAAATGCTGGTATCTTGGAGCATTACGAAAGCTAGGCTTTTTAAATAATTAAATCAGGCATTCTTTATAGATGACTAAAAAAAATATCATGATAAATTCGCCAGCTTTCTACTAAACAATGATAACCAGCTATTGATATCAATTTATCACTATGCCTATAGAGAGCCTGATCTAAAGTCCGTAATGTTATTCATCAATACTGCACGTCTGACCTGTCACGCTGTTTCAATCGATCAAAATAGCGTGACAGGTTAGTAGTTTCAAAAGCATGAAGAAGCTTGCCTACATTAGACAAATGTATGGGTAGACTTTTCAGATATGAAATCTAGAGATTTAAATTCCTCTGCGTCTTACTCTTTACCCCCAAAGAACCCCCGCCTCCTGAACTCCTTTCCAATCAACCCCCAAAAACCCCTCAAACCACTGAATTTAAAGATTTTATAAGCATTCCCAGCAGTTACCCCTAAAGAGGTATCCCTCGTTCTCCACCCTTTCTGCCTTGACCTGCATCAAAACCACCACCCTCTGTCACGCGCACGCTTGGCCCCATAACTGCGCATCCTGCCGGTGGCGGGCAGTCCATGCGCGATATTCCTGGAGGCCGTGATTATGAAGATTCGCTCACAGGTAGGCATGGTGCTCAATCTCGATAAGTGCATCGGGTGTCACACCTGCTCCGTGACCTGCAAAAACGTCTGGACCAGTCGCGAAGGCATGGAATATGCCTGGTTCAACAACGTCGAAACCAAGCCCGGCATCGGGTATCCGAAAGAGTGGGAAAACCAGGACAAGTGGAAGGGCGGCTGGCTGCGCCGCAAGGATGGCGCCATTGAACCCCGCATCGGCGGGCGCTTTCGCGTGCTGGCCAAGCTCTTTGCCAACCCGGAGCTGCCGGCGATCGATGACTACTACGAGCCGTTCGATTTCGACTACCAGCACCTGCACCGAGCGGGCGAGGGCAAGCATCAGCCGGTGGCGCGACCGCGCTCGCTGATCAGCGGCAAGCGCATGCAGAAGATCGAGTGGGGCCCGAACTGGGAGGAGATTCTGGGCACGGAGTTTGAAAAGCGCCGCCGCGACAAGAACTTCGATCGCATTCAGGCCGACATGTACGGTGAATTTGAAAACACCTTCATGATGTATCTGCCGCGCCTGTGCGAGCACTGCCTGAACCCGGCGTGCGTGGCGTCCTGCCCGAGCGGGGCGATCTACAAGCGCGAGGAAGACGGTATCGTGCTGATCGATCAGGACAAGTGCCGTGGCTGGCGCATGTGCGTGTCGGGCTGCCCGTACAAGAAGATCTACTACAACTGGAAAAGCGGTAAATCCGAGAAGTGCATCTTCTGCTATCCGCGCATTGAATCCGGTCAGCCAACCATCTGCTCCGAGACCTGCGTGGGCCGTATCCGCTCGCTCGGCGTACTGCTCTATGACGCCGACCGCATCGAGGAGGTCGCCGCCAGCGCCGATGAGCAGGATCTCTATCATCGCCAGTGCGAGATATTTCTCGACCCGCATGACCCGGAAGTGATCGCCCAGGCACGTCGCGACGGCATTGAAGAGAACGTCATCCAGGCCGCCCAGGCATCCCCCGTCTACAAGCTGGCCATCGACTGGCAGCTGGCCCTGCCGCTGCACCCGGAGTACCGCACGCTGCCGATGGTCTGGTATGTGCCGCCGCTGTCGCCGATTCAGTCCGCGTTTGATCAGGGCAACGTGCCGAGTGACGGCGTGCTGCCGGATATCGAGTCGCTGCGTATTCCGGTGCGCTACCTGGCCAACCTGCTCACCGCCGGGGAAGAAGAACCCGTCATCCGCGCCCTCAAGCGGTTGATGGCAATGCGTCTGTACAAGCGCGCCCAGCAGGTCGACGGCCGCGAGGCGACCGAGGTACTGGAAGCCGTGGGGCTCACTGCCGCGCAGATCGAGGACATGTATCGCTATCTGGCGCTGGCCGATTTCGAGGACCGCTTCGTGATCCCCTCCACCCACCGCGAACAGGCCCGCGAGGCCTTCCCCGAGCGCGGCGGCTGTGGCTTCACCTTCGGTCAGGGCTGCAACGGCGGCGACAGCGCCGGCAGCCTGTTTGGCGGTCGCCAACAGACCTCCACGCTGGTCAAGCCGGTGGTGTCGCACTACGAGCCCGAAGTGGCCCCCTATGACGGTGAGGAGGATCGCAATGCGTAGTCTGATCGTACTGGCACGACTGCTGGATTACCCCACGAAGGCGCTGCAACAGGCCGCCCCCGAAATGACGGCAGTGATCAAGGCCGAGGACCGGCTCACGCCCCTGCGACGGGAAACGCTGGTGGGCTGGATTCGCCGCCTGGCCCAGGCCGATCTGCTCGATCTCCAGGCCGACTATGTGGCGCTTTTCGACAAGGGCCGGGCGACCTCGCTGCTGCTGTTTGAACACGTTCACGGCGAGTCGCGGGACCGCGGCCAGGCGATGGTCGATCTGCTGGCGCAGTATCGCGAGGCGGGCTTCGAGCTGGATGCTCGCGAGCTGCCCGACTATCTGCCGCTGTTTCTGGAGTATCTCTCGACCCGGACGGAAGACGAGATTGCCGGCCAGCTCGGCGAGATCGCCCATATTCTGGCCCGCCTGACCGCCCGCCTTGAAGAGCGTGAGGCCGACCAGGCGCTGGCCACGGCGTCGCTTTTGGCGCTGATCGGTGCCGAGGACGAGATCACCGAGCATCAGGACAAGGTGCGCGAAGAAAAGCGTGATGACACCCCGGCCGCACTCGATGCGGTGTGGGAAGAAGAGGCCGTGCGCTTTTCCAGCACCTCCGATCAGGACTGTGCGGTGCAGTCCGCTGCCGGTCAGCGCCGCGCGCAGCAGCGTCAGAGCGCCCGCGAGCAGGCCGAACCCGTCCGTGTCATCGATCCTGCTTCGGCAGTTCACGGTCACTGAGCCCCGGGAGTCACCCCCATGATGGATTACACCCATACCCTGTTGTTCGGCTTCTACCCCTACCTGGCCGGGACGGTCTTTCTGCTGGGCAGCCTTTTGCGCTTTGACCACGGCCAGTACACCTGGAAGACCGGCTCAAGCCAGATGCTGACCAAAAAGCACATGCGCCTGGGGAGCAACCTCTTTCACATCGGCATCATCGTGATCTTCTTCGGCCATCTGGTCGGCCTGCTCACGCCGCACTGGGCCTATGAGTGGGCGATCACGCCGGGCAACAAGCAGATCATGGCGATCCTCGTCGGCGGTCTGGCCGGGGTGCTGTGTCTGGTCGGCGGCATGATCCTGCTCTATCGGCGCCTGTTTGACCCGCGCGTGCGGGCCAGCTCCAGCACTGCCGACATCGTGATTCTGGCGCTTCTGATGGTGCAGGTGACACTGGGGCTTTTCACCATCATTGCCGCCGTCAACCATCTCGATGGCAGCGTCATGCTGCCGCTGGCCGAGTGGGCGCAGTCGATCGTGTTCTTTCGTTCCGACGCCGCCAGCCATCTGATGGATGTGGGCCTGATCTACAAGCTGCACATCTTTGTGGGCCTGACCATCGTGATGATTTTTCCCTTCACCCGCCTGGTCCACGCCTGGAGCGCGCCGTTTGGCTACATCGGCCGTCGCTATCAGCTGGTACGCCGCCGCGCCTGAGGAGACAACCCCATGCAGATGATCGACACACAGACCCTGCCCGATGACCCGAGTCTGGCCCTGCCGCCGATCACGGTGGGCAATACCTCGATCGACCCGATCGAGATTGCCTCGGAGATGCAGTATCACGGCGCGGACTCACCGGAAACGGCACAGCTGGAAGCCGCGCGCGCGCTGGTGATCCGGGAGCTTTTGCGTCAGGAAGCCGAAATGACGCTAGGCCGGGAGGCGACCCACCACGATGAGCAGAGCGCGATCAGCACGCTGCTGGATCAGGCACTGACCACGCCCGAGCCCGATGACGCCGCCTGCGCCCGCTATTTCGAGGCCAACCGCGATCGTTTTTGTACGCCGCCGCGCTATCAGGTGCGCCATGTGCTGCTGCCGGCGGCGCCGGATGATCAAAACGCGCGTGACGAGATGAAAACGCTGGGGGAATCCCTGCTCACCGAGCTTGCCGAGCACCCGGAGCGCTTTGATGAAGTCGCCATGCGCTATTCGGCCTGCCCCTCAAAAGAGACCGGCGGGTCACTGGGGGAGCTCTCGCCGGGCCAGACCGTGTCGGAGCTGGATGATGCGCTCAAACACCTGCCCGAGGGGCTGCATGATCGGCCGCTGGCCTCGCGCTACGGCTGGCATCTGGTGCAACTCGATCAGCGCCTCGAGGGCGAGGCGCTGCCGCTGGAGGCCGTGATCGACCGGGTGCGCCACACCCTGCGCGAGCAGGCCACTCGCCGCGCCCTGCGCCACTATCTGCTGGCGCTGGCCGAGGCCATCGGTGTCACCGGCATTGCGCTGGATGACGAGGCCGGCGGCGCGCTGATGCAGTAGACCGGTCGTTACCTCCCTTAAACCAAAACGCCATCGATGACAGCATCGATGGCGTTGTCGTCAGTAGATTTTCGGTACTGCTCAGGCCTTGTCCCCCAGTGCGGCGATATGCTCTGGCAGGCGGTCGTGGCTGCCATACATGAAGTGGTTCTCCATGCGCTCCGCGAATCGGGCGGCCTCCGGCTCACGCCCAACGGCCATGGCCACCTCACGGATGTGCATCGGCGAGGCACCGCAGCAGACACCGAGATAACGGACCCCGCTGTCGTACACTTCCCGGGCAAAGGCGCCCAGCTCATAGCGGTTGCAGGACAGGGGATCCAGCGCGGTCGGGAAAGGGCGCCCGTGAGGCGACGGGCAGCTGCAACCGTGGGTATCGGAGAGGTTGAAAAAGGTGGGCGCCTGCTCGGTGGTCCGAAACGTCACGGGCAGCGCCGCCACATGACAGGACACGGCCTCGCGGATCTGATGAATCCACTCCAGCATGGTATCCGGCCCCCTGAAGCAGTTCAGGCCGACGACACTGGCCCCGTTCTTTTCGAGCTCGACACAGGTTTCGACGATGCCGGGGCCATCGATCATGCGATTTTCGGCCATTGGCGCCAGGGTAATGACCGCCGGGAGCCCCTTTGCCTTGATGGCCTCGAGAGCGGCCTGCGCCTCGCCGGCATAGTAGAAGGTTTCGCCGATAATGAGATCGGCGCCCTCCTCGACGGCCCACTGCACCATCTCGTCAAACATGGCGCGCACGCTGCGTTGCGCGGCCGGGTCCTGCGGGTCCCACACGTTGCTGTTGGAGATGTTGCCGGCCATCAGGTTACCCGGCTGCTCGTCGGCAACCTTGCGCGCGATTTTGAGCGCGGCGCGGTTCAACGGCTCCAGCAGTTCTTCCTTGCCAATCACTCGCATCTTTTCGCGGTGGCCGTTGTAGGTGAAGGCCTGAACAATATCGGACCCCGCGTGCTGGAAATCGCGATGCAGCGCTTCCAGAGCGTCCGGGCGCAGCAGCGCCACTTCCGGTACGAACTCGCCCGCCGAGAGATAACCGCGCCGCTCGAGTTCGAACAGAAAGCCTTCGGCGCAGATGAGCGGGCCCTGGTCGAGTCGCCGGGTAATCAGGTCTTGCGTCATGGGCAGGGTCTCCAGAAAAAGCATGTTGGCAGGTGCATTTATCCTGACGCCATCCCGCTGCCATGACCAATGAAGTCTTGCCCGCTTTAAAATGAATAGTATTCACTTTGGATCAAAACACCACGAACTAAATGAATACTTTAGTCGGCCGCATCGATGCAGCAGGCCCGGGCGCGGATGCCCGCGTCTGCTGCGCCGAGAGGTCATCGAGCGCCCGACGCAACGCGTCGGGTAGCACCGCAGCCTCACGGTCGACGATCCTGACTCTCAGGACAGCATCTGGCGGCCCTGTTCCGGCAGGGTGGTATCGCCCTCGTTCAGGGCGCGCTGCATGATCACCGTGTCGACCCAGCGGCCGAACTTGAAGCCGCACGCCTCGATCACGCCCTGATGGGTAAAGCCAAAGCGCTTGTGCAGGGCAATGGAGCCTGCGTTGCCGCTGTCGCCGATCAGCGCGGTCATCTGGCGCCACGGGCCGGCCTCACAGCGCGTGAGCAGCGCACCCAGCAGGGCACTGCCCACGCCGCGGCCGTGGGCCTGGTGACTGACATAGACCGAGTCCTCCAGGCAGAAGCGAAAGGCGCTGCGCGGGCGGAAAAACCCGGCGTAGGCGTAGCCCACCACGGTCTCATCGATCACGGCGACCAGATACGGCAGGCCGGCCTCGACAATGTCGGCGCAGCGGCGGGTCATCTCCTCGACTGTCGGTGGCACCTCTTCAAAGGAGCCCAGCCCGTGGCGGACGTGGTGGTCATAAATGGCGTGGATGGCCGCGAGGTCCTGATCCCTCACATCGCGTACGGTCACACCGGGATTTTCAGGCCTGTCACTCATGCGGATACTGCCCCTGCTGCTCGTTGAACGTGGCGCTCACTTTACAATGAACACCACGCAGGCGGCAGTCATCAGACCCATGGTGACGTTGAAAATGCGCCACGCCCGCGGGGTGGTCAAAAAGCGCGCGATTACCATGCCAAAGCCGGCCCACAGCGAAATGCAGGGCAGGGCGACGATCTCCATGAACAGCGCCAGACCGAAGGCGTTGAGCCAGATCGGGCCTTCGGAGGGCAGAAAGCTGGCCATCAGGGTCAGCCCCATCACCCAGACCTTGGGATTGACGAACTGGAAGGTGGCCGCCTGCCACAGTGTCAGCGGCCGGGCGTCCCCTGTAACATCAAATTCGGGCGGCGGTGCCGAGGCGATGCGCCAGGCCAGATAGAGCAGATAAATGATGCCGACGATCTGCAGTCCCTGCTGGATCAGCGGATAGCGCTGAAACAGCGTGCCCAGTCCCAGCGCCAGCAGGGTAAAGAGCACCAGCCCGCCCAGTAAAATACCGACAATGTGGGGCAGCGTGCGGCGAAAGCCGTACATCGCGCCGGAGGCCGTCAGCATCACGTTGTTGGGGCCGGGCGTGCCGGTCATGGTAATGGCGAACAGGGTCACGGAAACCCACCAGCTGACAGACATCATGACGGCCTCGCTACATTGTATGAATACAATTATGGAAGTGTTACCCGCTTATGGGTGACAATTCGAGCATACGTTCTCCAATGTCACCGTCAATGGATTTATTGTCACCATGACAATATGGAAACCCGAACTTTCTCCGGAAGGCCCGCGCTATCGCGCCCTGGCACACGCCATCGAACGGGCCATCAACGAGGGCGAACTGCCACCGGGCGAACGGCTGCCGCCCCAGCGCCGGCTGGCCGATGCGCTGGGCGTCACGGTGGGCACCATTACCCGGGCCTATGCGCTGGTGGAACAAAGCGGGCTGGTCAGCGCCCAGGTGGGCAGTGGCACCTTCGTCAAGGCCGAACGGGCGTGCGAGGGCTTTGCCCGGGTCATCAAGGCGCCCCATGAGGGACTGGTGGATCTGGGCATGTCACTGCCGCCGCCGCATCCCGAGCGTCAGGCGTCGCTGGCCCGATTCATGACAGCCATTACCCAGGACCCCGCAGCGCTTGATCAGGCCATCAATTATCCCCTCGATGACACTATGGCGACGCAGCGCCGGCGCTACGCCGACTGGCTGACATCGCAGGGGCTGGCCGTCGAGGCTGACGAGCTGTTGATCACCCAGGGCGGTACCAATGGCATTACGCTGGCGCTGTCGGTACTGCTCTCGCCGGGAGATCGACTGGCCGCCGAGGCGCTGAGCTATCCGGGCGTGATCAGCACCGCCCGTGAGCGGTCGCTGAAAACGGTGGCCGTGCCGTTTGATGAAGAAGGCATCGATGTGGAGGCGCTGGCGGCGCGCCATGAGCGCACGCCCTTCAAGGCGCTTTATCTCATGCCCGAGCATCACAACCCCACTACCGTGCAACTGTCTGAAAAGCGCCGCGAGGCGCTGGTCGCTCTGGCCCGCGAGCGCGATTTCTGGCTGATCGAGGACGGCGTGATGCATCTGCCGCTGGAGGCCCGCGGCACGCCGCTGTATCAGCTGGCACCGGAGCGCACGATATTCGTGTTTTCGGTGGCCAAGATTCTGGGCGGCGGGCTGCGCTCGGGAGTGGTTCGCGCGCCGACCTCCCTGCTGGCGCAGCTGCGCATTGCGCTGCGCAACCAGTGCTGGGCACCGCCGGCGCTTATCAGTGAGATCGCCGGGCGCTGGCTTGAAAGCAATGATGCCGACCGACTGCTGGCGTGGCAGTTCGAGGAGCTCGAGGCGCGCCAGGCCATGGTGCGCGAGGCGCTGGGCGGGTTTGAGGTGGCCATGCGTCGCGGCGGCTTCTATGCCTGGCTGACGCTGCCCGGCGAGCATCGCGCCCAGGCGCTGGTCGAGACGCTGGAACAATCGGGCGTGCGAGTGGCGCCGGCGGAAACCTTTTGTGTTGGCAGTACCGCAGCGCCTCAGGCGATCCGGATCTGTTTGAGTGCGGCGCCGGATCGCGAGGCGCTGGGGCAGGCGCTGGCGATCATTGTTCAGGCGCTGGCACAGAACGCGCCACCGCGCTGGCAGACGGTCTAGACGCCGACACGGCAGTCACTGTGCCGTTTCATGCCCGGTGACAGGGCAGTGTTCATTCCTGTCCCCTTCAACTGCCAATATAGTGTGATCAAAGACGTCAGTACGGAGAGAACATCATGCGTTACGAGCTCTATTACTGGCCGAGCATTCCCGGCCGCGGAGAGTTCATTCGGCTGGCACTGGAGGCCGGCGGTGCCGACTACATCGATGTAGGCAACAGCACCGAGCCCGGCTACGGCGTCGAGGCGATCACGCCCTGGATCGAGGGCAGCGTGACCGACTATCCGCCCTTTGCACCGCCCTTTTTAAAGGCAGGCCGTGAGGTCATCTCCCACGTCGCCAATATCCTGTTGTTTCTCGCCCCGCGTCTCAAGCTGATCAACGACGACAAGGTTTATCAGTACTGGGCCCACAGCCTGCAGCTGACCATCACCGACTTTGCCGCCGAAGCCCATGACGTGCATCACCCCCTGGGCCCGGAGCTGTATTACGAGGACCAGCAGGATGTGGCCCTTCGTCGCGCCGCAAACTTCATCGACCAGCGCCTGCCGAAGTTGTTCGGCTACTTCGAGCGCATCATCGATAAAAACCCCGACAGCCCGGTGTATCTGGTCGGCAAGCGGCTCTCCTATGTAGACCTGTCGCTTTTTCACATGGTGCAGGGGCTGCGCTACGCCTTCCCCAACGCCATGGCCGCGCTGGAAGGCGACATCCCGAAGGTCATCACCCTGCACGATCATGTGCTGGAAATGCCGCTGATCAGCGAGTATCTCGCCTCCGAGCGGCGCCTGGCGTTTTCCGAGCAGGGGCTTTTTCGCCACTATCCGGCGCTGGACCGGGCCGGGAATTAATACTCGGGTGGCAGGGAAGCCTATCCTCGCCCAGACTTGATCGACGACAAGGACCCGTTGGAGAACGTAAAGATGGACCTCTATATCTATGATCACTGCCCGTTTTGCGTGAAGGCCCGCATGATCTTTGGCCTGCGCGACGTGCCGATCACGCTGCAGACGCTGCTCAACGACGACGCCGAGACCCCGACCCGGCTGATCGGGGAGAAGAAGGTGCCGATTCTCGAATTCGAGGATGGCCATACCATGGCCGAGAGCATGGAGATCGTGAAGGGCATCGACAGCCAGGCCGAGGGCGTCAAGGTCATGGATGGCCCGCGAAACCCGGAGATCGAGCGCTGGGTCCGCGCCGCCTCCGATACCGTGGCGAAGCTCTTTATTCCCCGCGTACCCAAAGCGCCGCTGGGCGAATTTGCCACTGTTGAGGCCGCCGAATACTTCACCGCCAACAAGGAGGTGGCGTTTGGCAGCTTCGACACGCTGCTTGAGCAGACCCCCGAACTGCTTATCGATATACAGGGCTGGCTCAACGAACTTGATGCGTTGATCCTGTCACCGCAGGCCGTCAACGAGGTGCTCTCGCTGGATGACATCGAGCTCTTCCCGGTGCTGCGCCAGCTCTCGCTGGTGGAAGGGGTGAAATACCCCAAAAACGTCGAGGCCTATCGCCAGGCGATGTCGCAGCTGGCCGATGTGCCCCTGCACGACGAGATCGCCGTGGCGGCCTGAGCAAACCGCTCACCGAAAGCTGCAGGGCTGTGCCATAATGGCGCGCCTTGCAGCCATTCATTCGGACCGCTTTCATGTCTCAGGGCACGCTCTATATCGTTTCCGCCCCGTCGGGCGCCGGCAAGACCAGCCTGGTGCGCGAGCTTATCGCCGCAACCGATGACATCGGGGTCTCGGTTTCCCACACGACACGCCTGAAACGCGCCGGCGAAACCGATGGCGTCAACTACCACTTCGTCGACGAGCCTTCCTTCGAGGCGATGATCCAGCGTGGCGAGTTCTTCGAACACGCCTGGGTGTTCGATCGTCACTATGGTACTTCACGTCTGGAAGTGGAAAAGCGCCTGTCCCGGGGTGAGGATGTCATTCTGGAAATCGACTGGCAGGGCGCGCGCCAGGTCCGCGCCCAGCTGCCGCAGGCGGTATCGATCTTTATCCTGCCGCCGTCACGCGAGGCGCTGCGCGAGCGTCTGGCGGGTCGCGGCCAGGATGACGCCGCCACCATCGATCGCCGCATGCGCGACGCCATCAGCGAGATGTCGCATTTCAACGAGTATGACTACCTGATCATCAACGATGATTTCGCCACCGCCGTGGGCGAGATGAAGGGGGTGATCAGTGTCGAACGTCTTCGAATGGCGCGGGTACAGGCGGCAAATCGGGGGCTGATCGGCGAGCTCTTGTCAGAAGTGGAAGGGCTCCGGTAGACTCGGTTCCCCCTTCCGAACACGATTAACGCCCGGTCTGCGACACGCCTGGCGCCTTCACTCAGATCACACGCATTCAGGAGCCAGCATCATGGCACGAGTAACGGTTGAAGATTGTCTCCAATTCATGGATAACCGCTTCCAGCTGGTCATGGTTTCCACCCATCGCGCCCGTCAGCTGGCCCGCGGCTCGCGCAATGCCGAACTGCCCTGGGAAAACGACAAGTGCACCGTCATGGCGCTGCGTGAAATTGCCGCGCAAAAGGTCGATCGCACCGTGCTCAACGAGCCGCTGGAAGCCATGGTGCCGCAGCGTCCTCGCTACGAACCCGAAAGCGAATAAGCCCATTGCCCATACGCTGACCTGCCATGTTCACGATCGATGATCTCTCCGACCGCCTGGACGGCTACCTGACCGTCGATGAGATCGCGCAGGTCAGACGCGCCTTCTACTACGCCGAACAGGCCCACGACGGCCAGCACCGCCGCTCCGGCGAGCCCTATGTGACCCACCCGCTGGCGGTGGCCAATATCCTTGCCAACATGCACATGGACTATCAAAGCCTGATGGCGGCGATGCTTCATGACGTGATCGAGGATACCGGCATTACCAAGGAGGCGCTGTCGCGCCAGTTCGGCGAGGAGGTCGCCGAGCTGGTCGATGGCGTGTCGAAGCTGACCCAGATCACCTTCGAGGACAAGGCCGTCGCCCAGGCGGAGAACTTCCAGAAGATGGTGCTGGCGATGTCGCGCGACATCCGCGTCATCATCGTCAAGCTGGCCGACCGGCTGCACAACATGCGCACGCTGGGCGCGCTGCGCCCGGACAAGAAGCGCCGCATTGCCCGTGAAACGCTCGAAATCTACTCGCGCATTGCCGGACGACTGGGCATCAATACCATTCGGGTGGAGCTTGAGGATCTCTCCTTTCAGGCGATTCACCCGATGCGCGCCGAGCGCATTCAGCGCGCGGTGGTCAAGGCCCGCGGCAACCGCCGCTCGATGGTGCGCCACGTCCAGAGCACCCTGCAGACCACGCTGGATGGCGACGAGCTGCCCGGCACGGTCATGGGGCGCCAGAAGCACCTGCTGTCGATCTATCGCAAGATGCGCGACCAGCGAAAGCCCTTCAACGAGCTGATGGACGTGTTCGGCTTTCGCATCGTCACCGACCGGGTCGATACCTGTTATCGCATCCTGGGCGCGGTGCACAATCTCTACAAGCCGGTGCCGGGGCGTTTCAAGGACTACATTGCCATCCCCAAGGCCAACGGCTATCAGAGCCTGCATACCACGCTCTTCGGCCCCAACGGCATTCCCATCGAGGTGCAGATTCGCACCCGCGAGATGGAGGCGATGGCCAACAACGGTATTGCCGCCCACTGGCTCTACAAGGCCGGCCAGACCGACCGGCCGATCGCCATGGGCAGCCACGCCCGCGCCCGCGAATGGGTGCGCGGCCTTTTGGAAATGCAGCGCCACGCCGGCAATTCGCTCGAGTTCATCGAGCATGTCAAAAACGATCTGTTCCCCGATGATGCTTACGTGTTCACCCCCAAGGGCGACATCATGGAGCTGCCGCGCGGGGCCACCGCGATCGACTTTGCCTACGCGGTGCACACCGATATCGGCAACAGCTGCATCGCCTGTCGCATCGACCGGCATCTGGCGCCGCTGTCATCGCGCCTTGAAAGCGGCCAGACCGTCGAGATCATCACCGCCCCGGGCGCTCAGCCCAACCTGGCGTGGCTGTCGTTCACGATCACGGCCAAGGCCCGCTCGGCGGTGCGTCACGCCCTCAAGCATCAGCAGCGCAACGACTCGGTCGCGCTGGGCCGGCGCCTGCTCAATCAAGCGCTGAGCTCGTTTGCCCTGACGCTGGAGACGCTGTCGCAGCCCCATGTCGATGCACTGCTCGAGGCGCTGGCGCTGAACTCGCTGGATGACCTGCTCGAGGAGATCGGGCTGGGCAGCCGCGTGGCCTACAGCGTGGCGCGGCGCCTGGCCGACAGCGAGCCCGAAGAAATCCAGGCCCACAGCGATGACCAGGGCGCGATGGCCATCAGCGGGGCCCGCAACATGGTGATCAGCTTTGCCCGCTGCTGCTATCCGCTGCCGGGGGATGCCATCGTCGGCAACCTCAGCGCCGGGCGCGGCATCGTGGTGCATCGCAGCGAGTGCGGTAATCTGGAAGACTGCCGCGAGGACCCGGAGAAGTGCTTTCCGCTGCAGTGGTCCGACACCGTGGAAGATGACTTCCCGGTGGGGCTGCGTCTCGAGATCGAAACGCGTCGCGGGCTGGTGGCGGAACTGGCCAGTCTGATCAACGACGCCGAAGCCAATATCGAGCGCATCAATATCGAGGAACGCGACGAGCGTTTGTCGATCGTCAACCTGACCCTGTCGGTGCGCAATCGCGTACACCTGGCGCGGATCATCAAGCGTATCCGCAATCTGGCCTATGTAGGTCGCGTCTCGCGTACCGTCAGCTGACGATTCATCGCATCATGACGTTTGAAACGTGGTATCAACAACAACGCAGGGAGTGTTCATGAGCAATCGTGCTGCCATCCATACCGACCGGGCCCCGAAGGCCATCGGCCCCTATTCACAGGCCATCAAGGCCGGCAACACCGTGTATCTCTCGGGTCAGATTCCGCTCGACCCGGAGACCATGGAAATGGTGAGCGAAGACATCGAAGCGCAGGCGCATCAGGTCTTCAAAAACATGCAGGCCGTGTGTGAAGAGGCCGCAGGCTCGATGGCTGATATCGTCAAGCTCAATCTCTATCTGACGGACCTGTCGCACTTTGCGACGGTCAATTCGGTCATGGAGCAGTATTTTCAGCGCCCCTATCCGGCCCGTGCCGCGGTGGGCGTGAAGGAGCTGCCCAAAGGCAGCCTGTTCGAGGCCGAAGGGGTCATGGTACTGGGCGACTGATTCAAGCGAGCGGTATCGGCAGCGAAAGGGGGCGATGGCACCAGCCATCGCCCCCTTTTGTTACCGGCTTCGCCCCCTGGCGTCAGGCCTGCTCGCTGACCTTGATGCCCGCTGCCTTGAGCACCTGGGCGTAGCCTTCGCGAAAGGTCGGATACTGAAACTGATAACCGGCCTCGACCAGTCGACGGCTGTCGCAGCACTTGCTGGCACGCCGGCGCAGCGGTGACTGGATGGTGCTGCTGGGCTCGACGCTGAGTCGGGCCGCCAGCCACATCATGACGTCATGCAGCGGCGTGGACTCGGTGTCGCTGCCCAGATAGACCGGCTCGAGCGGTTCATTGCTGACGGCGCGCTCGATGAGAAAATCCAGCACGCCGGCGCAGTCATCGCGATGGATGCGGTTGGAGTACATCGGCGGGCTTTTGGGCGCAATGCGTCCTTCCTGCACCTGGCTGATGAGCCGCTCGCGGCCCGGGCCATAGATGCCCGAAAAGCGCACCGCGGTGCCCGGCAGCGCGCTGGCGACCAGACGCTGTTCGGCCTCGACCAGAAGCCGACCGGAGAAGCTTTTGGGCTCGAGAACGCTGTCTTCGTCGACCGTCTCGCCGTCCTGCTGGCCATAGACCGAGGTCGAGGAGACAAAAAAGACATGGCCCGGTGGCTGCGCGCGCTGCTCGAAGTGGGTCAGGACGCGGTCCAGTCCATCGACATAGGCCGCCTGATAGGCGCTTTCTTCAAAGCGGTCAGCGCTGAGCGCATAGACTACAATGTCGGCATCGGGCAGTGCCTCGAGGGCGGATTCATCATTGATGTCCATCGACAATTCATCGATGCCATACGACTGGAGACCTGCCGCATGACGGCGCACGCCGACCACACGATACCCCTGTGCGAGCTTGCGCTGCCCCAGCGCGGTACCGACATCGCCGCATCCAAGGATGAGTATTGTTTTATTCACCCGCTAAGCTCCTTGCTTGATAGGGCCGATAAGGTTTGACTATAAGGCCCTGAGTTGAACGGTCGCTTCATGCGACAACTCCCTGTTCCACGTGCTGGCTCGGTCTGCTACATGACTCTAACAGAACTTCGTTACATCGTAACCTTGGCCCAGGAGCGTCATTTCGGACGCGCCGCCGAGCGTTGCTTCGTCTCCCAGCCGACCCTGTCGGTGGCGGTCAAGAAACTGGAGGAAGAACTGGGCGTGGCGCTTTTCGAGCGCAGCAAGTCCACAGTCCAGGTGACCCCGCTGGGAGAAAAGATCGTCGAGCAGGCCAGTCGCGTGCTCGAACAGGCCGGCGCCATCAAGGAGCTGGCCAATGAAGGCAAGGACCAGCTCTCAAGCCCCTTGCGGGTCGGGGCCATTCACACCATCGGCCCCTATCTCTTTCCGCACCTGATCCCCAGACTCTCCGAGGAAGCGCCGCAGATGCCGCTTTATATCGAGGAGAATCTGACCGGCGAACTGCGGCGCAAGCTGCGCTCCGGCGAGCTGGACGTGATCATCGTGGCGCTGCCCTTTGCCGAGCCTGACGTACTGACCAAATCGCTCTATGACGAGCCCTTTGAGGTGCTGATGCCGGCCGGCCATGCCTGGCTTGCCAAAAAGGAGATCGACCGCGAGATCCTCTACGACGAAAAGATGCTGATGCTCGGCGAGGGCCACTGCTTTCGCGACCAGGTGCTCGAGGCGTGCCCGACCATCAAGGATCACGTCCATCAGCCCGGCAACACCCTGATTGCCGAAGGCGGTTCGCTGGAAACCATTCGCCACATGGTGGCCTCGGGGCTGGGCATCACCGTGGTGCCCCGCTCGGCCACCGGCAGCGTGCATTACGCCAACGGATTGCTGGAAACGCGTCCGTTCAGTGACCCGGCACCCTATCGCACCGTGGCGCTGGCCTGGCGGGCCAGCTTCCCGCGGCCGAAGGCGATCGACTCGATCACCCGCGCCATCAAGGCCTGCCAGAAGGCGATCGATTTACAATGAGCACCGCCGTGACCCGGCCCGCCAGCGGCGCCACGGATCTCGCCACGCTCAAGGGCGTGGGCCCGGCGATGCGCGAGCGTCTGGAGCGCCTGGGGCTGCAGGTCGCGGAAGATCTGCTCTTTCATCTGCCGCTGCGCTATCAGGACCGCACCCGGGTCACCCCGATTGCGGCCCTGCGCGCCGGTCACGAGGCGGTCGTGGAGGGCGAGGTCACCGCCTCTGATGTGATTCAGGGTCGCAAGCGCAGCCTGCTGGTTCGCCTGCGTGACGGCTCGGGCATCATGTCGCTGCGCTTTTTTCACTTCTCCCAGGCCCAGGTGGGGCAGTTTGCCCGCGGCGCCAGAATGCGCCTTTTCGGCGAGGCGCGCTCCGGCAGCACCGGGCTTGAGATGTATCACCCCGAGTACCGGCTGTTAAAGGACGATACCTCTGATGAGGTCGAGGAGACGCTCACGCCGATCTACCCGACCACGGAAGGGCTGGCCCAGCCGCGGCTGCGCGCCCTGATTCGTCAGGCGTTTGAGCACCTGGACCAGGGCAGCCTCACGCTTGATGAGCTGATCCCCGAGGCGATCCGGACACGCTTTCGCCTGCCGGCGCTGCGCGAGTCGCTGTCGTATCTGCATTTTCCGCCGCCGGATGCCCCGCTGGAGCGACTTTCCGACGGCCACCACCCCACCCAGCGGCGGCTGGCGCTGGAGGAGCTACTTGCCCACCAGTTGAGCCTGTATCGCATCCGCCTGCGCATTCAGGACGACGCCGCACCGGCGCTGCCCGCCAGCGGTGGGCTGGCCACCCGGTTTCTGACCCAGCTGCCGTTTTCGCTGACCGGCGCCCAGCGCCGGGTGCTCAGCGAGATCAGCGCCGATATTACCCGGGCCACGCCCATGCTGCGTCTGGTGCAGGGCGATGTCGGTTCCGGCAAGACGGTGGTGGCTGCCATGGCCATGCTCCAGGCCGTCACCGGCGGCTATCAGGCCGCGCTGATGGCCCCCACCGAACTGCTCGCCGAGCAGCACTACAAAAGCCTCAAGGCCTGGTTCGAGCCGCTGGGTATCGAAGTGGCCTGGCTCTCCGGCAAGCTCAAGGGCAAGGCAAGGCTCGAGGCCAAGGCCCTGATCAGCGAAGGGCGCGCCCAGGTCGTGGCCGGCACCCACGCGCTTTTTCAGGACGACGTGCACTTTCACCGTCTG
This sequence comes from Kushneria sp. EE4, assembly GCF_977968315.1. Next base: position 3,093,102 of record NZ_OZ386212.1, read on the forward strand.
GGCCTGGCCGTCATCGATGAGCAGCATCGCTTCGGCGTGCACCAGCGCCTGGCCCTGCGCCAGAAGGGCGAAGTGAGCGGGGCCACGCCGCATCAGCTGATCATGACCGCCACGCCGATTCCCAGAACGCTGGCCATGAGCGCCTACGCCGATCTCGACGTCTCGGTGATCGACGAGCTGCCGCCCGGGCGCACGCCGGTCAAGACCGTGGCAGTGTCCGATGAGCGTCGCGGCGAGGTGACCGAGCGCATTCGCAACGCCTGTCTGGCCGGTCGTCAGGCCTACTGGGTCTGCACCCTGATCGAGGAGTCCGAGGCGCTGACCTGCCAGGCCGCCGAGGTCACCCGCGACACGCTGACCGAGGCGCTGCCGGAGTTTCAGGTCGGTCTGGTGCACGGGCGCATGAAGGCCGGTGAGAAGGCCGACGTCATGAACGCCTTTCGCGACGGCGAGCTGGATCTGCTGGTCGCTACCACGGTCATTGAGGTGGGCGTGGATGTGCCCAATGCCAGCCTCATGATCATCGAAAACCCCGAGCGCCTGGGCCTGGCCCAGCTGCACCAGCTTCGGGGCCGGGTCGGGCGCGGCAAGGTCGAGAGCTTCTGCGTGCTGCTCTATCATCCGCCGCTGTCGGACACCTCCCGCGAGCGCCTGGCGGTGCTGCGTGAATCCAATGACGGCTTTCGCATCGCCGAGCGCGATCTGGAACTGCGCGGGCCCGGCGAAGTGCTCGGCACCCGCCAGACGGGGCTGGTCGGCATGAAGATTGCCGATCTCACCCGCGACCGGGATCTGCTCGAACCGGTGCGCCAGCTGACCCGCGCCATGCTCGATCAGGCGCCCGAATCGGTCGAACCGCTGATTCGCCGCTGGCTGGGCGAAGCCGCCGGACAGTACGGCCAGGTGTGAGCGTCAGGGGCGCGCCCCATCGGACAGGGCCGCTTTTCGCTGAAGGACTGACCATGGGCCGCGCCCGGCTGTTCTACACTGACAGGATCTCAGGACTGTCCTGACACCGTTCTTATCCCGCCCGGGTACGCGAGCCCTACGCCATGACCTCAACCTTTCTGCGTGATGCCATGATTCAGCGCCTGGGGCAGGCGCGCACGGATGCCAACCCCGGCCCCTTTCCCCGCGACGGTCTGGTCCGCAACATTCACGGTGATTTCACGCCGATGATGTGCGGCGGCATCAGCGCGCTGCTGCTGCAGATGCTCCATCCGCTGGCCCTGGCCGGCATCTGGGATCATTCGCGCTTTCGCGAGGACATGATCGGGCGGCTCAGGCGCACCAGCGATTTCATCGCCACCACCAGCTTCGGCACGTTCGAGCAGGCCGAAACCGCCATTGCCCGCGTGCGCCGCGTCCATGAGTACGTGAAGGGCCACGCCGCTGACGGCCGGCCCTACGCCGCCGATGACCCCGACCTGCTGGTCTGGGTGCACGTGGCGGAGATGAGCCGCTTCATGGCCGGGCATCTGCGCTATCGCAACCCGCAGCTCAGTCACGCCGATCAGGATCGCTATTTTTTCGAGACCGCCTGCATCGCCGAGGCGCTGGGCGCGCGCAACGTGCCCGACAGTCGCGCGGCAATCGAGACTTATCTGACGCACGAGCGCCGTGAGCTGGTGTGTGACGCGCGTACCCGCGAGGTGATCCGGGTGCTGCTCGATGCCCCGCCGCGCAATCTCGTACTGCGCCCGGCCGGGGCGCTGTTCATGCGGGCGGGGATCGATCTGCTGCCCGGCTGGGCCAACGACATGCTGGACCTGCAGATGTCACGCCTTCAAAGGCGCGCGGTGCGTACCGGCATCAAAAGCGCGATGCCGATGATCAGCAAGGCGGTGCGCAGCGGTGCCTACCGACGGGCGCTGGAGCGACTGCAGCAATAAACATGTCGGGCGCAGAACAAAGAGGGGCCGGACATCGCTGTCCGGCCCCGGGTAACACAGGTTCATCAGAGGCGGGGCAGGGCACGAATGCCCTGATCCGGCGACCGGGTGCTCAGGACAGCTACGGGTCGCGACGCACCTGATCGATCTTGAGCATCCGCGCGATGACCTTGTCGAGCTCCTCCTGCTCAAAGATCTTTTTCCAGTCGTCCTTGAGGATGTTTTCACGGCCGTAGTCGATGGCGATCATGCAGGCATCCGAGAACGGGTTGGTGCTGCGAAACGCCACGGCCAGGGCAATCTGGATATGGCCGTAGAGCATCGCCTCGGCGGCTTCCTGCGACACCCCGGTGCGCGCTACGGTTTCATCCAGTGCTTCCTTCATGAAGGTGCCCACCATGCAGGCCACGGTCTCGACCAGCGTCGGTTCGAGATAGGCCAGCTGTGTGACGGTCATCCAGTGCACTTTATCGACCGGGCCGTACATCTGGCAGATGACCGTCTCAAGCGAGGCCCGCTCTGCTTCGCTGCCCTGCTCGAAGGCCGCGGCCACCGACTGCGCAGCGGCGCTGCCGCCAAAGGCGTCGGCCCACTCCTCGTCGCTGCGACGCTCCAGAAACACCGACGGATGGCAGGGGTGGGCAACGGCGTAGTGAATCTCGTCACGCTGATGCAGCAGGTTGGCATACGCCGCCGCCGGGTCGAGCGTGAGCACCGTGGCACCGGTTTTCATGCGCGGCACCAGCTGCTCGGAGACCTTGCCCAGCACGATGTCCGGCACGGCCAGAATCACCAGATCACACCGCGCGATGACCTGCTCGATATCGCTGACCTCGCGCCCGAGCTCACGCATTGTCTCCTGCGCGGCGGGGGCGTTTTCGCAGTAGTAGACGTGGCTTTCGCTGGCCTCGAGATTGGCCGAGATGCGCATGCCCATCTTGCCGCCGGCACCCACCAGAGCGATGTGCTGATAAACGTTATCCATGATGACTCCTTAAAAAATCCATGTTGTGGCGGGTCCACTGCGCTTCCATCGCGCAGGTCGTTGCTTCGTCTCGTTGCCAGGGCAGCCAGTGTTCGAGGATTGCGTTGATGCCGCGCGCCTCGGGAGTGACGGCCTCAAGCATCTCTTCAAGCGGCAAAAGGCCCTCGCCCAGCGGGCAGCCGGTCAGCTGAAAGCCGACCCAGCCCGGCGCGCGGGAGAAGGCAAAATCCTTGATGTGCAGATTGACCACCCGGCCGGCCGTGCGTGCGATGACGGTTTCGGGCAGCTCAAGGGCGGCCACGCAGTTGCCCGGGTCCAGGCACACACCGATGTGGTCATCGTCGAGCGTCTCGATCACCTGCATCAGGGTCTCGACGCTGATCTGCTCGTAGGTTTCCAGCGCCAGCGTCACCTGCTGCGCTTTTAGCGCCGGCAGGATCTGCTCGAGTCGCTGGATAGCCTGTTCAGGCGTGGGGCGGTCCTCACCGGCATACAGCATGCTGCGGATCAGGCGCACGCCCAGCACATGGGCCAGCGCCAGATAGCGCTTTAGATGCTCGGGGTCGGTCCCGCGGGTGCCCAGCTCCAGAGTGACGCCCAGCGTCTGCGCCCGATCGCGCAGCGCCGTCAGCCGCGCCTCGTTAAAGGACTCGATCGCCGGGTAATCGCAGATCTGGAAGACCTCACCGCCCAGCTCGGCCGTCTCTTCCAGCATTGCCTCCAGCGTCATGGGCGTTTCGACCTGCTGTGAGCCGCGCCAGAAAAAAACGTAGGTACTCAATCCAATGACCATGATGGCTCCTGAAAGGGCTCAGTGGGCGTGGGCGCCGGCGTGAGACAGGTGGGTGCCACCGCCGGGTCGGGGCGCGCGACTGATCGCGACCATCAAAACGCCTGACATCAGCATCAGGCCACCGACCACGAACATCGGCACGGTGTAGCTGCCGGTCAGGTCATGCAGGGCGCCGGTGACATAGCTCGACGAGAAACCGGCCATGTTGCCGATCGTATTGATCAGCGCCACACCGGCGGCGGCCGCTGCGCCATCCAGAAACCGGGTCGGCAGGGTCCAGAAGTTGGGCAGGGCAGCAAAGATCGAGCAGGCCGTTATGGTAATCACGGCGACCGTGGCTGCCGGGGAATTCATGTAAAGCGCCAGCGGCACGCTCACCGCCCCGGTAAAGGCGGGCAGGGCCACATGCCAGGTGCGCACGCCGCGTCGAGTGGCATCACGCGACCAGAAATAGAGCACAATCGCGGCCGGCAGATAGGGGATGGCGGTAATCAGACCCTTTTGCATCAGGTCAAAATGGGTGCCGAACTGCGCCTCAAAGCCGCCGATGATGCTGGGCAGGAAAAAGGCCAGCGCATAAAGCCCGTAGATGAAGCCGAAATAGATCAGCGCCAGCGTCCAGACCCGGCCGTTGGTAAAGGCGACCTTCAGGCCGTGACGGCCGTGATCATTACCACTTTTTTCACGGGATTCGCGCTCAAGCTCATCGGTCAGCCAGCGCTTTTCCGCCTCGGTCAGCCATTTTGCATCGGCCGGGCGGTCCACCAGATAAAACCAGGCAACGATGCCCATGACGATCGCCGGAATGGCCACGCCAAAGAACATGAAGCGCCAGCCCGCCAGGCCGAAAAACATGCCGTCATGCTGAATCAGGGAGGCCGCCAGCGGCGCGCCGAGAACGGTGGTGAGCGGCTGGGCCAGATAGAAAAGCGCCAGGATGCGGCTGCGATAGCGCGCCGGTACCCACAGGCTTAAAAAGAGAATCGCACCGGGAAAGAAGCCGGCTTCGGCCACACCCAGGGCAAAGCGCAGGGCGTAGAGTTCAACGGCGCTGTCTACCCACGTAAAAAGCAGGGCCACCACGCCCCAGCTCACCATGATGCGGGCCAGCCACTTGCGCGCGCCAAAGCGATGCAGGGCCATGTTGCTGGGCACTTCGAGCAGGATATAGCCCAGAAAGAAAATGCCGGAGGCAAAACCGAACTGCGCCGCACTCAGGGCCAGATCGCTGTTCATGCCGTTGGGCGCGGCAAATGAAATGGCCGTGCGGTCGAGATAATTGATGAAAAACATCAGCGCCACGAAGGGCACCAGGCGGATCGCCACCTTGCGGATGGCAGACGCCGCGACATCGTCGCTGGGCGCGTGAGACATGATCACTTCACTCCCGCTGCCGTCTCAACGGCAGTTCACCGGCATGGATGGGCAAAAGTCCTTCGCGGCTGCGATCAACTTCATGAAGGCCTGGCCAGGCGGGAGTGATCATCATCTCATCATACCACTGACGCAATACAACTCAGGTCGCAGACATATACGCGTTCCTACATCACTATGGGGTTTTCAGGGTCTATAAAAGGGCACGGCGGGCGATCGAGGGGGGGAAAGACATGCGTCATGGCAGCTCTTTTGGCATGCATGACGGGCGAAAAAAGAGGCCAATGTTCGATCATTGGTATGATGACCCTGGTAAAATCACCCGCTCTGGTCACCACGAAGGGCATGCCATCAGCGCTCCGAACGATCCTTCAGGAAGGCGTAATGCCCTGTCAGCCATACTCAAGCGAATGTCAGCGCAGGCGTTGAAGCCGATACCCCGGGCAGGGACAATGACAATCTACAGGCCCTGGTGGACGCGGCTGTCCGTCATACGGTCATGACGACAGCGCGCTGGTCATGATGACGTGTTCGATACAAGGAAAGCACCGTGATGTTCCCGACCGCCAATGAGCCGATTCGCCGGCGCAAGCTATCTGACGAAGTCCTCGACCGACTGCTTGAAGAGATCCGCAGCGGCGCGCTGCGCCCGGGTGATCAGCTGCCGCCCGAACGCGAGCTGATGAATCGCTTCGGCGTGGGTCGGCCGGCCGTTCGCGAGGCGATGCAGAGTCTGGCCTCGAGAGGCCTGATTACCATTTCTCACGGTGAGCGGGCGCGTGTGAGCGAGTTCAGCGTCACCTCGATGATCGATCAGTTTGATACCACCGCGCGACTGCTGCTGTCGGGCTCCGAGGACAACGTCGATCATCTCATTCAGGCGCGACTGTTTTTTGAAACCGGCATGGTGCGCATGGCGGCGGCCCGCGTGACGCCCGAAGACATTGCGCATCTCGAGTCGTTGATTGACGAGATGGCAGGCCAGCCCACCGGGGCTGCCTTTATCGAGTGCGACATGGCCTTTCATCATGCGATCGCCGACATGACCGGCAACCCCATCTTCGCGGCCACCGCCCGGGGCATGCTGCACTGGCTCAAGGACTATCACGTCGCGATCATCAGCTTTCAGGGCGCCGAGGATGTCACCCTCAGAGAGCATCGGGAGATCGTTCACTACCTCTCAAGACATGACGTCGAGGGTGCTGCCCGCGCGATGGGCAACCACCTGACCCGCGCCAGCGAGCTGTATCGACAGCGCGGCGAAACGCCAGCGTAGCCCGGCCCTTTGCCGCGCCGCCGCTCACGCGCGGCCGAACGACGCCATCAGCGGTGTCCAGACATGCTCCCACCCCATGGACAGCGCCACGCCGACCAGCAGCGTCGCCATGACCAGATTGATGCCTCTGAACAGGCGGGCACTCTCCAGCCGCCGGCCGAGGAGCGTGCCGAGCATGGCGTAGCTGCCCGGGGCGCCCACGGCCAGCGCCGCCAGGCCGAGCGACCAGACAATCAATAGCCCGCCATGGATGCCTGCCGACGGGAACTGCAGGGTGGCGATCGGTAGCGTGGCGACCACGCCCTTGGGGTTGCCCAGCTGCATGATCAGGCCATCGCGAAAGCGCAGCATGCGCGGCGTTTGATTCAGCGAGGCCGGATCAACGCTGGCGCGGGCGATTTTAACGGCAAGGTAGAGGATATAGCCGCACCCCAGCGCTCCGAAAAGCGCCAGCACGTTCGGCTGCACCCAGGCCGCGCCGGCGAGCCCGAACAGCAGAAACAGGACCAGCATGGCCAGCCCCACCCCCAGACAGAACCCGAACGAGCGCCGCCCCTGACCGTGCAGCCCCATGTTAAGACCGAGCAGGTTCACGGGCCCGGGCGAATACATGATGCCCAGGGCATAGATAATGATCGCAAGCATGAGGGTCGTTCCGGGTCAGTGCGCCAGATAGCGCTGGTATTGAAAGGGCGTAAGGCCGTGGATGCGCTTGAAGCGGCGATTGAAATGGCTGTGATCGGCAAAGCCGTAGCGCAGCGCCACCTCACCGGGCGTGGCGCCGGCCTCCAGCGCCCCGCGCGCGGCATCGATGCGACAGCTGATGACGTACTGGTGCGGGGTCATGCCGAACTGCGCCCGGAAAAGGCGCAGAAAGTGATAGCGGGACAGATGCGCGGCGGCGCTGATGCGCTCAAGCGACAGCTCCTGATCGAGATGGGCGCGAATGTAGTCACAGGCGCGCGTTAACAGCACCTCGGGACGGCGGGCGGCCGGGGACGTTATCTGATCGCGCCCGGCACGCTGCACCATTCGCGCGGCGATCTGCTGGAGCAGATGCTCCTGATCGATCCGGCTGCCGATGCCTCGACTGACCAGACGCGCCAGCGCCACGATGGCGTCGCGTAAAACGCCGTCCGTAATCAGGGTTCGGGGGCTGATCAGCCTGCCGGCACGCGCATCGCCGGCGGCCTCGGCAAACAGCGGTGCCAGCGCCTCGGGCGCGATATAGGCCATGACGTAGTCCAACTGCTGTTCACCGCCGGACTCGCCGTCATGGGGCTGCTCGGGATTGAAGAAGATGACGCTGCCCGGCGGGTTGCGGTGATAGGCCCCGGCGCTGAAAAAATCCTGCCGGCCGGCCAGCGTCACGCCAAAGGCGTACTCCGTATGCGCGTGGCGGTCGTAGCGAAAATCATCAATCGAGGCCCGAAGCACCTTGAGGGTCGGGACATGTTGACTGCTGGCAAACTGAAATTCGAACGCGCGACTCATGAGGGCTCTCCCGAAGCGCCAGTCTCAAAGCATCAGCCCCGGAGCTTAAGGGGTGTCGACCGCCCGTGGCTTGAACGTTATTGCTCAATCACGTCACGCCCGGGTCATCACCTCATGGCGCAGCCACGCCGCCAGCTGCTCGCCGCTCTGACGTGGGGTGCCACGGGCCAGCAGCAGGCAAAGGCGGGCCTCGGTGTCGATAAAGCCCCAGGGGGCCACCAGCCGGCCGCTTTTCAGGTCGCCCTCGATCACCAGTCGTGGCGCAATGGCCACGCCCAGCCCGGCCAGCGCCGCTTCCAGCAGATAATAAAGATGCTCGAAACTCTGACCGGACCGGCGGGCGCGGGCCAGCGACTCCTGGTCGAGGCCGCAGGCCTGCACCCACTGCGGCCAGGCCTGCGGGCGCGAGGCGGTATCCAGAATCGTTTCATCAAGAAGTGCCTCAAACGGGCGCTGTTTCAGTCGCTGGGCAATATCGGGGGCGGCCACCGCGGCGATGGTTTCGGGGGCGATCTCGATCACCTCCATATCAGAGGGCCAGGGCGGAGCGATAAAGGCCAGCGCCGCGCTGATGTCACCGCGCCGCGGGTCGGGCTCGCCCTCGCTTGCCAGTACGTTGAGCCTGAGTCCGGGCAGCTCGCGATGCAACCGGTCCAGCCGCGGGATCAGCCAGCGCGCCAAAAGGCTCCCCGGGCAGGCCAGCGTAAAGGGCGCATCCTCGATCTCGCGGTTCAGGGCGCGACAGCTCGCGCGCAGGCCGGTAAAGGCCTCGCCAACGCCCGACTGGAGCTGGCGGCCGTGATGGGTCAGCACCAGCCCGCGGCCGGCGCGCTCAAAAAGGCGCGTGTCAAAATGTGCTTCCAGCGCACGGATCTGGCGGCTGACGGCGCCGTGGGTCACGCTCAGCTCCCCGGCTGCCAGCGTGACGCTTCCCAGACGAGCGGCGGCTTCAAAGGCTTTGAGGGCGTTGAGCGGGGGTAGTGAATCCGGCATGGTGATGTGAGCTTTTCTCAACAATGGTGGCTGATTTATCGATGTTATACCGCGGCCCGAGCTGTCACGATAGAGACATTGTCGATCGTCGCATCGATACCCATTTCATGAGTTCGTGCTTTCATGACCGACCTTCATGACGGACAGGGAGATCACCATGTCGTCTGCTACTGATTCCACCACACGCTTTTCACAGGGACCCAACGCCGACGGCTTCTATGGCGATTTCGGCGGCCGCTTTGTCGCCGAAACCCTGATGCCCCTGATTCTCGAGCTGGAAGAGGCCTGGGAGTGGTCGCGTACCGACGAGGCCTTTCGCCAGGAGCTTGAAGGCTATCAGCGCGACTACATCGGCCGCGCCACGCCGCTTTATTACGCCGAGCGCCTGACCGAGCATCTGGGCGGGGCGAAGATCTACTTCAAGCGCGAGGATCTCAATCACACCGGCGCGCACAAGATCAACAACTGCATCGGCCAGATCCTGCTGGCCCGCAAGATGGGCAAAAAGCGCATCATCGCCGAGACCGGTGCCGGCATGCACGGCGTGGCGACCGCCACGGTGGCGGCGCGCTTTGGCATGGAGTGCGTGATCTACATGGGCGCCACCGACATCGAGCGTCAGCAGCCCAACGTCTTTCGCATGAAGCTTCTGGGCGCCGAGGTGATTCCGGTCGAGTCCGGCACCGGCACGCTCAAGGACGCCATGAACGAGGCGCTGCGCGACTGGGTCACCAACGTCGACTCTACCTTCTATCTGATCGGCACGGTCGCAGGCCCGCACCCCTATCCGGCCATGGTGCGCGACTTCCAGTCGGTGATTGGCCGTGAAACCCGCGAGCAGATTCTGGACAAGGAAGGGCGCCTGCCGGACACGCTGATGGCCTGCATCGGCGGTGGTTCCAACGCCATGGGGCTGTTTCACCCGATGCTCGATGACGAAAGCGTTCACATGATCGGCGTGGAAGCGGCCGGCCACGGCATCGAAACCGGCGAACACGCGGCGAGTCTCAACGGCGGCGAGCCGGGCGTGCTGCACGGCAATCGTACCTTTTTGCTGCAAAGCCTCGACGGCCAGATCACCGATGCGCACTCGGTCTCGGCGGGTCTGGACTATCCGGGCATTGGCCCCGAACACGCCTGGCTGCACACCCAGAAACGCGTCGAATACGTCTCGATTACCGATTACGAGGCGATTCAGGCGTTCAAGCTGTGCTGTGAGCTGGAGGGCATCATCCCGGCGCTGGAATCGGCGCACTCGCTGGCGCATCTGAGAAAGATTGCTCCTGACCTGCCGAGTGATCACCTGATCGTGCTCAACATGAGCGGACGCGGCGACAAGGACATGGCAAGCGTTGCCAACTGGCTCGAGGCGCACGGCGACACCGAGAAACTGCCGGACACCACGGTGGAAGCCGCCGAGCCCGGCCGGATCGATGACATGCAGCCGCCGCATGACGTGGCAAAGAAAACCGGGGAGACCGAATAATGGCCACACGTATTACCCGCCGCCTGGACGCGCTGAAGGCCGAAGACCGTGCGGCGCTGGTCACCTTTACCATGGCCGGTGACCCCAACTATCAGGCCTCGCTCGACACCCTCAAGGGGCTGCCCGAGGCCGGTGCCGACATCATCGAGCTGGGCATGCCGTTTACCGACCCGATGGCCGATGGCCCGGCCATCCAGAAGGCCGCCCTGCGCGCGCTGAAAGGCGAGCACACCCAGCACAAAACGCTGGAGATGGTGCGCGAGTTTCGCCGCGAGGATCAGGACACGCCGATCGTGCTGATGGGCTACTACAACCCCATCTATCGCTACGGCGTCGAGGCCTTCTTGAAGGATGCCGGTGAGGCGGGCATCGACGGGCTGATCGTGGTGGATCTGCCGCCGGAGCATGACAGTGAACTGTGCCTGCCGGCAGCGCGCGCCGGCATCGACTTCATCCGCCTGGCCACGCCCACCACCGATGACAAGCGCCTGCCGCGAGTGCTGGAAAACACCTCGGGCTTTATCTACTACGTCTCGGTGGCCGGCGTCACGGGCGCTGCCGCGCCCACCCCGGAAAGCGTCGAGCGCTCGATCACGCGCATTCGCGCCCATACCGAACTGCCGATTGCGGTGGGCTTTGGCATTCGAAGTGCCGAGCAGGCCGCCGCCATCGGACGTTTTGCCGATGCTGTGGTGGTGGGCTCGGCGCTGATCCAGTGCATCGAGCACGCCGACAGCGTGGACGCCGGTACCCGGGACGTGCACGCGCTGGTGCGCGAACTCTCCGAGGGCGTCAGGCGCGCGCGAAAGGTAACGGCCTGACAAAACAACACCGGCTGCCCTGGGGCAGCCGGTGATATCAACGCTGTGATCCTTTCAACAAGGATTACTTGGAGACAGCGTCCTTGAGACCCTTGCCAGCCTTGAACGCCACGTTCTTGCTGGCAGGAATCTGGATTTCCTTGCCGGTCTGCGGGTTCTTGCCGGTACGCGCGGCACGCTCGCGTACGGTGAAGGTGCCAAACCCGATCAGGGTGACATCTTCGCCCTTGGCCACACTGCGGGTAATCTCGTCGAGTACGACGTTGAGTACCTGGCCTGCCTTGTCCTTTGAAAGATCCGCCTGCTCGGCAATGGCCGCGGCGAGTTCTGGTTTGCGCATAACGCCTCCTGGTTGGGCAATAACATGGCGATTTTTTGGTGCCGCCCATTGTTATATCGAATTCGCACACTGCAAGGGGGTGCGCGAAGGGTCGCTCACTGCCCTGCACCAGCGCCATGAGGCCGACCTTGCAGGGCGAACACTGTTCGACGGGCCTAGACTAGCAACGCCGCCCTGCTTCACGCCAGCCAAAACTGCACAAAATGGCACTTTGTGGCCTTTATCACCCCTAATGGATGATATTTTTACCCTCCGGGTACAAAAAGATACCCTTTGGCCCTCTTTGCGGATATTTCGTTCATGCCCGATTTTCACCGGTGTCCCCCCTTATTGCCGCGCTGGCAGCCGGTCGCACTGGCCGGTGTGTACCTGGATGACCCGCTCAGGACCCTGATCGGCTCGCGGGATTCGCTTACCGCCCGTCTGTCACGGCTGGTGGCGGCGCCCGTGACGGTGTCCGTGCACCATCAGGGGGCCGGACGCGCGCGTCGCGATGAGCTGGCTGCGCTGGGTCTGCCGGCTGGGCAGCGGGTATGGCGACGCGAAGTCACCCTTGAGGCCAATGGGGAAGTGCTGGTGGCGGCGCGCTCGGTCATGGCGCTTGAGGCCTGCCCGCCCTGGATGGCTCGACTGGGCACCCGGGCGCTGGGCCATCAGCTCTTTGCCAGAAGCGCGCGTGCACCGCAGAAGGCCATCGTCAGGCGCTCAAGGCTCGAGATGCGCCACGCCGCCCCCGGTTTTCTCTCGTTGCCGGCGATGTGGGGACGGCGGTCGCTGTTCACCCTGGGCGCCGGCCGACCACCGCTGCTGGTGCAGGAGTATTTCGTGCATGAGCGCTTTCGTCGTCGATAGGGGACACGGATGGACCCTTCGACACGCCCCCATTTCGGGTAGACTCGTGTTTTCACGCTGACAACCCTGGTTTTACGCTGACTGGAGCCCCGACGATGCCGTCGCCCCTCGCTCGCCTCCCCGACTTTTTGCGCCTGACCCGGCTCGATCGTCCCATCGGCACCTGGCTTTTGATGTGGCCCACGCTTGCCGCGCTGTGGCTGGCCGGCGACGGCCTGCCTTCGCGCCACAACCTGATCATCTTCATCCTCGGGGTCTATGTCATGCGCGCGGCGGGGTGTGTGATCAACGACTACGCCGACCGCCACTTCGACGCCCACGTCAAACGCACCCATGACCGACCGCTGGCCACCGGTCGCATCAGCGAGCGCGAGGCGCTGAGCCTGTTTGGCGCCCTGCTGGTGATCGCCTTCGTGCTGGTGTGTTTCACCAACGTCTTTACCATTCTGCTGTCGTTCGGCGCCGCCTTGCTGGCGGCCAGCTACCCCTTCATGAAGCGCTACACCCATCTGCCGCAGGTGGTGCTGGGCGCGGCGTTTGGCTGGAGCATCCCGATGGCCTTCGGCGCCGAGCAGGGCCACGTGCCGGCCGTGGCCTGGTGGCTCTTTTTTGCCAACATCGTCTGGACGCTGGTCTATGACACCTGGTATGCGATGGTCGATCGTGACGACGATCTGAAAATCGGTATCAAGTCGACCGCCGTACTGTTCGGCCGCATGGATCTGGTCATTCAGGGCGCACTTCAGGTATTGATGCTGCTGCTGCTGGCGGTCGTCGGTCAGCTGGCCGGGCTGGACGGCTTCTACTGGGCCGCCCTGGTGGCCATCGCAGTGGTGTTCGCTCATCAGCAGCGACTGTGTCGGACCCGCACTCGTGAGGGCTGCTTTCAGGCCTTTTTGAACAACCACTGGGTGGGCATTTTGCTCTTTGCCGGTATCGCCCTGGCGACCTGGCAGGCCTAATACCCGGTGTCAGGACGTGTCATACCCGGCCGCGCTGTCATAAAGTTGTCATATGAAGACGTTTGAATGACGATCACATGACGGAGCCGATGACGAAACACCCGGTGTCCATCGTCACGGCAGTCGCCATCGTTATCCGGCAGGGGAAGCCATTCATGTCCAGAACCGTTTTAATCGTCGACGACGAAGCGCCGATCCGCGAAATGATTGCCATGGCGCTCGAGATGGCGGACTTTCGTATTCTCGAGGCCGAGGATGCGAAAACCGCCCATGAGCTGGTCGTCGATGAGCGCCCCGACCTGATTTTACTGGACTGGATGCTGCCGGGCGTCAGCGGGATCGATCTTGCCCGCCGGCTCAAGCGCGAACCCACCACCCGCGACATTCCCATTGTGCTTTTGACCGCGCGCAGCGAAGAAGACAACAAGGTTCAGGGGCTGGAAAGCGGTGCCGATGACTACATCACCAAACCCTTTTCGCCCCGCGAGCTGATCGCCCGGCTCAAGGCCGTGCTGCGCCGCACGACCCCTGCCGGCGTTGAGGAGACGGTCGAAGTGGGTGGTCTGCTGCTCGACCCGGTCAGCCATCGCGTCAGCGTTGATGGCCGGGCGCTGGAGATCGGCCCGACCGAATATCGCCTTTTGCAGTTTTTCATGACCCACCAGGAGCGGGCCTATACTCGTACCCAGCTGCTTGATCAGGTCTGGGGGGGCAACGTCTATGTCGAGGAGCGCACGGTCGATGTGCACATTCGTCGGCTGCGCAAGGTGCTGGGCGACGCCCATCAGCATCTGGTGCAGACCGTACGGGGTACCGGCTATCGTTTCTCGTCGCGGTAGTTTATATGCATTACTGGCTCAATGAACTCTGGCGTCTGGCCTATCTGGTCGTGTGCTTTGGCATTCTCGGCACGCTGCTGGGCTATCCGGGCTGGGGGATCGCACTGGGGCTGGGCATTCATCTCGCCTTTACCCTGCGACACCTGAAACGACTCTACCGCTGGCTGGAAGCGCCGGTGGATCAGCGCCCGCCCGGTGGCGAAGGGGTATGGGGTGATCTATTCGACCGGCTCTATCGCTATCAAAAGGGCCAGCAGCATCTGCAAAATCGCCTGCGTTCGGTATTAAAGCGCGTTCAGGAGTCGGCCGAGTCGATGAGTGAAGGGGTGGTCATGCTCGACTCTCGCGGCTGTCTGGACTGGTGGAACAGCGCCGCCGAGCGCCTGGTCGGGCTGGACAACCGCCACGACCGCGGCCATCACCTGACCAACTACCTGCGCGATCCCACCTTTATCCGCTACTTTCGCCAGATGGACTACAGCGAGCCGATCACGATCGGTGCGCCTACCAACGAGGCGCGCACGCTGTCGTGTCAGATCACCCGCTTTGGTGATGACGAACGCCTTTTGATCATCCGCGACGTGACCCGCCTGCAGCGCCTGGAACAGACCCGACGCGATTTCGTGGCCAACGTCTCCCACGAACTGCGCACGCCGCTGACGGTGCTGACCGGCTACGTCGAAACCTGGCAGGACCATCAGGACGCCCTGCCGGCATCGTTCGGTCGCGGGCTGAGCCGCATGCAGGAGCAGACCGTGCGCATGCAGCATCTGGTCGAGGATCTGTTGACCCTGTCGCGACTGGAAACCAGCGAGCGTCACCACAACGAGCGCTCGATCGATATGGCCGCGCTGTGCGAGCAGATTGCCGAGGATGGCCAGGAGCTCTCCGCCGGCAGCCATGAGATCAGCTGTCGAATCGAGGAGACACGGCGTCTGTTCGGCGATGTCGAAGAGCTTCGAAGCGCGCTGTCCAATCTGATCTACAACGCCGTGCGCTACACACCGCCGGGCTGTCACATCACCGTTTGTTACCGCGCCTGGGACAAGGACGGCGCCGCCGTGGAAGTCATCGACGACGGGGACGGCATCTCTCCGGAACATTTGCCGCGGCTGACCGAGCGCTTTTATCGGGTCGACAAGAGCCGCTCGGTGGCCAGCGGCGGCACGGGGCTGGGGCTGGCGATCGTCAAGCACGTGCTGCTGCGCCATGACGCCCGGCTCGATATTGAAAGCCAGCCCGGCGAAGGCGCCTGCTTTCGCTGCATCTTTCCCACCTCTCGCATGGAAACACAAACGGCGCCCGCCGATACGTCAGCGGCTACCAACCCGTCCTACTGACGCACGGTGCGCACGTCGGCCAGGCCGTGATAGCGCTCGATCAGCGCCAGCAAAATGGCCTGGCTTTCCACATCGACATTGCCGCGCGTATCGGCCGGCCGGAAGTGCATCTGAAAGGCCCCCAGCGCCTTTCGGGTCGGCTCGTCATGGGTGCCGGTCACGGCCACCGGATAGCCCCAGACCCCGAGGCCGCGCTGCAGCTGCGCCATGGACAGCGGCGAGGCGCTCAGCTCGCGCTGATAGCGCGTCACGACATGGCGCTCCGGCCATGCGCCCACGCCGGCCTCATGAAGGCGCTGCCAGGGAAAGAACGGACCCGGGTCCACCTTGCGCCCCGGCGCAATGTCGCTGTGGCCCAGCACGTTTTCCGGGGCGATGTTGTAGCGGTTGACGATATCGCGGGTCAGCGCGGTGACCAGCTCGATCTGGGCGCGGGAATAAGGGTCCCAGACCAGCCCGTCGGGCGAGTTGTAGTGGCCGCGATTGACGATTTCGATGCCGATGGAGGTGTCGTTGAGATTGACGCGATCGGCCCAGGCACTCACGCCGGCATGCCAGGCCCGCTGGTCTTCATCCACCAGCTGCATCACCACCGGCTGATTCTGGAACTCACCGGGGGCGGCGGTGACGAGATAGTGGGCGCTGACGCTGCCCCCGGTCAGGGCCCTGAAAGCAGCCGTATCGTCACCGCCGGTGTAGTGCAGCACCAGAAAACGAATGCGCTGGTTGTGGCCTCCGGAGGCCACCGAGCGATCCACCCGATAGCCGCTGCGTCGCTCAAGGGCCGCACCCTGCGCCGGGCTGTAGCGTCTGGGCGGTGCGGCATCATCAATGACCGGCACGTTGCTGAAGATGCGATCAATGGCGTCGGTATCAACCATGGGCGTCGGGGCCGTTGCCGGCGTACCGGCACAGCCGGCCAGCATCAGGGCCACGGCCAGCCCGATCAGGGGAAATTTTGACATGTTGTGTTCCATCACGACGGTAATCAGGACACCAGGCGACAAGCGCTACGAGGCAGGCACAAAGGCCTGCCTCACACCATGGGTTACGCAAGGTTACAACAATGAGACGCCATCATGGCAGTGTTATTCACCTCTGCCGGCGTGATTGAAGGGTGCGCCGTGATTATCGGGGCGGTGGCAGGGCCATATAGTGACGGCGCCACATCATGACGCCGGCGGCCACCGCCGCCGGCATGACCAGCAGATTGACGATCGGAATCCAGATCAGGGCCGAGATCACGCCGCCAAAGGTCAGCGTGGGCCACCAGCGCGCGCTCAAACGCTTTTTCATGTCACCAAAGCTCACCCCGTTGTTGTCCATCGGGTAGTCCAGATACTGGATCGACATGCTCCAGATGGAAAACAGCGCCCAGCACAGCGGCGCCACCACGTGCAGCACGGGAACGAACCCGATCAACAGCAGCAGCAGCACCCGGGGTGCCATCCAGCCCAGCTTTTGAAATTCACGCTTCAGGCTGTCGATGCCCTGTTGCCACAGAGAGCGATTATCAATGCTCTCCTGCTGACCGGACAGGCGCCTTTCGACGTTGTCGGCCAGAAAACCATAAAAGGGCGAGGCGATCAGATTGGCCACCACGGTAAAGGTAAAGGCCAGCACGATGATCAGACACAGCACCACCAGCGGCCAGATCAGCCATTCAAGCCACTCGAGCCAGCCCGGCACGCTGGCCATCCAGTAGCTGACCCAGCCGGAAAAGCGCTGAATTACCAGGGTAAACAGCGCCGCGTAGATGGCCAGATTGGCCAGCAAAGGAATCACGACGTAGCGCCGCAGGCCCGGCGAGAGCACCATGGAAAACCCGCGCCCCAGCGCGGAGACGGCATACACCATTGAAGGATTGTCCAGTCATCAAAAGGGGTTGGGCAGGCAGACTATCATACCCGGTCGCCATCGCAGAGATGGCAACCGGGCAGGGGAGGCGGGCGACTTAGGCCCCGGTGGGGCTGTCGTTGGCGGGCTGGCCGCTGCTGGCGTGGCGAATGTCGTCGCCCTCGACCAGATAGATCACGGATTCGGCCAGGTTGTCGGCATGATCGCCGATGCGCTCCAGCGAGCGCAGAATCCACATGACGTTGAGCACCGAACTGATCGAACGCGGGTCTTCCATCATGAAGGTGACCAGCGAGCGCATGGCAGTCTGATAGTCCTGATCGACGATCTCGTCCTCGCCCAGTACCTCGCGGGCCATGGGCACATCCATGCGGGCAAAGGCGGTCAGCGCATGGCGCACCATGTCGCGCACGCGGGTGCTGATGTGGCGAATTTCGGTAAAGCCGCGGCTGGTCAGCCCTTCCTCGATCAGGCTCAGGGCGTGACGGGCGATCTTGTTGGCCTCATCGCCCATGCGCTCCAGATCGGAGGTCGCACGCGTCACGGCCAGCACCAGACGCAGATCCGACGCAGCAGGCTGGCGCCGGGCAAGAATGTGGGCGCATTCGTCATCGATTTCGAGCTGGAAGTTGTTCACTTCCCGGTCGTTGTCGCGCACCCGCTCGGCCGCCTCGAAGTCGCCTTCCAGAAGGGCGGCGATGACCTCATTGATCTGGCGCTCTACCAGCCCCCCCATGGCCAGCAGCTGAGTCTTCAGCGACTCGAGCTCCTGATTGAACTGACGCGAAATGTGCTGGCTGTGGGGGTCGTTGGTAATGTCCATGGTGACTCCGTTCACGGATCAGGGGCGCTGCCTGGCAGCGTCATGCTGGCACAAGCATCGCCCAGGGTAATGACACTTTAATGACACAAACGCGCGCACGCGCCTCGACCATTGGCGTACACGGCGGTGGTCAGCCCAGCGGCACCAGTTTGGCAAAGCCCAGCACCAGCCACTTGTCACCGTCGTCCTCGAAGCTGACCTGTACCCGCGCGCGCTGGCCCTGTCCCTCGGCGTTGATCACCACGCCCTCACCGAACACCGGATGGCTGACCCGCTGACCCAGCGACAGGCTCGGCAGCGCCTCGCCGCCGTCAACCTGCTCCTGACGGGGGGAGGATTCCCTTGAGGTAACCGGCCGCGAGATCTGCCCGCGCAGCCGAACTTCCTCGACCAGGTTCTCCGGCAGCTCGCGCAGAAAGCGCGACGGGCGCTGGAAGGTCTCCTTGCCGTGCAGCCGCCGCGATTCGGCATGGGTGAGATAGAGCTTTTCCATCGCGCGCGTCACGCCGACATAGCAAAGCCTTCGCTCCTCCTCGAGACGCCCGGGCTCTTCCAGCGACATCTTGTGCGGAAAGAGCCCCTCTTCCATGCCCGCCACGAACACCACCGGAAACTCAAGCCCCTTGGCCGAGTGCAGGGTCATCATCTGGACGGCGTCCTCGAACTCGTCGGCCTCGTGATCACCGGAGTTGAGCGCCGCCTCGGCCAGAAAGGTGCCCAGCGAGTCATCCTCGCCGTCGTTGACCGGGCTGAAGGGGTCGCCCTGGGTGTACGCCTTCGCCGCGCTGACCAGCTCCTCCAGGTTTTCGACCCGCGCCTGGCCCTTTTCGCCCTTTTCGGCACGGTGGTGCTCGATCAGCCCGGTCTGAATGATCACGTGATCGATCATCTCGTGCAGTGACAGCCCGGCGGTGTCGTTGTCGAGCCGGTCGATCAGGTTGCTGAAGGTGGTCACGCTCGAAGCGGCCCGGCCCTTCAAAAGCCCCTTTGACGGCGCATCGTTCAAGGCCTGCCACAGTGACACGCCTTCATCGCGGGCATAGGCGCGCAGCAGCTCAACGCTGCGGGTGCCGATGCCGCGCGCCGGCACGTTGATCACCCGCTCGAGCGAGGCATCGTCATCCCGCGAGACCAGCAGGCGCAGATAGGCCAGTGCGTTCTTGATCTCCAGGCGCTCGTAAAAGCGCTGACCGCCGTAGATACGATAGGGCACGCCCTGGCGGATCAACGCCTCCTCCAGCACCCGGGACTGGGCGTTGGAGCGGTAGAGAATGGCGATGTCCTTGCGGGGACGATCCTTCTCGCGCACCTGAGTGGCGATGGTATCGACGATGAAGCGCGCCTCGTCCAGGTCATTGAAGCCGCCGTAAAGAGAGATGCGCTCGCCTTCGGCGACATCGGTCCAGAGCTCCTTGCCCATGCGCCCGGCGTTGTGGCGAATCAGCGCGTTGGCCGCCTCCAGAATCGCACTGGTCGAGCGGTAGTTGCGCTCAAGGCGCACCAGACGCGTGTCGTGGAACTCCTCGCGAAAGCGCGCCAGGTTTTCGACCTTCGCCCCGCGCCAGCCGTAGATGGACTGGTCGTCATCCCCCACGGCGGTCAGGCAGGCGCGGTCGCCGGCCAGCAGCTTGAGCCAGGCGTACTGCAGTGTGTTGGTGTCCTGAAACTCGTCGACCAGCAGGTGCTGAAAGCGCTCGCGATAGTGCTTCAAAAGGTGGGCGTTATCGCGCAAAAGCTCCAGCGCGCGCAGCAAAAGCTCGCCGAAATCGACCAGACCGCCGCGCTCGCAGGCCAGATGATAAAGCTCGTAGAGCTCCACCATCTGCTGCATGTAGGCATCACCATGGGCGTCGATATCGCCCGGACGCATGCCCTCTTCCTTGCAGCCGCTGATGAAGTACTGCACCTGTTTGGGCGGGTAGCGCTCGTCATCGATGCCGTGGTCGCGCAGCAAGCGCTTGACCAGTCGCAGCTGGTCATCGCTGTCGATGATCTGAAAATGCTCGGGCAGCCCGGCATCCTGCCAGTGAGTGCGCAACAGTCGATGGGCGATGGAGTGGAAGGTGCCCACCCACATGCCGCGCGGCGAGACCTTCAACAGCGTCTCGAGCCTTGAGCGCATCTCGCGGGCGGCCTTGTTGGTGAAGGTCACGGCCAGAATCGACCAGGGCGACAGGCCGTCGACCTCCATCAGCCAGGCAATGCGATGGACCAGCACCCGGGTCTTGCCGGAGCCGGCACCGGCCAGCACCAGCATGTTGCCCTGCGGGGCACCGACCGCGTCGCGCTGATCGGAATTGAGCGAATCGAGTAGCGCAGAGGCGTCCATGAGATCAGATACCCTGGAAATCGGCCGGAAACGGCCTGAGAGAAGAGTTCATAAAGAGGTCTCTACCCTAGCATATCCGCCAGCGGCGGTCCCTCCTGCAAGGCCGCCCGGCGCCTATTTGTCGTCGGATTTACCACGTGTGCGGGCGCTTTCCTGACGGGCCCGGTCAAAGGGGTCGGGGCGGGCCGTGCGCAGCGGGTCGAGGCTGCGCTTGACCGCTACCAGATGCTCGGCCAGCTGCGGGCCGCGGGTCTTGGCCACGCCCACGGCGAGAATGTCGATCACCACCAGGTGCGCGATGCGCGAACTCATGGGGCGATAGACTTCGCTGTCCTCGAACACGTCGATGTAAAGCCCGATGGTGCATTTCTCGGCCAGCGGCGAGTCCGCCGGACACAATCCGATGACCATGGCGCCGTGGGACAGGGCAATGTCGACGCTGGAGAGCAGCGAGCTGGAGCGCCCGGTCTGGGAGATGGCCACCACCACATCATGCTCGCCCAGCGTCACCGCCGACATGTGTTGCATGTGCGGGTCGGAGTAGGCCGCCGTTGAAATACGCAGGCGAAAGAACTTGTGCTGGGCATCGATGGCCACCGCCCCGGAGGCGCCGTAGCCATAGAACTCGACCCGGCTGGCGTCCGACAGGGCATTGATGGCGCGGGTCATGCTGGTGGCATCGATCCGGTCGCGCACGCCCAGCAGCGTGCCCACGGTGGAATCAAAGATCCCACGGGAGAACTCCGCCACGCTGTCGGTTTCGTTCATCGAGAACTCGGAGAACTGCTCGCCGGTCGCCAGTGTCTGCGCCAGCTTGAGCTTGAAATCCTGATAGCCCGTGCAGTCGATGGCGCGGCAGAACCGGATCACCGTGGGCTCGCTGACCCCCACCCGGGCAGCCAGCGCGGCCAGCGGCAAATGAATGACTTCATCGGCATTGCGCAGTACAAAACGGGCCACCTTCTGTTCGGAGCGGCGAAAGGCCGGCAGCCGGGCGCGAAGGTCATCAAAAAGCGTGACGCTCAAGGTGCATCCTCTGTGCTGGTTGACGCACGCCCTTTGTTGCGCTACGTCATTAAATTGTCAACAGCACTATCATACGCTGAGTGCGAGCACTGATCGACGCTGGCTATCACGTTGATGATCACGTCGACACAGTGTCATGTCCCGGATCCATTTCAATGTCGAAGGGTGCATCGTTCATGCAAAAACACACTGCTGATCAATCCCGACTCAATGCCGTTCGCAACGAAATTCTCGATATCATTATGCATCTCGATGCCAAAGAGACCGAGAAACGCCGCCAGCGCGCCGCCGAGCGTGCATTAAGGGCCCGCCGCGGCATCGAGGATCATTTTGAGTCCCGACGCCTTGCCACCCAGTTCAGTGAGGACGATGAACGCCTGCGCCACTTCGGCTAGCGCCGCACGGTGAGCGTGGATACAACAGCGCCCTGCCATGCCGGGCGCTGTCGCAAGCAGTAGAAAAAATCTAGGGCGTGGTCGAGCGCGGCCCGGCCGGGCTCAGCACCAGCTCAACGCGGCGGTTCTGGGCCCGCCCCGTTTCGGTGTCGTTGCCGGCCAGCGGCCGGGTCGGTCCGTAACCGATCGCCCGCAGTTGGTCGGCTGACACACCACCCCGGCTCAGATAGCGCAGCACGGCCGTGGCCCGCCCGGCGGAAAGCTCCCAGTTCGACGGGAACTGCGCCGTGGCAATGGTCCGACTGTCGGTATGTCCCTCGACTGAAATTTCGCCGTCAAAATCCTTGAGCGCTGGCAGCAGTCGATCGAGCAGGCCGTTGCCCTGGGTGCCGATATCCACATCGGCGCTGGGGAAAAGCAGCCGGTCCTCTATGCGCAGGATGGTGCGCTCGCGCTCGCGGGTAACCTGAACCCCGTCAATGCCCGTCAGCCGGTGATCCATGGCCATGACGTCATCCGGGGAGGTCTCTTCTGTCGACGTTTCTTCTGAAGTTGATGGCCTGCCTGACAGCGGAATCATCACCGCAAGCGCCGCCTGCACATCCACGCGCGCCGGCATTTTGTCTTCAATGACCGGCGTGGCCGGCAGCATCTGCCAGGGCGTTTGAAGCGTCGGAGACGCCGCAAGCCACGGCAGTACCCCGGTGGTATGTGTCGGCACAGCCTGAACCGGCGAGAGTCGATCCGTGGCGCCCAGCGCCAGCGGCGACACCATGACCGCGGCATCCTTTGAGATCGCCGGCGCCGGGAGATCATCCTGCGGGACCACGCCACGCATGGCCAGAAGCAGCACGAACAGCACCAGCAGCAGGGTCAAAAGATCGAGATAGCTGAGCATCCAGCCATCGCTTTCCTCACTGCGATCGGCGGTCAGCACCAGCTCGCGGGCCGCCTGACGGGCCTGACCGGAAGATCCCGACGATCGGTGTTCCATCACGGCGCGCCGCTCCCCGGGCTCTCGGTGTTACGCGGCAGCGGCCGTTCACCCAGCTCGTCATGGGCCTCGCCGATAAAGGAGTTGAGCGTGGCCTCGATAAAGGAGGGCAGGCGGCGGCGCGAGATCATCGACACGCCTTCAAGCACCATGTTCATCGCGATCAGACGCTCCTCGGTGCGTCGCTCCAGCTTGACCGCAATCGGTTTGAACAGCAGGTTCCCCAGCAGAATGCCGTAGAAGGTCGACAAAAGCGCCACGCCCATGCGCGGGCCGATCACGGCCAGATCGCCGTTCTGGATCACCTCCAGCATGTTGATCAGCCCGACCAGGGTCCCCAGCATGCCAAAGGCCGGCGCGTAGGTGGCCATGGTGCGAAAGATCTGCGCCTCGGCCAGTTCCCGGGCGCGCAGACGCGTGATACGCCAGCGCAAAAGATCCAGAATCTCCTCTTCGCGCACGTTGTCGATGACCAGGCTGATGCCGGTGCGCAGAAACGGATTGCGGGTGGTTTCCAGCGCCCGCTCCACGGCGCGGGCATCGCCGTGCATCCATTCGCGTGCCAGTGCCACCAGCTCGTCGATGTCTTCACGGATGAAATCGGGTTCGCGGCGAAAGACGCTGCCCACCAGGGCCACTACGCGGCGGATCTCACGCATGGGGTAGCTGATCATGGTGGCGGCCAGCGTGCCGGTCAGCACGATCAAAAGACCGGGGAGATTAAAAAAGCTCAGGGGCGACTGCGCGGTAAACAGCACCACGACCGTCAGCAGCAAAATGCTGACCACGATGCCGATCAGCGTCGAAGGGTTACCGGGCACGCCGGTCGGGCGACCCGAAGGCGCACTGGAGGAACTGTCGGTGCTGCCGGATTGACTGCTGGTCATGAGAAACCATCCCTGTGCATGCAGCGCTTGTGACGTCGGCGGCCGACAGACCCTCTTCAGCCAGCGCCACTGCTGCCGATATTGACCGGCCAATTCTGACAGAGTGCTTTTATATCAAACGCCATGAATAGCGCCGTTTTTGACGCGCATTCATTCGCTTGAACAGGAGTTGTGCACCTTTCCCACAGAGTTATCCACATTTTCCATTGACAGTGGATATCCTGGTGATCAATTCACCCCCGAGCGACGGACCAAAAAAAGCGGGCCTCGAAGAGGCCCGCCCGTGATCGTCCATCGCCTGAATTAATTCATCAGTCCCCAGACGAATACGATGGCCACACCGATCGGTGCGATAAAACGTGCCGAGATGCGCCACCACGTAAAGGCTGCACCGCTCATGTTGAGCTGG
Organism: Kushneria sp. EE4; assembly: GCF_977968315.1. The sequence continues at coordinate 3,117,269 of NZ_OZ386212.1, forward strand.
GCGCGCACTTCATCGCGGCCCATGAACCAGCCCACGAACACGATGGTGGCAAGGCCTGTCAGCGGCAGCATGATCTTGCTGGTGACGTAGTCGAGCAGGTCGAACACGGTCATGCCAAAGGGCGTAAACGCCGACCAGTCGTTGAACGACAGCACCGTGGCGATACCCAGCACCCAGGTCGCCGCACCTGCGACCAGCGCCGACTGCAGACGGCTCAGCGGGGTTTTCTCCTCGAGCCACTCAACGATCGGCTCCAGCAGCGAAATGGCCGAGGTCCAGGCCGCGAACACCAGCAGCACGAAAAACAGCGTGCCGAACAATACACCACCGGACATGTTGCCAAAAGCCAGCGGCAGGGTCTGGAAAATAAGCCCGGGGCCGGCCGCCGGGTCGAGCCCGTCGGCAAAGACAATCGGGAAAATCGCCATGCCGGCGGCCAGCGCGATGATGGTGTCGAGAATCACCACCGTCATGGCCGTGCGACCGATATTGACGTCATCGCTGAGATAGGAGCCATAGGCCATCATGATGCCCATGCCCAGACTCAGGGTGAAAAAGGCATGTCCCATCGCCGCCAGGATCACATCGCCGGTCAGGCGCGTGAAATCCGGGCGGAAAAGATAATCAAAGCCTTCGCCGAAGCTGCCGGTCGTGGCGGCGTAGCCCACCAGTACCGCCAGCAGGATCACCAGTGCCGGCATGAGAATCTTGGACGCCCGCTCGAGCCCGCCGGCCACACCGCCGGCCACGATGGCGATGGTCAGCACCATGAACAGGCTGTGCCAGGCCAGCAGCGTGCCCGGGCTGGCCAGCAGATCGGAAAACAGCGTGCCGACGCTGTCCCCGTCGAGCCCGGTAAAGGTGGACGTTGCTCCGTAGCGGATATAGGCCAGCGCCCAGCCGCCGATAACGCTGTAAAACGACAGAATCAGCCAGGCGGCCAGAATGCCGCCCACGCCGATCAGTACCCAGGCTTTCGAACGCTTGAGACGCCCGGTGATGCGATTCATGGTCGAGATGGGGTTTTTCTGACCCAGACGCCCGAGCAGCCATTCGCTCATCAAAATCGGCAGACCGATCAGCAAAATGCAGACCAGATAGACGAGAACGAAGGCACCGCCGCCGCTCTCTCCGGTCATGTAGGGGAATTTCCAGATATTGCCCAGCCCGACGGAAGAGCCGACTGCGGCGAGCATAAAGGCAATGCGCGAGGACCACTGCGCATGTGAATGGGGCTTGTTGGTCATGAGGCTACCCTGTGTGTCCCTTTGAGTCGGTCAACCGCACCGGTTCAGGACTTCGAACCGCCGTGTTACCGACGCCCGTGCTTCGTTGTTGATGTTTTTCCGATGACATCGCGTCCAGACAACGCCCATCTGAAGCGGTTGATGGCGCCCATTGTACAGACGAAGGCCCCGACATCACGCTCTGTCACATTAAAAGAGTGATTCCTGGCGCTCCCCGGCAAAGCCCGCCAGCGCCGAAAGCTCAATGCGCTCGGCCAGGCGCTGGTGAAAGGCGCGCGCCAAAAGCGGTGCCGCGCGATTGTCCGGGGTATGCACAAACAATACCGGACTTTTCCCCTGTTCCATCCACAGGGCCAGCTGCTCGATCCAGGGCGTGAAGCGGGCGTGATTGATCTCATCATCGAAATGGCCGATAAAGCGCACCACCGGCTGCGAGGCCGTACTCAGCACATGCAGCGGCCGGCGCGGTTTCTCGCGCTGCGCCTGTGCAAGGCTCGCATCGTCCCCGGCAGGGGTGGCAAAGAGCGCTCGCGTGTCCAGCATGACCCGATCGACCCCGTGAGTTATCAACAGCCGGTTGAGCGACTGCTCGGCGGTCCCCTTGTGGAAAAACTCACTGTGGCGCACCTCCACAGCGCACGGCAGCGTCTTTGGCCAGCGCTTGAGCACGGCTTCCAGCATGGGCAGCTCGTCCGCGCCAAAATCCCGCGGCAGCTGGATCATGGTCGGGCCGAGCCGGTCGTGCAGCGGGGCCAGACGCTCGATGAACTGATCCATTTCCGCCTCGATTCCCACCAAACGTTTGTCATGGGTCAGCGCCGCGGGCAGCTTGAAGCAGAAGCGAAAGTGGCCGGGCGCCTGACGCGCCCAGGTGGCCACCACATCCTCGCGCGGTGCCCCGCTGTAGAAGGTGGTATTGCCCTCCACACAGGAAAAGACACCGGCGTAGTCCGGCAGCGACTCGCTCGGCTGGGCGTAGTGGCCATACAGCGTGCCGCGCCAGTCGGCGTTGGCCCACATGGCAAGGCCCAGATGCAGGGTGCCCGCCATCGTCAGCGAACCCGTTCGGCGTCAAAGCGCCTTTTGGGCGCCACAATCTCGTTCTGGGCCTGAATCATCGCAAGCTCGCGGGTGCCGGCCTGCCAGGTGTGGGTAAAGAGCGCGTGAACGGCCTCGGCGGTGCTCTCCAGCGCCCGCGCCGGCCCTTCGGCGCTGATCCCGTCCCGATCGCGCAGACAGCAGGCCAGAAACACGGCAGCGGTAAAGTCGCCGGCCCCGTTGGGCGCGACCGGAAAGTCAAAGCGGGGCGTGGCGATTCGCCAGCTGCCCGCTGCGGTGTCCACCAGCATCTCGATGGTGTCTGTCGTGCTGTCATCGATATCCAGTGAGGTGACCAGTACCACGCTCGGGCCTTTTTCACGCAGTCTTGCCGCGGCCGCCAGCACGTCATCCAGCGACTCGATGACCTGATCGCTTAAAAAGGCCAGCTCGAACTGATTGGGCGTGACGATATCGGCCGCCGGCACGGCGCAATCGCGCATCCAGGCTGGAATGTCGTCGCGCACAAAAAAACCGCGGCCGATGTCGCCCATCACCGGATCACAGCAGTACAGCGCGTTTGGGCTGGCCTGGCGCACGCGGTTGACGCTTTCCAGCACGGCCCGGCCAATGCCCTGATCGCCCATATAGCCCGACAGTACGGCCTGCACGTTCGAAAGCCCGGTGAGCGCCGCCACGCCATCAAGCACGTCCTTGAGATGCGCCGGTGTGAAGACCTCACCGGTAAAGGCGCCATAGCCGGTATGATTGGAAAACTGCACCGTGTTGATGGCGGTGACCTCGCAGCCCAGACGCTGCAGCGGCAGTACGGCGGCGCGGTTGCCGACATAGCCATGGGCCACATGGCTCTGAATGGAGATGATATGGGTCATGAGAAACGCTCGATAATACGCATGGAATACCCACGAACGCGCGGGCCTGACTATGCTCTAAAAGATAACATCCTGTTGAGGTAGACCGCTCATGTCGCGTGCCCTGCGCATCATCAGTCGGACACTGGCTGGCCTTGTGGCCCTGCTGGTGCTGCTCGCCCTTGTCGTGACCCTGATGAGCTGGAACTGGCTCAGACCTACGATCAATGACCGCGTTTCCGACGCCCTGGGTCGTCCCTTTGCCATACAGGGCGATCTGGGGCTGTCGTGGCAGTGGGAGAGCTGGCGCCTGATGCCACGCATCAGCGCCGAGGACATCGTGCTGGAAGACCCCGACGCGCTGAACCAGGCGCGCGATGTCGACGCCGGCACCGACGACGCCCGCACGGCCCGTATCGGCGCCATCGCCGTCAGCCTGCACCCGCTTGCCCTGCTTCAAAAGCGTATCTCGCTGCACGATCTGGTGCTGCGCGATACCAGTGCCACGCTGCGTCGCCTTGATGAGACCCGCAACAACTGGCAGATCGCAGATGACGACAGCGACGACGGCGAGGCCGATCAGGATGGCGACAGCGGCTGGACGTTTGCCATCGACCAGCTCGATATTGATCGGGTGCAGGTGGCCCTCAATGATCAGGTGCTGGACGTGGACGCCACCGCCACGCTGGCAACGCTGGGTGAACCGGTACGCTGGGAAGAAGTCGCCGGCAGCGACCAGCCGGCAGACAGTGGTGAGAAGGACAGCGGCGAGGAGGCCACCGCGAGCGGGCAGGGCGCGCCCGGCAGTGAACGCGATTTTCGTTTCGCCTGGCAGGTCGAAGGCACCTATCGCGGCAGCGCCCTGAACGGTGAAGGCCGACTGGGCGGGCCGGCCGCACTGCGCGAGGGCGGTCGTTTCCCGCTGGAGGTGCATCTGTCCTCCGGCAACTCCCGCCTGGATGTGATCGGCACGCTCAACGACCCGATGGCGCTGGCCGGCATGGAGCTCGATGTGGGCATTGCCGGCGACAACCTGGGCGATCTCTACGCGCTGACCGGGGTCGTGCTGCCACAGACGCCGCCCTATGCCACGCGCGGCCATCTCTCGGCCGATCTGAACAGTCCCGACGGGGGCACCTTTGAGTATCGCGATTTTGACGGCACGATCGGCGACAGCGATATCCATGGCAGCCTGCGCTACGTCAACGCCGACCCGCGCCCGACGCTGACCGGCGAGCTGACCTCGAAACAGCTTCGCTTTACCGATCTTGCCCCGCTGGTGGGCGCCGACAACGAAGACACCGGTGATTCGGTCAATCCCGATCAACCCGCAGACAAGGTGCTGCCGGTCTCTGAATTCAACACCGAGCGCTGGGACACCATGGACGCCGACGTGCGCTTTCGCGCACAAAACATCGTGCATGGCGAATCGCTGCCCCTGAACAATCTCAACACCCATCTGGTGATGGACAACGGCGAGATATTGATGGACCCGCTGAGCTTCGGCGTGGCCGGGGGGCAGCTCAATACCACGCTGCGCCTGAGCGGGCAGGAAACACCGCTGCGTGCGCGCATCGACATGCATGCCCGAGGGCTTCACTTGAGCGAGATTCTGCCCGACAACAGCGATCTGACCCAGGGGCTGGGCGAGATCAACGGTGACGCCACCCTGATGGGCGCCGGCAACTCGGTGGCGGCCCTGCTGGGATCGAGCGACGGCGAACTGCAGCTTTTGATCGAACAGGGGCGCATCAGCCGCAACCTGATGGAGCTGGCCGGGCTTAACGTGGGCAACTACCTGATCGGTGAACTGTTCGGCGATGAGGAGGTGGCCATTCACTGCGCCGCCGCTGATCTGCAGATCGATGACGGACTGGTCCAGCCGCGTATTTTCACCATCGATACCGACAACGCCATCATCAACGTCGAAGGGGCGGTGAATCTGGCCAGTGAACAGATGGATCTCACCATCAAACCGGAGAGCAAGGGCTTTCGTATCTTTACGCTGCGCACGCCGCTTTCGGTCGGCGGTACCTTCAAGGACCCGTCACCCGGTGTGGAAGCCGCGCCCCTGATTGCCCGCGGCGCGGCGGCCGTGGCGCTGGGCACGCTGGCAGCCCCGGCGGCGGCACTGGGCGCGCTGATCTCCACCAGCGCCGGTGAAGAGAGCCAGTGCGGGGCGCTGATTCAGCGGATGAAAAGCAACTGACCGGCGCTGATATCAAGGGCCATGATTGATCAAAAAACGCCGGCGCATGCGCCGGCGTTTTGTATAAGGGGTCAACCTGTCCTGTGATGCAGAAACACCACAAAAAAACGGGGCGCCCCTGAAGGGGCGCCCCGTGGTTCAAGGCTTCAAAAGCGGCGCTTACTGCTTGTCTTCCGGCAGCGCATAGACGGCGATCTGGTCGCCCACCTGATCCTTGAGGATGGTGTTGCCGCCGCTGACAAAGGCCACGTACTGCCGACCGTCGTACTCATAGACCGACGGGTTGGCCACCACCGGCGCCTGGGTCTGATCCTCCCAGAGCTTTTCGCCGGTTTCCAGCGAGTAGGCGCGCACCTTGGCGTCCATCGAAGCACCGATGAAGATCACGCCGCCGGCGGTCACGGCCGGGCCACCGATGGTGGGCGAGCCCCAGCGTTCCGGCATGAAGAAACCGAACTGCTGCGAGGCGCCGACCGGCTTGCGCCACTTGATGTCACCGGTGTGCATGTCGATCGCCACGATTTCGCCAAACGGCGGCTCCCAGCAGGGCATGCCCAGCCAGTTGTCCGCAACTTCCAGACGCATGCCGTACGGCGAGCCTTCCTGCGGCGAGAAGCCGCTTTCGTTGCCGGAGCCGCTGTCGGCCTTTTCGTAGTCCTCGCGGCTATAGAGCTTGACGGTCTGCACGATGTGCGAGGTGTTGACGATCGCGGTCTGGCTTTCGGGATCAAAGGCCACGCCGCCCCACTGAACGCCACCGGCGCTGTCAGGGTAGGCAAGCGTGCCTTCACCGCGGGTGGTGGGCGGGGTGTACATGCCTTCATAGGTCAGCTCGTCCCACAACCGCGTGCACTGACCGAAGCCAACGGCATCCGCCAGCCCCCAGATTTCAGGCTTTTTCGACTGATCCAGCAGCGGAGCGGGTTTGGTCGGGAAGGGCTGGGTCGGTGCATAGACCTCGCCTTCAACGCTGCCATCGCCCTGGGGCACCGGACGCTCCTCGATCGGCCAGACGTCCTCACCGGTCAGGCGATTGACCACGAACAAAAAGCCCATCTTGGTGGCCTGCACCAGCGCGGGAATCTCTTCGCCGTCGACGGTGATGTCCATCAGCGTAGGGGCGGCATTGATGTCGTAGTCCCACAGATCGTGATGCACCCACTGACGCGACCAGACCACTTCGCCGGTGTCGACATCGAGTGCGGTGGTGGAGGTTCCCAGCGGAATGTCTTCCTTGCGGTTGCCGCCCCAGTAGTTGGGCGACGGCGAGGAGACCGGCAGATAGATCAGGCCGTTTTGCTCATCCGCCGACATGTGGGTCCAGACGTTGGCGGTACCGGTTTTTTCACGAATGTCTTCGGGGATTGCCTCAAAGGTCCACTCGCGCTCGCCGGTGCGGGCATTGACCGAGAAGACGGTGCCGGCGGGCGCTTCCTGATAGGCCCAGTCCTTGCCGGCCCAGCCGAAGATGACGTGATCGCCCACGATGGTCGGCGGCTGCAAAAGCGACAGCGGGAACTTCGGATTGATGATGTTCCACTGATCGGCATTGAGCACGCCGTTGTCGGCAAAGTCCTGACAGGGCTTGCCGGTGTCGGCATCGATGGCGAAAAGCTGCGCATCCATGGTGCCCATGTAGACGATCTTCTGACACGACTCGCCCTCGACGGGGTCGTCGGCTTCCCAGTAGGCCACGCCGCGATTTTTGAGCACCGGCTGGGTCAGCGCCTCTCTGGAGGACTGGGTATCAAAGCGCCACTTTTCCTCGCCGGTCGCCGGGTTATAGGCGATCAGCTTGTAAAAGGGCGTGCCTATGTAGAGCGTGTCGTTGGCAACGACCGGGGTGGCTGACCAGACCGTGGCCGGCGTGTCACCGGTACCATCGGAGATGTCGCCGGTGTGAACTTCCCAGACCTTTTCGAGCTGGCCGACGTTATCGACGTTGATCTGATCCAGCGGGCTGTACTTCTGGGCGTTGAGCTGACCGTGGAAGCTGTCCCAGGTCGGCGTGTCCGGCACCAGCGGTATGTTGGCGCGATCGCCGTTGTCCGACGTTGATGCCGGCGCCGCGGCCTGTTCGACCTGGTCAGGCTGTTCGGGCTGCTGCTCGGCCAGCAGCACCGTGGGGAAGACCGTCAGTGAAACGGCGGTCAGCGTACTCAGGCATCTGATGCCCGTGCGAAGGCGCGTCATGTCGGGGGTCCTCATGAATGTTTACGGTGAGCGGGCGAGGGGCGAAGGATATCGATCATCCATCCCACCAGTGCAACGGCCATGGCAACGGCCAGCCACCACAGATGAAGCAGCAGCGCGGCAAAGGCGGTGCCGACAATGAAGGCAACGATGACCACCCGGAAAAGATTGTGCAGGGCACGGCCCCGACACAGAGCGAGCCCGAGCGCCAGGGCAACAAGAATGGCGCAGGTCGCAATGACGATCAGCGCGCCAAGCGTCCCGGTCACGCCGGTCAGCGGTGTGAGATAGGCGTAGAGTGCAATGGCGATACCCACCGCTGAGGCGATAAGCACGACCATGGCGCCTGGACTTGAGGATCGCATGGAAGACATGACGGGTTCCCTTCCCTTGGGCAGATTTATTATGTACCGACCCCCGGCATGGAACGTCCGGATACTGCCATCAAGGCAGTGGCGTTCACGGGTGGGGATGGACAGAGGCTGAACGATGTCTCTTAAGAGATACGTCAGTTGGGCGTCAATGATAGCGCTTGTGTCAAAAAAATATACAAATCCAAACTGTCTTGATGCATAAATCTGACCCGACACCCGCCATGGCCGGAAACAGGTTTCAAAAAAATAAAAAAACCGGGCATCGATAACGTCTCGATGCCCGGTTCGACAGAGCCACGCTCCCCCGTGAGGGGGCGGATTATTCTACCGTGACGCTCTTGGCCAGGTTGCGCGGCTGGTCCACATCGGTGCCCTTGAGCACGGCCACGTGGTAGGAGAGCAGCTGCAGCGGCAGGGTATAAAGAATCGGCGCGATCACGTCATCGACGGCCGGCATGCGCAGCACATGAACCCCTTCGCTTTCATTGATGGCCACGTGCTCATCGGCAAAGACGAACAGTTCACCGCCACGGGCGCGGACTTCCTGCAGGTTGGACTTGAGCTTTTCCAGCAGTTCGTCGTTGGGCGCCACCGCGATGACCGGCATGTCGCTGTCGACCAGCGCCAGCGGACCATGCTTGAGCTCGCCGGCCGGGTAGGCCTCGGCGTGGATGTAGGAAATTTCCTTGAGCTTGAGCGCGCCTTCCAGAGCGATCGGGAACATGGTGCCACGGCCCAGAAACAGGGCGTGATGCTTCTCGGCAAAGGCCGAGGACATGGTCTCGATCGCGCTGTCGAGTGCCAGACCGCGGGTGATCAAACGCGGCAGTTCACGCAGGGCATTGACCAGACGGGCCTGCACCTCGTCATCGCCCTGACGCGCCTGGCGCAGGGCCAGGGTGAGCAGCAGCAGCGCCACCAGCTGAGTGGTAAAGGCCTTGGTCGAGGCCACACCGATCTCGGGGCCGGCCTGGGTCATCAGTGTCAGGTCGGATTCGCGCACCAGCGAGCTGCCCGGCACGTTGCAGATCGCAAGGCTTGCCAGATAGCCGCCCTTTTTGGAGGCGTGGCGCAGCGCTGCCAGGGTATCGGCCGTTTCGCCGGACTGGGACAGCGTCACGAACAGCGTGCCGTCCGGCACGACCACTTCGCGGTAGCGATACTCCGAGGCCACTTCCACCTGGGTCGGCACGCCCGCCAGCTTCTCCAGCCAGTAACGCGCCACCATGCCGGCGTGATAGCTGGTGCCACAGGCGATGATCTGAATGTTTTTGACGCGATCGAGCAGGTCGTCGGCTTCGGCGCCCAGAATGCGGGTGAACACGTGTCGATCGCCCAGACGGCCTTCCAGGGTATTGGCGATGACCTGGGACTGCTCGTGGATCTCCTTGAGCATGAAGTGGCGATAGTCGCCGCGCGAGACGGCGCCGTCACCGTGCTCGAAGATCGAGCTGGGGCGCTCGACGCTCTGACCAGCGTTGAAGATTTCAATGTTGCCGCCCACGGTCAAACGCGCCACGTCCCCTTCCTGCAGGTAGATGAAGCGGTCGGTGACCTGCAAAAGCGCCAGCGGGTCGGAGGCCAGAAACGCCTCGTCGATCCCGACACCCACGACCAGCGGGCTGCCCTTGCGCGCGCCCACGATCTGATCGGGGTAGTCGGCGTGGGTTACAGCCAGCGCATAGGCGCCGTTGAGCATTTCCACCACGTGCTGAAAGGCGGAGAGCAGATCGTCATGACGCGAGACTTCACGCGACATCAAATGCGCGATGACCTCGGTGTCCGTTTCGGACAAAAAGACGTAGCCCTGGCATTCAAGCTCGGCCTTGAGCGTTTCGTAGTTTTCGATGATGCCGTTGTGTACGACCGCCAGGCTGTCGCCGGACTGGTGCGGGTGGGCATTGTTTTCGGTGGGCCGACCGTGCGTGGCCCAGCGGGTATGGGCGATGCCGACATGACCGCGCAGACCGGCCGCCTGCAGTTTTTCTTCAAGAGCGGCAACCTTGCCGACCGCACGCTGGCGCGACAGTCGCGCATCGGCAGACAGCACGGCCATGCCGGCGCTGTCATAGCCGCGATACTCAAGACGCTTGAGCCCCTCAAGCAGAATGTTCTGCACCTGACGGTCAGCGACCGCGCCCACAATGCCACACATAGATTGTCTCTCCTGAAATGCCAAAAAATTGCGATATCACCCCGGATGCCGGACCCCGTCCGCCACCCGATGGTGTCACGGCGCCTGCGTGCTGACACAGATCAGCTCGACGCCCTGGTCACGAATGTGTTGACGGCCTGACGCATCCAGCCCGTCGTCGGTAATCAATACATCAATCTGCGCCCAGCCCAGCTCCAGATTGGGAATGCGCCGGCCGATCTTGTCGGACTCCGCCATCACCACCACCTCGCGAGCCACCTCGGCCATCACCTGCGACAGCCCCGTCAGCTCGTTGAAGGTGGTCGTGCCCCGCGCCAGATCGATGCCATCGGCGCCGATAAAGAGCTGATCGAAGTCGTAGGCACGCAGGACGGTCTCGGCCACCCGGCCCTGAAAGGAGGCCGAATGCGGGTCCCAGGTGCCGCCGGTCATCAAAAGGGCAGGCGGGTTATCCAGTGCCTGAAGCGCGCCGGCCACGCCCAGCGAGTTGGTCATGACGACCATCCCGATACGATGTGCCAGCGCCGGAATCAGTGCGCTGGTGGTACTGCCGCTGTCGATGATCAGCCGCGCGTGATCGGCAATGCGTTCACTGGCCGCCCGCGCCAGCGCCTGTTTGACAGGAGAAATCCGATGACGCTCCTGATCCCCTTCACGCGGCACGAGCGTGGCGCCCCCGTGGCGTCGAATCAGATGGCCGGCACTTTCAAGCGTGGCCAGATCCTTGCGGATGGTCACGCTTGAGGTCTCAAAGTGCTGGGCCAGCGTCTCGACGGCGACCTCGCCGCGCGCAGCCAGCAGATCAAGAATGGCCTCCCGGCGTTGTGGGGTCTGACGTCGACTCATGGAAATGGGCAGCCATCCGTAAATTGAAATCTTTATCTTTCGATTCGAAAGAATTTGAGTTTCGAATGAAAAACCACAACGGGATCGAGGTCAAGCAAAGGCGGCGCTTTTGGCACAAAAACATGCGCCTTAAGTCGAATACCTCCACAAGAGCACAGGTCGTCATCAAAAACGGGCGCCACACATCCGTGCGGCGCCCGTCGAAGATATTTACCCTGGTGGAATACGGCTCACTTGCGATGCGGCGGTGTCCAGCCCTGCTTGTTGATCTGGCGGGCGCGGGCGATGGCCAGTGCCTGGTCGTCGACCGTCTCGGTCACGGTGGAACCGGCAGCCACCGTGGCGTTATCGCCGATCGTGACCGGGGCGACCAGCGCCGAGTTGGAGCCGATGAACACGCCATGGCCGATCTCGGTGCGGTGCTTGTTGACGCCATCGTAGTTGCAGGTAATGGTGCCGGCACCGATGTTGACGCCCTGACCCAGGGTCGCATCACCGATATAGCTCAGATGGTTGATCTTGCTGCCCTCGCCGACATGGGCCTTTTTGGTCTCGACAAAATTGCCGATACGCGCCTTTCTTTCCAGCCGCGTGCCCGGGCGCAGACGGGCAAAGGGGCCGATGGCATTGTCGCCAGCGGTCTCACTGCCCTCGATCATGCTGTGGGCCTCGATGCGCGTCGCGTCACCGATGCTGGCATCACGAATGATGCTGTAGGGACCGACGTGAACGCCGTCGCCCAGATGGACCCGACCTTCAAAAATGCAGCCGACATCGATGAAAACGTCCTGACCCACGCTCAGCTCACCGCGCACGTCCAGCCGCTTCGGATCAGCAAGGCTCGCCCCTTCACGCATGAGCCTCTCGGCTTCGCGGGACTGATGAACGCGCTCCAGTGCCGAGAGCTGCACCCGGTCATTGACGCCCTGGACTTCACTGACCAGCGCCGGCTCGGCCGTGGCCACCTCGACCCCTTCACCGGCCGCCATGGCAATGATGTCGGTCAGATAGTACTCGCTCTGGGCGTTGTCGCTGGACAGCGCCGGCAGCCAGCGCCGCAGCTGATCACCGGTGGCAGCCAGAATACCGGTATTGCACTCATTGATTCCGAGCTGTTCCGATGAGGCATCCTTTTGCTCGACGATGGCCACGGCCTGCCCCTGATCGTTGCGCACGATGCGCCCATAGCCGTGCGGGTTGGCCATGGTGACGGTCAAAAGCGCCATGTGCTGCTCATCGACCCGGTCGACCAGGCTGCTCAGGGTACGGGCCTGAATCATCGGCACGTCACCGTAAAGCACCACCACCGGACCGTCGCCCAGCGCTTCAAGCGTCTGCGCCACGGCGTGACCGGTGCCGCGCTGTTCAAGCTGATGGGCAAAGCTGATGGGCAGGTCGGACAGCGCTGCCTGCACCTGCTCAGCGCCGTGGCCCACGACCACATGAAGCCGCGGGGACGAGAACGCCTCCATGGCTGACTCGATGACATGACGCACCATGGGTTTGCCGGCCAGTTCGTGCAGTACCTTGGGCTTTTGCGAACGCATGCGACTGCCCTGACCGGCAGCCAGAATCACGACATCAATGGACATGAAAGAAGACTCTCCCCCGCGCTGAATGAAAACGATCACCGATCATGCACCCGACAGATGACATTTTCTGTCATGGCTGATCACTGCTTTGACAGACAGTGTATCAGGGCATGAGGCGATCGCATTGGTCCAGATGCGCATGGCAGTTACAAAAAAGGCGGCCCGAGGGCCGCCAACAAAACGCATCCATGACTTGTGGTCATGATGCGACAATCTCGCTCGAGACCGTGTCTTTCAAAACGCTGCTCTCGAGACTACTGGTTGCCGCGACGGTTGCGCAGCTGGGAGAGGGTACGCAGTCGGGCAGTCGCCGCTTCGATCTCGGCCAGCGCCTGCTGATAGTCCATCTCGCCACTTTTGCCCTGCAGGGCCTGGCGCGCTTCATCACGCGCCTTTTCGGCTTCGGCGGCATCCAGATCACGGGCACGATCGGCACTGTCGGCCAGTACGATGACCATGTTCGGCTGCACTTCCAGAAACCCACCGGAGACGAAGAAGACTTCTTCTTCGCCGCCGTCATGGATGATCCGGACCGGACCCGGCTTCAGCTCTGTCAGCATCGGCTCATGCCCGCGCAGAATACCCAGCTCGCCCAGCACACTGATCGCTACAACGCGTTCCACTTCGCCGGCGAAGATGTTGCGCTCCGCGCTGACGATATTGCATTGCATGGTCGCCATGAGCGCCCCTCCTTACATGCTGTCGGCTTTCTCGATCGCTTCGTCGATCGTACCGACCATGTAAAACGCCTGTTCAGGCATATGGTCGTAGTCGCCGTTGAGAATGCCCTGGAAGGCGCGAATGGTTTCCTTGAGCGACACGTACTTGCCGGGTGCGCCGGTGAAGATTTCCGCCACGAAGAAAGGCTGTGACAGGAAACGCTGGATCTTTCGCGCCCGTGCCACGGTCTGCTTGTCTTCGTCGGAAAGCTCATCCATGCCCAGAATGGCAATGATGTCCTTGAGTTCCTTGTAACGCTGCAGAACGTTCTGCACGCCACGCGCCACGCTGTAGTGCTCATCGCCCACGACCAGCGGGTCCAGCTGACGCGAGGTGGAGTCCAGCGGATCGATGGCCGGATAGATACCCAGCTCGGCGATGGAACGTGCCAGTACGACCGTGGCATCCAGGTGCGCAAAGGTGGTGGCCGGCGACGGGTCGGTCAAATCGTCCGCGGGGACGTAAACGGCCTGCACGGACGTGATCGAGCCGGTCTTGGTCGAAGTGATGCGCTCCTGCAGCATGCCCATCTCTTCGGCCAGCGTCGGCTGATAACCCACGGCGGACGGCATACGACCCAGCAGTGCCGATACTTCGGTACCTGCCAGCGTATAGCGGTAGATGTTGTCGACAAACAGCAGGACGTCACGGCCTTCGTCACGGAACTGCTCGGCAATCGTCAGACCGGTCAGGGCTACGCGCAGACGGTTGCCCGGCGGCTCGTTCATCTGACCGTAGACCAGCGACACCTTGTCGAGAACGTTGGACTCCTTCATTTCATAGTAGAAGTCGTTACCTTCACGCGTACGCTCACCGACACCGGTAAAGACCGAATAGCCGGAGTGCTCGGTGGCGATGTTACGGATCAGCTCCATCATGTTGACGGTCTTGCCGACACCGGCGCCGCCGAACAGACCGACCTTGCCGCCCTTGGCAAACGGGCAGATCAGGTCGATGACCTTGATGCCGGTTTCCAGCAGTTCACTGGAGGCCGACTGATCGGCAAAGCTGGGCGCGGCACGGTGAATCGGGCTGCGCTTGTCTTCACCGATGGGACCGGCTTCGTCAATCGGCTCGCCCAGCACATTCATGATACGCCCGAGGGTCTTTTCACCCACCGGCACCGAAATGGGCGCGCCCGTGCCGGACACGGTCATGCCACGCTTGAGCCCTTCGGTAGAGCCCATGGCGATGGCACGCACGATGCCATCACCCAGCTGCTGCTGAACTTCGAGTACGGTGCCGGTCTCTTCCACATTCATGGCTTCATAAACGTGGGGGACCTCGCTGCGGTCAAACTCGACGTCAATCACCGCACCGATGATTTGTACGATACGTCCGCTCATCCTGATTCCTCTTGAACCTGTAAATAACTGTCCGACGGGCCGACCTAGACCGCAGCGGCACCACCCACAATTTCGGAAATTTCCTGGGTGATGGCTGCCTGACGCGCCTTGTTGTACTGAAGCTGCAGGTCATCAATGATGTCACCGGCGTTATCAGTGGCGTTTTTCATTGCGATCATGCGAGCGGCCTGCTCGCTGGCAATGTTTTCAACCACCGCCTGGTAGACCTGCGACTCGACATAGCGCACCAGCAGCTTGTCGAGCAGGCTTTGAGCGTCCGGCTCGTATACGTAACCCCAGCCGCCTTTCGAAGCGCTTACCGCTTCCTGTGAAGATGACGCGTTTTGATCAACGTCCTCTTCGGGCAGCGGCAGCAACTGGCGCACGATCGGCTTCTGGCTCATGGTGTTAACGAACTCGTTGTACACCAGATCCAGTCGATCGATCTCGCCGTTGTCAAAGGCTTCCAGCATGACATTGACGCTGCCGATCAGCTCGCTCGCCTCGGGCGCATCGCCCAGGTTGCGGTTCGCGGCCAGCAGGTCACCGCCGTACTTGCGAAAGAAGACACTGCCCTTGGTCCCCAGCGCGCAAAAGGCGACGCTGACGCCCTGATCGCGCCACTGCCGTACTTCCTGCAGAACACGTCGAAACAGGTTGCTGTTAAGACCACCGCACAGTCCGCGATCCGACGTCACCACGATATAGCCGATGCGCTTGACCTCACGCTCGATCTGATAATCATGACGGTATTCCGGATTGGCCTGACTGATATGGCTGACGACCCGACGAATCTGGCCGGCGTAGGGCTGACTGGCCGTCATGCGCTCCTGAGCGCGGCGCATCTTCGATGCGGCCACCATCTCCATGGCGCTGGTGATCTTCTGGGTATTCTTGATGCTCCCGATCTGGGACTTGATCTCTTTTCCGGCTGCCATAGCGATATTCTCCTAAGCAATCAGCGCAGGGCGCCCGGACCCCGAAGGGTCCGGATCATCAATAGCTCTGCGTCGATTTAAACGATTCAACGCCGTCTTTCAGACCTTGCTGAATGTCCTTGTCGTAACCGCCGGTGCTGTTGATCTTCTCCATCAGCTCACCCTGTTCGGTGCGCATGTAATCGAGCAGATCACGTTCGAAATCCAGCACCTTGTCGACCGGTACGTCGGAGAGATACCCCTCGTTGGCAGCATAAAGCGAGACGGCCATGTCGGCGATCGACATCGGCGAGTACTGCTTTTGCTTCATCAGTTCGGTGACACGCTGACCGTGCTCGAGCTGCTTGCGCGTGGCTTCGTCCAGATCGGAGGCAAACTGCGAAAACGCTGCCAGCTCGCGATACTGCGCCAGCGCCAGACGCACACCGCCACCCAGCTTCTTGATGATCTTGGTCTGGGCACTGCCGCCAACGCGCGAGACCGAAAGGCCTGCGTTGATGGCCGGGCGAACGCCGGAGTTGAACAGACTGGTTTCCAGAAAGATCTGACCGTCGGTGATCGAGATCACGTTGGTCGGAACGAACGCCGACACGTCGCCGCCCTGGGTCTCGATGATCGGCAGCGCCGTCAGCGAACCGGTCTTGCCGGTGACTTCACCGTTGGTGAGCCTTTCCACATACTCGGCATTGACGCGCGAGGCGCGCTCGAGCAGACGAGAGTGGAGATAGAAGACGTCACCCGGATAGGCTTCACGACCCGGCGGACGACGCAGCAGCAGGGAGATCTGGCGATAGGCCACGGCCTGCTTGGACAGATCGTCATAGACGATCAGGGCATCTTCACCGCGGTCGCGGAAAAATTCACCCATGGTGCAGCCGGAGTAGGGCGCCAGAAACTGCATGGCGGCCGGATCGGCGGCGCCGGCAGCCACGATGATGGTGTGTTCCATCGCGCCGTGCTCTTCGAGCTTTCTGACCACGTTGGCAATGGTCGACTGCTTCTGACCGATCGCCACATAGACGCAGGTGATGCCCTTGCCCTTCTGGTTGATGATCGCATCGATGGCAATGGCCGACTTGCCGATCTGGCGGTCACCGATGATCAGCTCACGCTGACCGCGACCGATCGGTACCATGGCATCGATCGATTTCAGACCGGTCTGGACCGGCTGATCAACGCCCTGACGGGAGATAACGCCCGGGGCCACCTTTTCAACGGCGTCCGTCTCGGTGGTGTTGATATCGCCCTTGCCATCGATGGCATTACCGAGCGCGTCAACAACACGACCGACCAGTTCACGGCCGACCGGTACTTCCAGGATGCGACCGGTGCACTTGCCCGTCATGCCTTCCTGAAGCTGTTGATAGTCGCCCAGTACCACGACGCCGACGCTGTCACGCTCAAGGTTGAGCACCATGCCGAAGACATCGTTGGGGAATTCAATCATTTCCCCGAACATGGCATCAGCCAGTCCGTGGATGCGCACGATGCCGTCGGCCACGCCGACGATGGTGCCTTCATTGCGCGCCTGTGCATCAAGGTCGAGATTCTCGATCCGGCCCTTGATAATGTCGCTGATTTCGGAAGGATTCAGTTGCTGCATGCCATGTCCCTCGACTTCAGTGGTTCAAGACGCTGGAAAGCCGCGCCAGTCGTCCACGCGCCGATCCATCGATAACGGTATCGCCGGCACGAATGACAACGCCGCCCAGCAGCGTCTCATCCACGGAAGTGGTGATCGTGATTTCGCGATTCAGACGCCGCTTGAGCGCCTGTGCGAGCTTGTCTTTTTGTGCCTCGTCCAGCGGATAGGCCGAGACGATCTCGACGCTGACACGCTTTTCAAACTCGGCGCGTTCAGCCTCGAAAAGATCACTCAGCGATGCCAGAACGGGCAAACGCTGCTGTCGGGCCAGCACCATCAGGAAATTGGCGCCACGTTCAGGCAGCAGCTCGTCAAGCAGCCTGACGAATACCTGCCCCTTGTCATTCGATGAACGCTGCGGATCCACGAGCAGTCGCTTGATCCGGTCGTCATCGGTCAGACGTGCCGCCTCGGCCAGCATCGCTGACCAGGCATCCAGCGTGCTGTCTTCTCTGGCCAGCTCGAAAGCGGCCCTTGCATAGGGACGTGCCTGCGTGATGTGGTCTGACATGTGGCGTTTCCTCAGAGCTCTTCTGCGAGTCGATCAACCATCTCACGATGTTTCTTTTCGTCGATGGAGGACTCGAGAATGCGTTCAGCGCCCTGAATGGCCAGTGTTGCCACCTGAGCACGCAGTTCGCCCTTGGCCTGCTGAATCTCGCTGTCAATCTCGCTGCGGGCATTTTCAATCATGCGCTCGCCTTCGGCGCGGGCATCATTGCGTGCTTCCTCGATCATCTGATTGGCACGGGCACGCGTCTTGTCGAGAATGCGAGCGGCTTCCTCGCGGCTTTCACGCAGCGTTTCCTCGGCCTGTTCGTTGGCCTTGTGCAGCTCGGCGCGAGCACGGTCGGCCTCTTCAAGACCGTCCTGAATGCGCTGCTGACGCTCGTTGAGTGCCTGCGTGATCGGAGGCCACACATATTTCATGCAGAACCAGACGAAGATCGCAAAGGCGATCATCTGTCCGATAAGCGTCAAGTTGATATTCACGCGGATCTACCTCCTGCGGGTTCGTGATGGCCGGAAACGGCGACACCGAGCACAAGGGGCCCGGCGTACGGCGTTGATTTAACCGGCAACAACGAAGATCAGGTACATCGCGATACCCACACCGATCATGGGAACGGCGTCAAGTAGACCGGCCATGATGAAGGTTTTGGTCTGCAGCTGGTCACCCAGTTCCGGCTGACGCGCGGTAGAGTCGAGCAGCTTGCCACCGAGCAGGCCGAAACCGATACCGGTAGCAATGGCAGCGCAGCTCAGGATAAGGGCAGCAGAGATGTAGACGAGTTCCATGGAATGGCTCCTGTTTCAGGTTTTTTCAGACAAGGGGTAAAAGGGTTTTGAAGCGTATCTTGTTATTGGATTCAGTGCTCTTCGAAAGCAGCGCTCATGTACACCACACTCAGCACGGCAAAGATGAAGGCCTGCAGCGCGATGACCAGGATGTGGAAAATCGCCCACGGCACATCCAGTACCCAGATGGCCCAGAAGGGCAGCAGGGAAATCATGATAAAGATGACTTCGCCGGCAAACATGTTGCCGAAAAGACGCAGTCCCAGACTGATGGGCTTGACGATCAAAACGATCAGTTCAAGTGCCAGGTTGAAGGGGACCAGCGACCAGTGGTTGAAGGGGGTGAACGCCAGCTCTTTCGAGAAGCCGCCAAAACCCTTGTTGCGAATGCTGTAAAAAATGATCAGCAGGAAGACGCCAAAGCCCATGCCAAGCGTCGCGTTGGGATCGCTTGTGGGAACAATACGCATGTACTCGATGCCCAGCTTGTGGGCAATCTGCGGGAACAGATCGATGGGCAGCCACTTGAGGCTGTTCATGAAAAAGATCCAGCAGAAAAGCGTCAGTGCCAGCGGCCCGATCAGCTTGCTCTTGCCGTTGAAGCTGGTTCGGATGATGCCGTTGGAAAATTCGAACACCATTTCAAGGGCGTTCTGCAGGCCGGTCGGTACCCCGGTGGTCACTGTTTTTGCCAGATAGCGAAACAGCCACAGAAACAGCAGACCGGTGGCGATCGACCATCCCATGGTATCCACATTGATGGCCCAGAACCCCATCTCGCGGGCTTCATGCGCACCATGGGCAAAGGACCAGCCATTGTCGGGGTGTAGACCAAAGGTCAGGTTCTGAAGATGGTGAGTGATATACTCGGTCGAGCTCGGTGCGTCGCCTGCCATAACGTTGCCTTGAATCGTTTTTTAAAGGGAACCGGATCTGCTGATCAGCCAGGGGCTTAACCAGTAAACGCTCTGGACCAGCGCAAACGTGCCAAAAAACCATGCGGGCGCTTGCGGTGGCGACGTTATAAAAATGCCAGTAAACAGCAGGATTGTCAGAAAATGCTTGCCTGCCTGGGCTCGATACAAACTGCTTATCATCTGACGCCTGTAGCGTGCACCCCGAAACAAAAAGGCGCGCCAGGCGAAATACGCATTGGGCAGCACCCCTGTCATCCCTCCCATCAGTGCCGATAACGCCAGGGCGTTATCCGTCTCGAAAGCCAGCACTGTGGTAACCGCAACGACAATACCGAGCTGCACCAGCAATAATCTGTGTATTCCCGGGCGTCTCGGGGCTGCCGGCACTGCCGCAGCCGTGGGCTCGTGTCGTTGCATGGTTTTATGCATTCCCGAGATATTCGGCTCTTTGCGCCAGGCAGGCGGATTATAAGGAAGCCCCCCGGTCGCTTCAATGTCACAGGCATCGAAAATCGCAGGTTTTAAGCTGATCTGCACCAAAAGCGGCTCGATCCTGTGTCAAAGCGTCGCAGTTTACAACACCGAATTAAGTCGTATTTAAGCGCACATGGCCTCAGCGAATATGCGAAAGAATACCATCAAGCTCATCAAGGCTTGTGTAACGAATCGTCAGGCTTCCCTTGCCGGTTTTGCCATGACTGATCTGGACGCGTGCGCCCAGCAGTTCCGCCAGCTGATTTTCCAGACTGCCCACATCGCCCGAGGGTTTGTCGGATGGCTTTTTGCTGTCCGGCGCGGCCTGTGCATATTTTTTGACCAGCGCCTCGGTCTGGCGCACGGTCAGACCGCGTTCGACCACCTCGCGCGCCGCCTGTCGCTGCTTGTTGCCCTTGAGACCCAGCAGGGCTCTGGCGTGTCCGACATCCATGTCGCCGCGCTCCAGCAGCGTCTGGACATCGTCTTCAAGCGCCAAAAGCCGGAGCATGTTGGCGATCTGACCGCGCGAGCGCCCCACGGCATCGGCCGTTTGCTGCTGGGTCAGGGAAAATTCATCCATCAGCCGCTTGAGGGCGATGGTTTCCTCGATGGGATTGAGGTCTTCACGCTGGATGTTTTCGATCAGCGCCAGAGCCAGCGCGGTTTCATCGTCAAGCTCGCGCACCACCGCCGGAATGACGTCCAGCTCGGCCATTTGCGCGGCGCGCCAGCGGCGTTCGCCGGCGATGATCTCATAGCGGGCATCACTGCCCTCGGGCAGAGGGCGCACCACGATGGGCTGCATAACGCCGCGGGTTCGAATCGAGGCGGCCAGCTCTTCAAGTCGCTCGGGCTGCATTTCGCGACGCGGCTGATAGCGTCCGCGCGTAAGTTCTGCCAGCGGCAGGCGCTCAAGGCGTTCGCGGCTGTCGATCAGGGGGGATGCAGTTACTGCCGCCCCGGCAGAACCACCCTCGGGGTCCTGGGTCTGTGAACGCTGCCGGGCACCGGCGCCAATCAGTGCGTCCAGTCCTCTTCCGAGTGCGCGTTTACGCGTCATGAACAGTTCCTCGTTCAGGCCATGCGAAAGTAACAACACGCGCCGACGCAGCAAGCGTCGGCGCTCAAGGGTCGATCCATCGTCAGTGTTCCGGAGCTTTCCGGACTACAGCGACAGCTTGCCAATCAGTTCCTTGGCCAGTACCCGGTAGGCGTGAGCGCCGCGGGACATGCGTGCGTAGCGGTTGACCGGCAGACCATGGCTGGGCGCTTCGGCCAGACGGACATTGCGAGGAATGGCCGTTTTCAGCAGGTCGTCACCGAAATAGTCCGACAGCTGCTTGCTGACATCCCGGGTCAGGCTGTTGCGGTTATCAAACATGGTTCGCACGATGCCGTCCAGGGCCAGCGCCGGATTGACGCTGTCGCGAATCTGCTCGACGGTATCCAGCAGTGCCGACAGCCCCTCAAGGGCATAAAACTCGCACTGCAGCGGGATCAAAACGCCGTGGGCCGAAGTCAGGGCATTGACGGTCAGCATGTTCAGCGAAGGCGGGCAGTCGATCAGGACCACATCGAAGCGTTCGGCCACGGTCTCGATGGCGCGGTCCAGACAGCGCTCGCGGCCCTCGCGTTCGAGAAGATCGACCTCGGCGGCGGTGAGATCCCCGTTGGCCGGCAGCAGCTGATAGCCGGCGTTGGGGCAGTCCACGATCGCATCAGAGGCTGAAATCTCGTCAAGCAGCACATCCAGCGAACCGCCGTTGGCCAGCGCATGCTTGTCGATACCGCTGCCCATGGTGGCGTGGCCCTGCGGGTCCATGTCCACCAGCAGCACCCGTTTTTTCAGCGATGCCAGAGCAGCCGCCAGGTTGACGGCGGTCGTGGTCTTGCCGACGCCACCCTTCTGGTTGGTCAGCGCAATGATCCGGGTCAAGAGAGAGTTCCTTGTGTATTGATCGCTGAGCCCTGTCAGGCGATGTCCATTTTCAACAGATGACGCTGGGCCTGTTCACCGGGAATGTCCAGCGGCCATGTCTGGACCAGCCTGACATCGTCGGGCAGCGTAATGTCATCCACGCGCCCCGCCATGGCCAGCCAGTGTCCGCCTTCGGCCAGAAGCGTGCGCGTCAGATCGACAAACTCCGACGGGGCGGCGAAGGCACGGCTGGTGATCTGCTCGAAGCTAACCCCGGCCAGTGCCTCGACCCGGTCGTGTACGGGGGTGACGTTGTCAAGGCCCAGCTCAAAGGCCACCTGACGCTGGAATCGAATCTTCTTGCCGTTGCTGTCGATCGAGGTCAGGGCAATGTCGGGGCGCACAATGGCGACCACGATGCCGGGCAGCCCGGCGCCGCTGCCAACATCCAGAAGTTTCGGGCCTTCAATCCAGGGCAGAATCGCCAGACTGTCGAGCAGATGACGCGTCACCATCGTGTCGATATCGCGTACGGCGGTGAGGTTATAGGCCCGATTCCACTTGTGCAACAGCGTCACAAAGGCCAGCAGCCGGTCACGAACATCGCCTGCAACGCTGAGATTCATGGCCGTCATGCCGTCATCGAGACGACGCTCGATCGCACCACTCATGACGTGGCAGCCCCAACCTTGTGCGCGTTGCTGCGTTTTTTAAGATGAATCAAAAGCATCGAAATGGCCGCCGGCGTGACGCCCGGAATGCGACCGGCTTCGGCCAGCGTTTCGGGCCGAGCGGCCTTGAGCTTCTGGCGGATCTCGCTGGAAAGCCCGTCGATGCGATCGTATTCGATCGTCTCCGGCAGCCGGGTGGCCTCGTGGCGCTTGAGCTTGTCGATTTCCTCGCTCTGGCGATCGATGTAGCCCTGATACTTGGCCTGAATCTGCACCTGCTCGCGCACCAGCGGGTCCTGCGCCGCCCCCTCGGCCAGCGGTGCGATGTCGTCATAGGTCAGCTCGGGGCGACGCAGCAGATCACTGAGTCGATGTTCCCGCGAGAGTTTACCCACCCGGTCGAAAAGACTTTTGGCCGCGTCGCTGCTTGGCTGAATCCAGGTGTGATCGATGCGTTCGCGCTCGGTCTCGATGGCCTGGCGCTTTTGCTGGAAGGCGTCAAAGCGTGCGTCATCCACCAGGCCCAGCTGACGACCGGTCTCGGTCAGACGCAGATCGGCATTGTCCTCGCGCAGCAGCAGACGATACTCCGCCCGCGAGGTAAACATCCGGTAAGGCTCCTGGGTGCCCATGCGGATCAGGTCATCCACCATCACACCGATGTAGGCCTCATCGCGACGCGGCCACCAGGGCTCGAGTCCCTTGACGCGGCGGGCCGCATTGAGACCGGCCAGAAGCCCCTGAGCGGCGGCTTCCTCATAGCCGGTGGTGCCGTTGATCTGTCCGGCGAACCACAGGTTGTGAATCACCTTCGTTTCCAGCGAGTGCTTCAGATCTCTCGGATCGAAGAAGTCGTACTCGATGGCATAGCCCGGACGCACGATATGCGTGCGCTCCAGCCCTTCGATCGAGCGCACCAGTGACAGCTGCACGTCAAAGGGCAGTGATGTCGAGATACCGTTGGGATAGAGCTCATGGGTATCAAGCCCTTCCGGTTCGATAAAGATCTGGTGGCTTTGCTTGTCGGCAAAGCGGTGAATCTTGTCCTCGATGGAGGGGCAGTAGCGCGGTCCGGTGCTGTCGATAACGCCGGAATACATCGGCGAGCGATCCAGATTGGCCCGGATGATGTCGTGGGTACGCTCGTTGGTATGCGCAATGAAGCAGCTCACCTGATCGGGATGCATGTCCCGACGTCCCATATAGGACATCACCGGCCGCGGCGTATCGCCGGGCTGTTCGGCCAGCTTCGAAAAGTCGACCGTTCTGGCATCCAGCCGCGGCGGCGTGCCGGTCTTGAGCCGGGCCACGCGCAGGGGCTGTTCGCGCAGACGAGCGGCCAGTGCGTTGGAAGCCGGGTCGCCCGAACGTCCGCCGCTGTGGTGCTCCATGCCGATATGAATTACCCCGCCCAGAAACGTGCCGGTACACAGCACCACGGTTTCTGCCATGAAGCGGATACCGCCGCGGGTCAGTACGCCGCGTACCGTATCGCCTTCAACGATCAGATCGTCGGCGGCCTGGGCAAAGATCGACAGATTGGGCTGGTTTTCAAGAATGTGGCGAATGGCGGCCTTGTAGCGCACGCGATCGGCCTGAGCACGGGTGGCACGTACGGCCGGTCCCTTGCGGGAATTGAGCGTACGAAACTGGATACCGCCCTGGTCGGTGGCCAGCGCCATGGCACCGCCGAGGGCATCGATTTCCTTGACCAGATGGCTCTTGCCGATCCCGCCGATGGCCGGATTACAGGACATCTGTCCCAGCGTTTCAATGTTGTGACTGAGCAGCAGGGTCTGACAGCCCATGCGAGCGGCGGCCAGTGCGGCTTCGGTACCCGCATGACCACCACCGATGACAATGACGTCAAAGCGGTCCGGATAATCCACGTGAAAAACCTCGAGGGGTTGAAGATGAAGGCGACACCCGAGTGATCAGCGTGTGTCGATACCCACATGCCCGAACAGGGCGTTGGGGATAAGCCGTGTTGAATGGCGCGCATTATAACGTGGCTGTGAGTAAGCGTCAGGGTTTTCCACACATGGATTTTTCAGAGAACAGGTTATTAATAAATAAAAACGGTTTTTAAATAAGAAGTTCTGTTGTGGTTGTGATTATTGGTGAAGGCGATTTCTGTGGAAAAGCAACTTTTCCACCCATAAAACAGCAAGCTGGGGTGTGACTGGAACGCCGGGAAAGCTGCGTGCTTCCCTGGGGCAGGCACTGTACGAGGTGTGCATAAATGGGCAAGTTACCCACAGCTCGATTTATCCCCGACTCGTCAACCGGGCTCAGGGACGTTTCTCCCCATGGTCATCAAGAGAGGCAGCGTCTTGTAAAAAAGGGGAACAGGGCTCGCGTACAGGGGGCTGTAGCGCGAAAAAGAGAAAAGTGGATATTTTTCTATCCACAGGGCGACAGGCGGTAAAAAGGGTCAAAAGGGGCTTTTTCAGGCGTAAAAAAAGCGCCTGTCAGAGACTGACAGGCGCTTTGGCCTCACCTTGAGGACCTTACACCGTGAAGGAGGCTCCGCAACCACAGGTGGTCGTGGCGTTGGGGTTTTTGATCAAAAAGCGGGCACCGGCCAGACCGGCTTCGAAATCGACCGTGGAGCCAACCAGATACTGATAGCTCAGCGGGTCGATCACCATGGCGACGTCGCCGTTTTCGATCACGGTGTCGTCTTCACCGACGGTTTCTGCAAAATCGAAACCATACTGAAAGCCCGAACAACCGCCTCCCGTTACGTAGACGCGCAGCTTCAGGGCCGGGTTGCTTTCTTCCTCGATCAGCGCTCTGACTCTGCCGGCTGCGGCATCGGTAAAGACAAGCGGGGTCGGAACAAAGGATTCTGCTCCGCTCATCGCGGTCTCCTTCTAGGATGACACGCATGATGCGTGCCAGAAATGGATCAGCACGAGGGCTGTCATGGTGTCCATTATCGACACCCCCCCAGCCGGTGGTCAACCGACAGACGCTGCATGACGATCACCAGAGGTATCGGTGAAAACAGTGATAGGCTGACAGCCCTGCCATCCCGTGACCCTGTTACTCTGCCGCTGGGGAGAAAAAGCTTGCCGCGCCGCCTTCTTGATATGTCCCGCCTGAGCCTTGAAAACTTTCGACGCGAACTGGCAAGCGTCGATGCCCTGCCGCAGCTGTGCCTGCTGGCAGTCATTTCGGGGGCATTGACGGGTGTGATCATGATCGCCTTTCGAGAGCTGATCGAACTGGGGGCGCTGGTGTTGATGCCCGACGGGCATACCGAGGCCTTTGAAGCCCTGCCGGCGGCGGTGCGCATGGGTCTGCCGGTGGCCGCCGTCGTGCTGATCGGGCTGGGGCTTGGGTGGCAGAAAAAAAGCGCGCGTCGACTGGGTATTACCCATGTCATCGAGCGCTTTTCCTATCACCAGGGCGTCATGGCCCGCGACAACTGGCTCAATCAGTGGTGGGTCGGTGTGGTCTCGCTGCTGGGCGGACTTTCTGCCGGTCGCGAGGGGCCGGCGGTCCATCTCGGCGCCGGGGCGTCGGGCTGGATCGGTCAGCAGCTCAAGCTGCCGCACAACAGTCTGCGCGTGCTGGTGGGCTGCGGGGTGGCCGCCGGTATCTCGGCGTCGTTCAATACGCCCATCGCCGGCGTTATCTTCGCCATGGAAGTGGTGATGATGGAGTACACCCTGACCGGCTTCATGCCGGTGATGCTGGCCTCGGCCACCGGGGCGGTGGTCACACAGCTGCATTTCGGCTCGGCGCCGGCCTTTATGTTGCCGGCCGTCATCGAACCGCGCCTGCTGGATATTCCGTGGCTTCTGCTCATGGCGCTGGCGGTCGGCGTCATGGCCGGGGGCTTTATCCGTTTGTCGTGCGTGGGCGAGCGTTTTGCCCGGGTGCCCTGGGGCATTCGCATCTTGGTTGCCGGTGTGCTGACCGGGTCGGTGGCCCTTTTTTATCCGCAGGTGCAGGGCATCGGCTATGACAGTGTCGAGGCGATTCTGGCCGGTCAGGCAAGCCTTGATGTGCTGCTGGCGCTGGCGCTGGGCAAGCTGATACTCACCGCCGTGACCGTGGCCTGCGGCATCCCGATCGGCATCGTGGGCCCAACGCTGGTGATTGGTGCCGCGGCCGGTGCGCTCTTCGGGCTCGGGGCGACGGCGCTTTTGCCCTCGATGGTGGGGGAGCCCAACCTGTATGTGATGATGGGTATGGCCGCCATGATGGGCGCCGTTTTACAGGCGCCGCTGGCGGCCATCATGGCGCTTCTGGAGCTGACACACAGCCCTGATATCATTTTGTACGGCATGCTGACCGTCTTGAGCGCCTCATTGACGGCACGTCTTGTCTGGCGCACTCAGGGGTTTTTTGTCATGCCCCGCCAGGGCAGCACGCAACATCCGCTGCAGCAGCCGCTGATGCAGGCGCTTTCAAGGGTCGGGGTCGGCGCCGTCATGGACCGCAGCGTCAGCGTGACGGCCGCGGTCATCAGCCAGGAGCGGGCACGAGCCATTCTGGATGCCCGGCCGACATGGATTTTGATCCACCGGCAGGGGGATCAGAAAAAGGCCGACCGCGAACCCGGCAAGGCACCGCTGGCCCTGCTGGCGGCCGACATGGCCCGGGCGCTTGAAGAAGAAGACCAGACCGGCGTGGATCAGGAGGGTAGCGTCAATCTGCTGGAGATCCCCGGCAAGCGCCTGGAGCTGGCTCCCATCGATCTTCAGGCTACGCTGTCGGAGGCCTTTGCCTGTCTTGACGATCAGCGGGTGGATGCACTTTACGTCAGACACATTACCGCGCCGATGATGCATCGGGTTTCAGGTATCATCACGCGTGAAGCCATCGAAAACTATTATCACTGATGGGCAATGACCCATCGGACACGACCTGACCACTGCTATCGAGGATGCCCCTATGTACGCCTGGGTTCTGGCCTTTCACATCATTTCATTTACGTGCTGGTTTGCCGCGCTTTTTTATCTGCCGCGTCTTTTCATCTATCACAGCCATGCCCTGCGCCAGAATGACGGTCAGGGGTCGACCCGGTTTCAGATCATGGAACGCAAGCTCTACAGCGCCATCATGACACCGGGCATGATCCTGACGCTGGTGTTCGGGATCTGGCTTGTGGCGCTTGATTTCCAGTACTACCTCACCGCGGGCTGGTTTTACGTCAAGGCCGTACTGGTCGTTCTTCTGATCGGTTTCCACCATATCTGTATGGCGCACATGAAGCGGTTTGCGGCCGGTACCAATCGCCGCGGCGGGACCTATTACCGCATCTTTGGCATCATTCCGGCGGTACTTTTGATCGCCATCGTCATTTTTTCCGTGGTCAAGCCGCTTTAATGACGCTGCCCTGCGTGCTGGTTCTGGCCGGTCATGATCCGACCGGCGGCGCCGGGTTGATGGCCGACGCCGAGGCCGTTCGTGCCATGGGCGGCTGGGCGTTGACGGTGCCCACGGCGCTGACGCGCCAGACCACCGTGGACGTTCTGAGCGTTATGCCGCGTCCGGGCGAGGAGATACTGGCAACGGCCCGGGCGCTGCTCGATGACTGCGGGATTCACGCCATCAAGGTGGGGCTGATCGCCGATCTCTCCGCGCTGGAAGCGGTCATTACGCTGTGTGCGGCGCATCCGCATCTGCCCATCATCCTCGATCCGGTGCTGAAGGCCGGCGGCGGGCGTGAACTGTCCGGGCAGGCGCTGATGGCGGCGTTTGTTCAGCGGCTGTTGCCGCTGGCGAGTCTAATCACGCCCAACCTGCAGGAGCTTGCCCGGCTCGCCGCTGTCCTGCCGGGGCAAGCCGGTGTCGATGATAATGACATCGCCGGTCAGGCCGAAAGGCTTTTGGCAGCAGGGGCGGGCGCCATTCTGGCCACGGGTACCGATGTGGCCGGCGAGTGCCGGCGCGCCAGCGTCATTCATCGACTCTATACGCCGGAGGGCATGCGGCAGTGGTCATGGCCGCGACTGCCGGGCAGCTATCACGGCTCCGGATGCACGCTGGCCAGTGCCACGGCCGCCCTGCTGGCCCGGGGCGAGACACTTGAAAATGCCTGTGAAAGGGCGCAACAGTTTACCTGGCACAGTCTTGAAAACGCGCTGATGCCCGGGCGCGGGCAGTACGTCCCCGACCGTCTGATCGACTGATTTTATTTACCAACGCCGGAGGGCGAGCCATGACCCAGTGGAAGCAGGGGCTCTACGCCCTGACCGATGCGCAGCTGATGCCGGATGATGCCACGCTCATCGATCGCTGCGAGGCCGCGCTGGAGGCCGGCATCGCGCTTTTGCAGTACCGCGACAAGTCCGGCGACGAAGGACTGCGCGAGCGGCAGGCGCGCGCCCTCAAGGCGCTGTGTGATCACTACGACACCCCCTTGATCATCAACGACGATGCCGCCCTGGCCTGGCGGCTGGGCGCCGGGGTGCATCTGGGCCGCAGCGATGGCTCGATTGCCCGGGCCCGCAAGGCGCTGGGCCCTGATGCCATTATCGGCGCGACCTGTCAGGACAGTCTCGAGTTCGCCGAACAGGCCGCGCGCGAGGGCGCCAGCTATCTGGCCTTCGGTCGCTTCTATCCGTCACGAACCAAGCCCGACGCGCCGCCGGCGGATCTGTCGATTCTCGCCCGCGCCGAGCATTTCGGCCTGCCGCGAGTGGCGATCGGCGGTATCGATGCCGACAATATCGACGCCACGGTCGAGGCCGGCGCTGATCTGGTCGCGCTGGTCCACGGCATTTTCGGCGCCGATGATCCGGGCGCTGCAGTGCGCCGGCTCAATCAAAAGTTTGATCGATAATGTCTTTCAGGTTATCCACACCCGGTGTCGGCCGCGACCGCCCACCGGGTGTGGATAACGCACTCTCTTCAGGTCGCTCGCTTCAGACCCGGCCTGTGTCCTCTTTTCCACAGGAGCGTGAAGATGGATCTCATTACTTCCGAGACGCTTTTTACCCGCGCGGGGCATCGCATTCCCGGTGGCGTCAACTCTCCCGTACGTGCCTTCAAGGGCATGGGGCGTGCGCCCATGTTCGTGTCACGTGCCCGCGGGCCCTACCTCTTTGACGTCGAGGGCCGACGCTATATCGACTATGTCGGCTCCTGGGGGCCGATGATCACCGGCCACGCCGACCCGGACGTGCTCAGCGCCGTGCGCGACCGGCTCGAAGACGGCCTCTCCTTTGGCACCCCCACGGCGGTCGAGACCGATATGGCCGAGCTGATCTGCGAGATCATGCCGTCGATTGACATGGTGCGCATGGTCAACTCGGGCACCGAGGCGACCATGTCGGCAGTACGCCTGGCGCGCGGCTATACCGGGCGTGACAAGATCGTCAAGTTCGAGGGCAACTACCACGGCCATGTGGATTCGCTGCTGGTCAAGGCCGGTTCCGGCGCGCTCACCCATGGCGAGCCCAGCTCGCCGGGCGTACCGGCCTCGCTTGCCGAGCACACCATCACGCTGTCCTACAACGACATCGAGGGCGTGCGCGAGTGCTTTCGCGAGATCGGCGA
This sequence comes from Kushneria sp. EE4, assembly GCF_977968315.1. The sequence continues at coordinate 3,147,244 of NZ_OZ386212.1, forward strand.
TCAGGTGGCCTGCATCATCGTGGAGCCGGTGGCCGGCAACATGAACTGCATTCCGCCGGTGCCCGGGTTTCTGGAGTGTCTGCGCAAGGTGTGTGATGAGTCCGGCGCCGTGTTGATCTTTGACGAGGTCATGACCGGCTTTCGCGTGGCACTGGGTGGCGCTCAGGCCTTTTACCGGGTTGCCCCAGATCTGACCTGCCTGGGCAAGATCGTCGGCGGCGGCATGCCGGTCGGCGCCTTCGGTGGCAAGCGCGCCATCATGGAGTATCTTTCGCCGCTGGGGCCGGTCTATCAGGCCGGGACGCTCTCGGGTAACCCGCTGGCCATGGCCGCCGGCATCGCGGTTTTGAAAAAGGTGCGCCAGCCCGGCTTCCATCAGCATCTGAGCGAGCGGGTCGACATGCTGTGCGACGGCCTCGAGCAGCGGGCAAAAGCCGCTGGTGTATCGCTTTTGACCCATCGGGCCGGCGGCATGTTCGGCGTATTCTTTACCGACCGGACCGAGGTCAACGACTTCGAGGCCGCCACCGGCTGCAACGTCGAGCGCTTCAGGGCCTTCTTTACGGCCATGCTGGATCGCGGCATCTACATGGCGCCGTCCCCGTTTGAGGCCGGTTTCATGTCCAGCGTCCACGAAGACGACGACATCAATGCCACGCTCGACGCCGCCGAGGCCGTGTTCGCCACCCTGACCTGATAGCCGGCGCCCTCCGGGGCGCCATACAGCGCCCACCGGTCGTTTCGGCGGGCGAATTTCCCACTGATCCGGAGTGAGTCCCTTGAGTCAGTCACTGATCAGCGCGCTGAGAAGCGGCCGGTTTTTCAATCATGACGTGTCGAATCTGCAGGTGTATGAGACCCATATTTCCTGGGTCGTTTTGACCGGCGAGTACGCCTACAAGATCAAAAAGCCGCTGGATTTCGGGTTTCTGGACTTTTCGACGCTGGCGCGTCGCCGGGGCTTTTGTGAAGACGAGGTGCGACTCAACCGACGGCTGGCGGGCGATCTCTACGAGCGCGTCGTGCCCATCAGCGGCACCCCTGATGCACCGGTACTGGACGGCGAGGGTGAGCCGTTTGAATACGCCGTGTGCATGCGACAGTTCGACAACGCCGGTCTTTTCTCGACGCTGCAGGCCAACAGCGAGCTGACCCGCGCCATGATGGATGACATGGTGGATCAGCTGGTCGCCTTTCATCAGCGCGCCGAGCGCGTCTCACCCGACAGCACCTTCGGGTCGCCGGAGGCCGTCCGGGCGCCGGTGGTGCAGAATTTCGATCAGATTCGCCCGCTGCTGGACAGCAAAGAGGACCTTCGCCGTCTTGATGAACTGGCCGAGCGCGCCGACGAGCTCTATCAGCGCCTTTCGCCGATACTGGCGCAGCGCCAGCGCGACGGGTTTGTGCGTGAAACGCACGGTGACGTGCATCTGGCCAACGTGGTGCAACACGACGGTCGCGCGCTGATCTTTGACTGTATCGAGTTCAACGATGACCTGCGCTACAACGACGTCTGCTGCGAGCTGGCCTTTTTACTGATGGATCTCGAGGCGCGCGGCGAGCATGCACTGTCAAGCCACGTGCTCAATCGCTATCTGGAAGGCAGTGGCGATCACGAGCTGGTTCGCCTGCTGCTCTGGTACAAGGCCTATCGGGCCATGGTGCGGGCCAAGGTGGCGCTGTTTCGCCTGCAGCAGCCGGATCTGCATCCGGCCGACCGGGACGCGGCGCTGTCGGACTATCGCAGCTACATCGCGCTGGCCGAGCGCTACAGCGAGATCGATATCCCCTGGCTTTTGATCAGCGTGGGGGTGTCGGGCAGCGGCAAGAGCCGGTTTACCGAGCAGGTGGTCCGGTCGATGGGGGCCGTGCGCCTTCGCTCCGACGTCGAACGAAAGCGTCTTGTGGAACTGGCGCCTGATGCCGATTCGGGCTCAAGCGTGGCGCAGGGGCTTTATAGCGATGACATGACCCGACAGACCTATGAGCGGCTGGCCGCCCTGAGCGGCACATTGATGGAGGCCGGCTACCCGGTCTGCGTCGATGCCACATCGCTCAAGCGCTCACAGCGTGACCGGCTGCGTCATGAGGCCGAAAAGCGCGGTCTGGCGGCACTTTTGATCAGCTTTGAGGCCGATGACGAGACGCTGCGCGACCGGCTCGAGCGACGTCAGGGGCGACGCGGTGAGGCGTCAGAGGCGGGAACCGAGGTGCTGGATCACCAGCTCGCCTCGCGTGAGGCCTTTGACGAAGATGAGCTGGCCTATCTGATTCATCTGGATACCACGGCCGAGGATGCCAATCTGACGCTGGTGTCGCTGATCAAGGAGCGGTTGCGTCTGAACTGATCGACCCCGGCCGCCGGTCTCAGGCCGTGTCCCGACGTGTGCGGGGCGCGGCCACCACGGCCGTGGGCTGCTGGCGCAGCAGGTTCAGTGCCTGCGCCCGATTTCTCACCTTGAGCTTGCGAAACACGTGATACAGATGTGACTTGACCGTGTGTTCGCTGATGGACAGTCGGTCGGCGATATCCAGATTGCTGGCGCCGCTGTCGAGAAGGCTCAGAATTTCATGCTCGCGCGGGGTCAGACTCGCCAGTGGCAGCTGTTCGTCATGCTGGCGATGCCAGTACGCGCACAGAAGACGCTCCATCAGCGGGCGCGACAGCCACATCTCTCCTTCGAAAAGCTTGCGAATGCCCTTGCTGATCAACTGCAGCGAATCCCCTCGATAGAAAATGCCGTGCAGCGGCATGCGCATCATCAGAGCGACGGCGCGATCTTCATCGGACATGTTAAAGGCCGTGAAGATGGCGTCGTCGTACTGGCCGAGCTGCTGTGTCCACTCGCGCAGTACGGATTCTTCCAGATGATCATCGTCAAGCAGCGCCACGACACGGCAGTGTCTCAGATGATCGGGCAGTTCGGGGGGTTCATCGGTCGGCAGCTGTTGCACGTGGCAGCCCAGCTGTTGACGAAGGTAATCCAGAAACAGCTCATTCTGGGGGCTGCTTTTGGTCACCATGATCAGTGCAGTGTGTGTCGCATCCATGAAAGTGGCCCTGGTAAAGAGTATGTAGGCCTTCAGACACCCGATAGCGGTCAAAACAGGGGGGTGTGCCGACATCCGGCGCGCCGGGAAGGGCACCCTTAACGCTAAGTAAGATTAAGTAAAAAAATATACAAAACAAATACTTAAAAGCACTTAAGGTTCAGAGCTGATTAAGCTCTTACGACTAACGTTCCAGGTCGATCAACAAGAACGCGGTCTCGGTTCGGGTGATCGTACCGATAGCCGACGCGACCGGGGTACTGAAGATGACCCTGATTATAGGGCGATCGATTTTTGAATGAGAGCGGTCAAAACGTGCATCTACATCAAATGGCGCATTGTGCACAGGAAATTGCGTTAGGGGATGTATTTGAAACGGATCGCTTACAGCCCTGTAACAAAATAGAGGAGCGCTGGATGCGTTTTGTCGAGAGATTGCTGCTGGAAAATCAGGCCTGGGCCGATGAAATCAAACACCGTGATCCGGGCATGTTTGATCGCTTGAGTACCGGACAATCGCCGGAAGTGCTCTGGATCGGATGCTCTGATAGCCGCGTTCCTGCCGAGCAGCTGTGTAACACCTCACCGGGTGAAATGTTTATTCATCGTAACGTGGCCAACCGGGTCTGCCTGAATGAAACAGGTTTTATGAGCGTGCTTGAATACGCCGTTGCTGTATTAAAGGTCCGTCATATCGTGGTCTGTGGACACCACCGCTGTGGTGGTATCCAGGCGGCAATGACAGATGAAAATACCGGGCTTTCTCATCTGGATGATCATCTCGATGGCATCCGTGAACTCAGAAGACGGCATGCTGATGTGCTCTCGGAGATACCCGATGAGGCCGGGCGTCTTGATCGACTGGTGGCATTCAACGTGGCCGATCAGGTCCGGGTGCTCAGCGAGATGCCCCTGATTCAGGCGCAGTGGTCACGGCATCAAGGGCCCACGATTCATGGCATGGTCTATGCCCTGGAAACGGGCAGACTGCGCGAAATTCAGCGTTGGGAAGGCGAGTGTCACGAGACCGTGCCGGTCCGAACGCCGACATCCGGCAAGGGCGTATCTCATGAGCGGGGGGCGGTCACATGAGCAGAACACTGTCGCTTAAAACGCTGTCTCAGGACCTGCCTGCCGGTATCGTGGTCTTTCTGGTCGCCATCCCGTTGTGTCTGGGCATCTCACTGGCCTCGGGGGCACCGCCACTTTCTGGACTGATCGCCGGTATTGTCGGCGGGATCGTTGTGTCGCTTTTCAGCGGCTCCTCGCTGAGCGTTTCCGGCCCGGCAGCCGGCCTGACCGTGATCGTTCTGGGGGCGGTCGAACAGATCGGGCTGAGCGGGCTGTTTGTGGCCACGGTGCTGGCCGGCGTTCTGCAGCTGGTGTTCGGCTTTTTGCGTCTGGGCCGGATTGGCGCCTTTGTGCCCTCGGCGGTGATCAAGGGCATGCTGGCCGCCATCGGGCTGATCCTGATTCTCAATCAGATTCCGCTGGCGCTGGGGCTTTCGCAGGACAGTGACGTTTCCCTGCTCAATATCGGTGCGCTGATGGCGGGGCTGTCACCGGTGGCGCTGGCCATTGCTGCGGTGTCGCTTGTCATTCTGATCAGCTGGGAGCAGCCGTTCATGCCGGCGGTGATCAAGCGCTTTCCGGCCCCGCTGGTGGCGGTGCTTGTCGCCATCGCCATGGACCGGCTGGCGCTGTCGATGGGCCTGCCCGGGGCGCTGGAGGCCGGTCAGCGCATTTCCCTGCCGGGCCTGGGGGGGCCGGGGGATTTCATCGAACAGCTGCAGCTGCCGGTGGTGGCTGATCTGCTCAAGCCGCAGGTCTACATGACGGCCGTGACGCTGGCGCTGGTGGCAAGCCTTGAAACCCTGTTGAGTCTCGAGGCCGTGGACAAGATCGATCCGCTCAAGCGTCACTCGCCGCCGCATCGCGAGCTCAAGGCGCAGGGCATCGGCAATATCGTCAGTGGCATGGTCGGGGGGCTGCCGATCACGGCAGTCATCGTGCGCAGTTCGGCCAACGTACAGGCGGGCGGGCGCACGCGTCTTGCAAGCTTTGTGCACGGCATTCTGCTGCTGTGCAGCGTGGCGTTTGTGGCCGGGGCGCTGGAGTTCATTCCGTTGGCGTGCCTGGCGGCCGTTCTGGTGCATACCGGCTACAAGCTCGCCCGTCCGGCCACGATCCTTGCGCACTATCATCAGGGCTGGCAGCGCTTTGTGCCCTTTGCCGTCACGGTCGTTGCGATCATGGTCACCAATCTGCTTGAAGGCGTCATCATCGGCTTTCTGTGCGGGCTCTATTTTCTGGTGCGTGCCAACTATCACTCGGCGGTGTCGTTTACGCGCCATGAGCATTACGCCCTGCTGCGCTTTCACACCGATATCTCCTTTCTCAACCGCGACAAGGTGCGCTATTACCTGGATGACATCGTTGATGGCAGCCATCTCATCATCGATGCGCGCGAGGCGGGCTTCATCGACCCCGATATTCAGGAGGACATCGATAATTTCGTCTATTCATCGCACGAGCGCGATATCGTGGTGGAGCTCAAGCAGGTCAACGGCATGACGGCCAGCTATCCCGCCCTTCGCCCCTCAAGTGCGCTAACGGGCGGTGACATGCCACCGGCGCCACGGCCTGCCTGATTCTTGATGGTTTCAAGCAGGCACCAAAAGGGCGCCTCCGGTATTGATTACCGAAGGCGCCCTTTTTCATGTCATGACACCAGCAAAAACGGCGTTGTCAGGCGTCGGTCGAGGTGCTGCGCGACGCCGGTGGCAGGGGCGCGCCGCCCAGGTTCTGGCGCACCCAGTTCATGGCCTGAATCCGATTGCGTACCTTGAGCTTGCGAAAGATGTTGTAAAGGTGCGACTTGACCGTGTGTTCACTGACAAACAGCTGGCCCGCGATTTCGGTATTGGACGCCCCGGTGCCCAAAAGCCGCAGGATTTCGAGCTCGCGATGCGTCAGACCGTTGGCCGGACGGAAGGCATTGATCTGCTGGCGACGATAGAAGCGGATCAGTCGCGTCATCAGATTGCGCGACATCCACAGTTCATCGTTGATCAGCTTGGCAATGCCCTTGCAGATCAGTGCCAGCGAGTCGCGGCGATAAAACACGCCCTGCAGACGAAAGGTGGTCGCCAGATTGACGGCCTGGTTTTCATCGGCAAGGTTGAAGGCGGCAAGCGTCAGGCTGTTACTTTCGCTGGCAGCGCTCTCCTCCCAGTGATACATGTCCTTTTCGTTGACATGATCGGCATCGAGCAGCACCACACGCTGTATATCATCTTCTGCCGGTACCGCATCCCGCGGTGCCAGCGTTTCTACCTCACAGCCGATCCTGTCCCGCACGTACTGCATGAACAGCTCGCTTTGCGGGTTGATCTCTGTCACCAGTAGTACGACTACCTGCTTTTCACTTTCCACGTCACTATCCACGGTGCCCCCTTGATGCCCGTTCATCAGCTCATGTTGTGACAGCCAACGACGAGGCTTTGCTCAAGCTTACTCCGAAACGGCGTCTGGAGCATCGCTCAGGCAGGCGCTGTTTTGACGGTCATTTCGTTGGTTAACATCACGCTATTTGTATCACGCCAGGTATGCTTCGGTCGGCCAATCCGAAACAATATGTTCCAGTGTGATGACATGGCGCTTTAAAATGGGGTCGTCAATCACACCAGGGGATCATGCCTTATGTCTGCTACACGCTCTCTCGTTGTCGCCAGCAACAATGCCGGCAAGCTGCGGGAGTTCCGCGAGCTGCTCGAACCGCTGGCATGGGAGATCACTTCTCAGGCCGATCACGGTATATCGGCCGCCGAGGAGACCGGCTTGACCTTTGTTGAAAATGCCCTGCTCAAGGCGCGTGCTGCCTGTCTTGGCAGCGGGCTGCCGGCGCTGGCCGACGACTCGGGACTGGCCGTCACCGCGCTGGGCGGTGCGCCCGGCATTTACTCGGCGCGCTACAGCGGCGCGCAGGGTGACGATCAGGCCAACAACGACAGACTGCTCGAGGCGCTTGCCGAGGTGCCCGAGGGTCAGCGTGGCGCGCAGTACCACTGCGTGCTTGTTTATATGCGCCATCCCGAGGATCCGGTGCCCATTATTGTTCAGGGCAGCTGGCCGGGAGAAATTCTCTCCCTGCCGCGCGGCGAGGGTGGCTTTGGCTATGATCCTTTGTTCTGGGTACCCGATCAGGGATTGAGCGTGGCCGAACTCTCGCCGGAGCTCAAGAATCGAATCAGCCATCGCGGTCGCGCGCTCACCGCCCTGCTCGAGCAGCTGGAGCGCTGATGCTTTCCCTGCCGCCCCTGGCGCTATATATCCATGTTCCATGGTGCGTGCGCAAGTGTCCCTACTGCGACTTCAATTCCCATACGCTGACGCAGGCGCTGCCCGAGCAGGCCTACATCGATGCCCTGCTGGCGGATCTGGACGCCGAGCTGGTCGATGTCCAGGGCCGGGTGCTGACCTCGATTTTCATTGGCGGCGGCACCCCCAGTCTGGTCAGCGGCGCCGGCTATGAAAGGCTGCTGGCCGGTATCCGCGAGCGCCTGACGCTGGCAGATGATATCGAGATCACGCTGGAGGCCAACCCGGGCACCTTCGAGCGCGAGCGTTTCGCCGATTTTCGCCGCGCCGGCATCAACCGGCTCTCGGTCGGCGTGCAGAGCTTTGACAACGAGGCCCTGACACGGCTGGGACGTATCCATGATGCAGGCGAGGCCGTGCACGCCATTACCACCGCGCGCGAGGTCGGTTTTGACGAGATCAATATTGATCTGATGCACGGGCTGCCGGGGCAGACCATGGCCACGGCGCTTTCCGACATCGACCAGGCGCTGGCGCTTGAGCCTTCGCATCTGTCCTGGTATCAGCTCACGCTCGAGCCCAACACGGCCTTTTATTCGCGCCCGCCCGAGCTGCCCGAGGAGGACGTGCTGGCCGACATTCAGGACGCCGGCCAGGCCCGTCTGGAAGCGGCCGGCTTTCAGCGCTACGAGATTTCGGCGTGGTCCCGCCCGGGCCATGAGGCGCGTCATAACCTGAACTACTGGCGTTTCGGCGACTATCTGGGCATCGGCGCCGGCGCCCACGGCAAGATCTCCCGGCCGGAGGGGCAGGGGCTTGCGATCGAGCGGCGCTGGAAAGTGCGCCAGCCCGAGACCTACCTTGAGCGCCATGGTGATCCGCACGGCTTTGTGGCCGGCCATCGCGAACTCTCGCGCGATGAGCGCGGGCTCGAGTTTTTGATGAACGCCCTGCGCCTGAGCGAGGGCGTGCCCCGCGCGCTCTGGCCGCGTCATACCGGGCTCGACGACGCCCGTCTGGACGCTCACACTAGAGCGCCCATTGCACGCGAGCTGATGTGTGACACGCACGCCCGCATACAGGCCACACCGCTGGGGCTGTTGTTTCTCAACGATCTGCTGGCGCTGTGCGATGATTCGGTTCTGGCCCGCTCATGACGGGCCACACGGCAGGGCTCTGATGGCCCTGCAGGTTCAGGAAGATCGGGGCCAGGCCCCGAACGGTATTCACAGGAGAGCAGGACGTGAAGAAAAGCATCTGGATGGCGGCGCCGCTGGCCGTAGTCATGGCCGCTACGGGCTGTACCACGACAAACCCCTATACCAATGAGCAGCAGACCTCGAGTCTGGCCAAGGGCGCGGGCATCGGCGCACTGGTCGGCGGCGTGGCCGGCGCGACCAAAAGCGGTAACCACCGCCTCGACAAGACCCTGATCGGTGCCGCCGTGGGCGCGGCCGCCGGTGGCGGTGTCGGCTACTACATGGACGCTCAGGAGGCCAAACTGCGTCAGGAAATGCAGGGCACGGGCGTGAGCGTCAATCGCGTCGGCGATCAGATCCAGCTCAACATGCCCAGCGCCATCACCTTCGGCAGTGATTCCAGCGAGCTTTCCTCGCAGATTCACGCCCCGCTGGATGGCGTGATCAAGGTGCTTGGCGAGTATCCCGATACGCTGGTCAATATCGCCGGCTACACCGACTCCACCGGTGCTGCGGCCTATAACCAGCGTCTGTCCGAACTGCGCGCCCAGGCGGTCGGCAACTATCTGGCCCGCGGCGGGGTCAACTTTAACCGTTTGATCATGCAGGGCTACGGCGCCAGCAACTACGTAACCGGCAACGACACGCCCGAAGGCCGGGCGCAGAATCGTCGCGTCACGGTCACGCTGGTCCCCAACGGCAACCAATGATTCGCTGAATCGACCGAGCGTCGGATCGTCGCCGCAGTCCTGTGACTGCGGCGACGTTTTTTCAAGGAGGGAACGTGCTTTCCTATCAACATGCATGGCATGCCGGCAACTTTGCCGATGTGCACAAGCATCTGGCCCAGTTCGCGCTGATCGAGCGCCTCATGCAGAAAAACTCGGCCCTGAGCCTGATCGACACGCATGCCGGCCGAGGTCACTATCCGCTGGAGGCGATGGAGACCGCAAGGCTGGGTGAGTACCGCGAGGGCGTCCTGCCTGTCTGGCAGGCGCGTGATCGCCACACGGGGCTGCTCGAGCGCTGGTGCGAGGCGCTGGGCAGTCTTCAGGACGATTCAAGGACGCTGGCGCGCTATCCGGGCTCGCCCTGGTGGTTTGCCCGCGCCATGCGCGCCAATGATCGGCTGACCCTGTATGAGCTGCATCCCGGCGAGCATCGCCATCTGGAAGACGCCGCGCTTGATACGCCCCACGTACGACGGCTCAAGCGCGACGGCCTGGAAGGGCTGGTCCATCAGCTGCCGGTAAGAACGCCCAGGCTGTGCGTGTTGATCGACCCCTCCTATGAGGTGAAGGACGACTATGAGGCGGTCGCCTCGACGCTTGATCAGGTCGTGCGCCAGATGCGACATGCCGTCGTGCTGATTTGGTATCCGCTGCTGGGGGACGGGCGTCACCAGCGCCTGCTGGATGCGATCAAGCGCCATGGGATCGCCAGGGTGTGGCGCAGCGAGCTCACTCGTCACGCCCCGGCGGGTGAGCGCGGGCTCTACGGCTCGGGGCTTTTGATACTCAACCCGCCGTGGCAGCTGGACACGCAGCTTGATGACGCCTTCACTGAACTTGCCACGCTCTACGGCGATCAGGCCCGGCATACCAGTGACTGGTGGATGCCCGAGCGGCCCTGATCAGGCGCTGACCACAAGGGTCAGACCCTGAACGCCGGACGTTGATTCCATAAAAAGGCCCGCCGTCATGGCGGGCCTTTTTGTGTTAACCCCGGTCAGCCTGTCAGGACGAGCCGGCCGGCGCTGTCTGTGTCGACGGGCGGCTCGCCGAGGCGCCGGCGTTGGCATTACTGCGCTCCTGACGCGCAATCTCGTCGGCAATCTGCTCGCCCACGTTTTCCCAGCCCTGCGAGAGGGTACGCACCAGCGCCGGATAGCCGTCGTCTTCCAGCGGCCGCTCGATATCAAAATGGTGCTGGGCCATCAGGTTGCCGCCGGCATCGCGCAGCTGATACTGCCCGGCCAGCACCGCCATGCCGTCATAGCGCCCCTGAAACTGCGACAGCGTGACCCGCACGCCGGTATCGGCGCGGTCGCCGGCCAGCGTCTCGCCCAGCACGCGATGATCACGCAGCCGGTCGCCCAGCGTGCGCTGAAGGCTGCGGGTGAGCTGGGCGCTCAGATTGTCGGCCCACAGATTGGTCTGCGCCTCGTTTACCTCGATATCGCTCGTCTGATAGACCACGCCCTGGCCGTCGAGATAGTCCGCCAGGCGAACCGACGACACTGCAAGCGTCGGGGCGCTGTCCGGCAGCGACGCGCCCGGCTCGGCGGTGCGCTGATCGGCCAGCGGCAGCGTGTAGCGGTGAAACTCGGTGGCCTGACCGGCGCAGCCGGCCAGCATCACCACCGCTGCCAGGCCGGCACTGCGAAGTGAGGCGTGAAGAAATGGCATCATCATGGACGGGCCCTCGGTTGCGGATCCTGGATCTCGCCGCGATTGAAAATCAGCGAATTGGGTTTCTCGCTGATGGTGCGCGCCGCCGGCTGCAGCGAGCGCATCAGCTGTTCAAGGCTTCTCAGCGTCGAGGTCAGCTCGCCGTAGGCCGGGGCCTCGCTCGAGTAGCTCGACAGCGTCTGCTCGATGCTGCGCAGCGTGCGCTGTACGTCGCTGGGCAGACCGCGGGTGCTTTCATCGTTGAGCACCTCGTTGATGCTGGCGGCCGTCTCGTTGAGCTCGTTGATCAGCGACTCGGAGCTGGCAAGCGTCGCATCCAGGCGGTCCAGTGACGATTCCACCGGCAGATTGTTGAGCTTGTCGAGCAGGCCGGTCACCTTCTGTTCGATCTGGGCGAAGCTGCCGGGCTCGCTCGGGAACACGGCCACGCCGTTATATTCCTTGATCGTCTGCTCGGACGGCTCGTCGACGAAGTTGGTATCCACAAAGAGTGCGCCGGTGAAGATGTTGCCGGTCTTGAGCGAGGCGCGCAGACCGTTGCCGAACATGGCGTTGATGCGTGCGCGCCAGTCCTTGAGCGACTCCTCGTCCACCTTCGCCTGCATTCGCTGCGGCTCGATGCGGATCAGCACCGGAATCCTGAAGCCCTCGACCTGGTTTTCCTGCAGCAGATCAATGCGGTAGGGCACGGTGTCCACGGTACCGATGCGCACGCCGCGATACTCGACCGGGGCGCCACGCGAGAGCCCGCGCACGGTGTCATCGATCATGACCACATAGCGCAGGTAGTGGCTGAAGCTGCCCTGCAGGGCGTTTTCTTCATCGCTGTAGAGCGAAAAGACCAGCTCGCTGTTGTTGCCGATCGGCTCGCCCGGCGGAATGTCTTCCGGCACGCCGAAGGTCACGCCGCCGCTGACCAGCGACTCCAGCGAGCCCAGCCCCAGCGAGAAGCCCTCGGAGGTCAGGTCGAAATTGATGCCCGAGGCCAGCCAGAAGCGGGTGTTGCTGGTGACCAGATCCTCGTAGGGCTCCTGAATAAAGAGCTGGTAGTGCACCACGCGGTCTTCGGTGTCGAACTCGAGATTCTCGACCCGCCCGACGGTGAAGCCCTGAAACAGGACCGGGTCGCCGACGTTGAGCGAGCCGGCGGCGGCGCTGGTCAGATGCAGGCGCAGCCCCTTGGCATCCGGCGGGGCGACCGGCGGCTGTTCGAGCATTTCAAAGCTGTCCTGGGCGTTTTCCGAATGCCCCGGCTGCAGCTGGATATAGGCCCCCGACAGCACGGTATTCAAACCGCTGATGCCTTCGCGACCGATGCGCGGCTTGACCACCCAGAACCGGGTGTCCTCGTTGAGCAGGCGATCGGTGTCCGGGTCCATGCGCGCCTTGATCACGGCATGCGAGGTGTCTTCCGACAGCGATACCGAGGTGACCTCGCCCACGTCCACATTGCGCGCCTTGATCATGGTATTGCCGGCATCGATGCCTTCGGCATTGTTCATGATCAGCGTGATTTCCGGACCTCGCGAGGAGAGGGTGTGATAGAGCATCCACCCCCCGATCAACAGCGCGATCAGCGGGATCAGCCAGACCGGCGAAATGTGGCGGTGCTTTTTGCGTTGCGCGGTGGTCTCGGTCTCGCTCATTGCCCCGTGTCCTGTGCTTTCCCTGCAACCACCGGCTGAGGGGATAATGTAGAAATATCGTTGTTTTCAAGATCGGCGTGGTCGGCGGCGTCCCAGATCAGACGCGGATCAAAGCTCATGGCGGCCACCATCGTCAGTACCACCACGGCGCCGAAGGCGATGATGCCGGGCTCGGCAGACACATGCATCAACACCCCGAGCTGCACCAGCGCCGCCAGCAAAGCGACCACGAAGACATCGATCATCGACCAGCGACCGATGAATTCGGTCACCCGATAAAGGGTCATGCGCACCTCGGGCCGCCAGGGCTGTGGCCGGGCCACCTTGATACACAGCCAGAAAAGCGCCAGCAGCTTGGCCACCGGAATGACGACGCTGGCCAGAAAGATGATGGCGGCAATGGGATAGTCGCCATGATCGAGCAGCAACAGCACGCCGCCCATGACGGTCTGGGTGGTCGTATCGTTGAGACTCGACACGGTCATGATCGGCAACACCATGGCCGGAATGTAGAGGATGACGGACACCATCAGCAGCGCCAGGGTTTTCTGCACGCTGTGGCGGCGGCGCATGTGCAGCTTCTCGCCGCAGCGTCGGCAGTAGCATGGCTGGTGGTGATAGTAGTCGTTGACCGTACCACACACCGGACAGCCCGCGAGCTTTTGACTCAGTGCGGTACGCCCCGACTGCGCCCGGGCCGGCGGGGCCGGTTCCGGTGCTATGACATCCCAGAGCCAGTCGCGATCCACGCTGCGCGAGATCAAAAGCATCAGCACCACGAACAGGCAAAAGGCCCAGAAGGAGACGCCAAAGCCGATGCTGGCCAGCGATAAAATCTTGACCAGGCTGACCAGCACGCCGATCAGGAACACATCGGCCATCATCCAGTGCTCGATATGGCGCAGGGTGCGCAGCATCAACATGCCCCGGGGCGGGCGGCGGCCCAGCAAAAAGGCAGCGTGTATCACGATCACCATGCCCAGATAGAGCATCGGCAGCAGCAACAGCACCATCCACAGCACCACCGCGAGCACGGTGTAGTTGCCGGTCGACAAAATGGCGATGGCATCGGTCAGGCTGATGGCGCGCTCGATGCCGCGCGCGGAAAAGGAGATAAACGGAAAGGCGAGCGAGGTGACCAGTGCCACCACCGCGGCGATGGCCAGCGCCAGTGCCTGCTGGGCAGGGGCACGCTTGCGTACCATCAGCTCACTCTGACAGCGCGGGCAGCGCGCGCTTTCCGAGCACGCCAGTGGCGGCACGGTGCTGACCAGATCGCATTCATGGCAGACCCGCAGGGGCCGTGAAGGCACGGATGGCGTGGTGATGGTGTTCTCCGAATTCGGCTCGGGATGAGTCAGTCTGAGACAATAGTGTGGCAAATATCGGCCATGACAGGGCGGCCATGAAGTATTCGGGCCCGGAAAATATAGCCGATCCCCGCGCTCTGGCAGTATCAGGACATCTCTGACATGTCAGGGTCCACGCCTGCCGAGTCGTAATAAACATTCACCAGGGTACGTAAATAGCATCGAGCGCCGGCCACGGCAAGCCATCATGTGTTATGGCGGTTCAGCCTCGGCTATCGATGGCCACCGGCTGGTGCCAGAGCCGGTAATAGGCGCCGTCGGGATCATCGAGCAGCTGCCCGGGTGCCCCGCGTTCGACGACCCGCCCGGCCTGTATCACCACCACCTCATCGGCCCCGGCAATGGTCGAGAGCCGATGGGCCACCACGATCATTGTGACCCGCCCCTTGAGCGCGGCCAGCGCTCGATTGAGGCGCGATTCAGTCAGGCTGTCGACGCTGGCGGTGGCCTCATCGAGCAGCAGAATCCGCGGCTGTCGCAGCAGCGCCCGGGCGAGTGCCAAAAGCTGGCGTTCGCCGGTAGACAGCGTCAGGCCGCGTTCGCCCAGCGGCGTGTCGAGCCCGTCGGGCAGCCGGTCGATCAGCTCGCGCAGCTGCGCCTCATCGATGGCCCGCGCCATGGCGGCCTCGTCGGCCTCGATCCCCATCAGCAGGTTGTCCCGCAGCGTGGTCGAGCGGATGAAGGGCTCCTGCGGCACGCTGGCCATCACCGTATTGATCACCGACGGCGCCAGGGTCTCGATGCGCCGACCGTCGAGCAGCAGTTGGCCTTTGGTGACCGGCTGCAAACCGCCGAGCAGGTCCAACAGGGTCGACTTGCCGCTGCCGGTATGGCCGACCAGACCGATAAAGCGGCCCTCGGGAATGTCGAGTGTGACGTTATCGAGCGTATCGGCCTCGGCGCCGTGATGGCGAAACGCCAGTGCCTCAAGCCGGTAGTCGGCCGAGCCAATGGGACGGGTGTCGTCACCGCTGGCGGCCTGCGGGCGATCCAGCAGGGAGAGCAGCCGCGTGCCGGCCACGCCCGCCTGCTGAAAGATGTTAAAGCGCTGGGTGATCTCGATCAGCGGCTCGGACACGCGCCCCAGCCAGGTCACAAAGGCGTAGAGCACGCCGATTTCGGCGCCGCCCACCAGCGCATCGGCGCCGTAGCCGATCAACAGCGCGGCCAGAATGATCACGCTGATCAGATCCAGCGCCGAGCGCAACAAAAGCGCCGAGATGCGGATGGTGTGCAGTCGGGCGTGATACTGCGCCACGTTGATGTCGTGATAGCGCGTGCGAAAGCGCTCGGTCTGATTGAACGCCTGCAGCACGCTCATGCCGCCGATCGCCTCGTTGATGCGGGCGTTCTGCCCGGCGCGCAGGCGGCGCACCTCCATGGCGGCCGGGCCGCTGGCACGCTGATAGCCCCAGATGATCACGGCGGCGACCGGGATCAGGGTCGCGGCGATCAGCATCAGCTTGAGATCCATCAGTGCCATGGCGACAAGAATACCGATCAACAGCATCAGGTTTTGTAGCACCGTGGCGAGAAACTCGACGTAGAGCTCGCGCAGATCGTCGGTGTCGTTGGTCACTCGTGCCACCATCTCGCCGGTGGGGGTGGCGTCATGGACATGCTGGGGCAGATGCATGACGTGGCGAAAGACACGCCGGCGCAGCGCATGCACAGCGTCCAGCGCGATGCGGGCGAAATAGAGCGTTTGCAGATAGCGCCCGAGCGCGGCGAGTATCTGGCTGGCGAGATACAGCATCAGCAGGAGGGTCAGCGGCTCGACGCGCAGATCGCGCGGGACCAGATAGCTGTCGATATAGTGTTTGGTCAGCCAGGGGCCGAGCACGTCCATGCCGGTGGCGATCAGCAACAGCGCGAGCGCCAGCAGCACACGGCGACGATCACGCAAAAGCGGGCGCAGCATCAGTGCCAGCAGGCGACGATTGATCATGTCGAGGCCTCCTCGCCGCGCATCTGCTGCTCCTGCCACAGCCGGGCGTAGTGCCCGCCCCGGGCCAGCAGCACCTCGTGTCGGCCCTGCTCGACCGCGCGGCCCTGATCAAGCACCACGATGTGGTCGGCATGACGCACTGCCGAGAGCCGGTGGCTCACGATCAGGCAGGTCCGCTCGCGCTCGGCCGCCAGCGTTTTCAAAAGCTGCTGCTCGGTGGTCTGATCCACCGCCGAGAGCGTGTCATCCAGCAGCAGAATCGGTGCCGGGGAGAGCAGGGCGCGCGCCAGCGCCACCCGCTGACGCTGGCCGCCGGAGAGCGTCACGCCGCGCTCGCCGATGCGGGTATCAAGCCCCTCGGGCAGACGCTTCAGATCCGGCCCGAAGGCCGCCGCCGTCAGGGCCGCTCTAATATCGTTGTCACCGGCGTGCGGCACGCCAAGGGCCACGTTTTCGCCCAGCGTGGCCGCAAAGAGATACGGGTCCTGGGGGACGTAGGCGTACATCGTTCGCAGCGCGTCCAGCCGATAGTCGCTCAGGGCCTGCCCGCCCAGCGTCAGCGCGCCGTGTTCCAGCGGATACTGGCGCAGCAGCAGGCGAATCAGGGTCGACTTGCCGCTGCCGGTGGCGCCGACGATGCCCACGCTCGCCCCCGGTTCAACGGTGAGGTGCAGGTTTGAGAGCGCCGGGGTGCTGGCCAGCGGGTAGGTGAAGGCCTCGATGGCAATGTGCAGGGTCGGCGAGGCCGGCGCGGTCAGCACGCCTGCATCATGGATGGTCTCGCGCTCGTGAAGGAACTCGGTCAAACGCCGGGCGGCGGCCTCGCCGCGCTGCAAAATGTTGAGACACCAGCCGAGTGCAAACATCGGCCAGATCAGCTGGACCAGATACAGCGTGAAGCTGGTCAGCTCGCCCAGCGTGATGGCGCCATCGAGATAGCGCCAGCTGCCGGCGGCGATGGTGGCCAGCGTCGCGCTGCCCAGCGCCAGAAAGACCACCGGGTCGTAGCGTGCCTCCATGCGCTGCACCTGATAGTTGGCCCGGGCATGCGCTGCGGCGCGCTGATCAAAGTCGGCAATCTCGGCTTCGATCAGCGAGTGCTGGCGCAGCAGCCGCAGGCCGGCGAGCGCCTCCTGGGTGCGGTCGTTGAGATCGGAAAAGCGCGCCAGCGACTGGCCGAAATAGCCCTGTACCCGACTGGCGATGCGATAAAAGCCCCAGGCCATGAAGGGAAAGGGGATCAGGGCGATCAGCGCCAGCGGCGCATCGATCACGATGATCATCATCGCAAGGACCAGCACCAGCGTCAGCGCGCCATCAACGCTTGAGAGCACGCCTTCACCGGCGGCCACTTCCACGGCGTCGATATCCTGGGTGGAGCGCGCCAGCAGATCGCCGCTGCGCCGCTGCTGGAAAAAGCCCGGATCCAGCCGGGTCAGCTTTTCGTAGAAGCGGTCACGCAGGGCCACGCCCAGCTGATAGGAGGCGCCAAAGAGCAGCATGCGCCACACGTAGCGCAGGCCATACATGGCCAGTGCCACGGCCACCAGTACCGCGGCACTGCGCCAGAGCCCCGGCATGTCGATACGCTCCTCGTTGAGGGCATCGATGATGCGCCCGGCCCACCAGGGCAGCGCCATGTTGAGAAGGCCTACCGCCAGAAGAGCCGTAATGGCCAGCAGATAGGCGCGGCGATGGGTCGCCAGAAAATCGAGCAGCAGTCGGCGTAGCGCCATGGGCGTTGAGTCGGATCACAGGGGTGAAAGGGACAGGGCGTGTCGGGGGCAGTGTAACAAAGGGACACGTCTTCGGGCGGTTTATCCGCGCCGCGCAAGCGGGAATTCACGTTGTTCCCCTCCCTGACGACGATTACGCTATGGCGCTCAACACCGTGAGGACAGGGCTTTGTCGACCACCATGAAAATTGCCTGGGCCAGTCTGCTGGTCGGCTTTGCTGTACTCGGGCTCAAGACACTGGCCTATGCGCTGACCGGCTCCGTGGCGCTGCTCTCCGACGCCCTTGAGAGTCTCGTCAACGTGGTCACGGCGGTGGCGGCGCTGATCGCCATTCGCGTTGCCGCCATGCCGGCCGATGACAACCACCCTTACGGCCATCACAAGGCGGAGTTTTTCAGCGCCGTGCTGGAAGGGGTGATGATCATCATCGCCGCGCTTTTGATCCTCAACGAGGCCGTGACCGGGCTCATGAACCCGCAGCCGCTCGAGCTGCCGCTGATGGGCATCGTTATCAGTTTGATCGCTACCGTGATCAATGCTTTCTGGTCGCGCGTTTTGATTCGCGTCGGTCATCGCGAGCGCTCGCCGGCGCTGGTCGCCGACGGTCGCCATCTCTTTACCGATGTCGTCACCTCGGCCGGTGTCATCGTGGGCGTGGTGCTGGCCATGACGAGCGGCTGGTGGCTGCTCGACCCGCTGGTGGCAATTATCGTGGCCATCAACATCCTGTGGTCCGGCGCCAAGGTGATTCGCGAGTCCCTGAGCGGGCTGATGGACGAGGCGGTCTCACCCGAGACGCTGGCCTTGATTCATCGCGTGATTGCCGCCACCGGCGAGGGCGCCGTCGAGGCCCACGACGTGCGCACCCGTCACGCCGGACGCGCCACCTTTGTCGACTTTCATTTGGTCGTGCCGGGGGACACCACCGTGTTTCACGCCCACGAGATCTGCGATCGCATCGAGGCCGGGCTGCGCCGGGCGCTGGGAGATGTGCGCATCACCATTCACGTCGAGCCCGAGCACAAGGCCGAACAGTCCGCCGACATCGTCTTCGATTAAGCCGGTTGGGGCATCGCCCGCTTACGGCACGCGGGCAAGCCACGCCTCGTCCTGAAACTTCGAGTCGGCCAGCGCCTGCGCCGCGCTGAGTTCCTCCGGATGGAGATCATCGGGCACCAGCGTAAAGCGCGCACCAAAGGAGGCTGCCATGCGCTCGATGATGGCCTCGCGTGACAGGCCCGTCTGGCGTCGAAGCGGGTCGACCCGCTTGCCGGCGCTGGCCGTGCCCTTGTCGGAGAGCTTTTCACGCCCGATGCGCAGCACCTTCGTCAGGCGCTCGGCATCGATGTCGTAGGCCATGGTCACATGGTGGAGTACCGCACCGTTCAAACGCTTTTGCGCCGCACCGGCCAGCTTGCCGCTTTCGGAGGTAATGTCGTTGATCGGCACGTACCACGCCCTGATGCCCATGTCGCCGAGCGACTGGATCACCCACTCGTCGAGAAAGGCGTAGCTTTCGACAAACGAGAGCCCCTGCACCAGCGTCTCCGGCACGATCAGCGACCAGGTGATGGTGTTGCCCGGCTCGACGAACATCGCCCCGCCGCCGCTGATACGACGCATGACCTGAACGTTCATGTCGCGGGCCGCGTCCATGTCGACTTCGTTGGCCAGCGACTGAAAGCTGCCGATGATCACGGCCGGGCGGTCCCACTCCCAGACCCGCAGGGTAGGCCCGCGTCGGCCTTCGGCGACCTCGCGGGTGAGCACCTCATCGAGTGCCATGTGCAGCGCCGGCGATTCCGGGGCGCGATGGATCAGGCTGAAGGTGTGCTCGCCCCAGTCGGAGGCTTTTGAAAGCGCCCGCCGGATGACGGTGGCCACCGCCGGGGCGGAAAGGCCGACCATAACGGTGCCTTCCGGCAGCGCCCGACGCACCCGCTCGGTCAGCTCTTCGGCGCTGGCGGCCACGCTTGCGCCCACCAGCGCCTGGTTGATGGCATCGAGCGCCTCATCGGGTTCGAGGAAAAAATCACCCGACAGGCGGACCGAGTCGAGCCGGTCATCGCGAGTGGTAACGTCGGCCACCAGCAGTTTGCCGCCGGGCACCTTGTATTCGCCGTGGCATGATTCGTATTCACCGTGGCATGACTTTGCGACCATAGTCTAAAATCCGGGTCCGATTTGATGTCTGGCAGTATAGACGGTCGTCCATGGGGCGCCGCGACCGCTACGCCTGATGCCCTGTTCCCTACACTGATGTTCGATGGCATGCGCCCTGCCGGGCGGATGCGACGGGTATCGTCATTTTCCTTAGCGCGAGGCGTCATGGTTCGTCACTCCCACCCCCTGCTGGTTCTTCTGGCACTGGCCACCGGCGGCTTTGCCATCGGCACGACCGAATTTGCCACCATGAGCCTGCTGCCCTTCATTCAGCAGGACATGCAGATCAGTCCTTCCACGGCCAGCCATGTCATCAGCGCCTACGCGCTGGGCGTGGTCATCGGCGCGCCGGTCATTACCGTACTGGCGGCGCGTATCGATCGCAAATGGCTGCTTTTGACCCTCATGGCGCTGTTTGCGCTCGGCAACGCCCTGAGTGCGCTGGCCCCGGGCTACGCCTCGCTGGTGCTGTTCCGGTTTCTCAGCGGTCTGCCGCACGGCGCCTATTTCGGGCTGGCGGCCTTGATGGCCGCCTCGGTGGTCACCAGCGGCAAGCGCACGCGCGCGGTGGGCATGGTCATGCTGGGGCTGACGGTGGCCACCATTGTCGGCGTGCCGCTGGCGACCTGGCTGGGTCATGCCATTGGCTGGCGCTCGGGGTACTGGCTGGTCACGACACTGGCGCTTTTGACCGTGGTCATGATTGCGTTGTTTGCCCCCAGAACGGGCGTGGCCAGCGAGCGCAGCGCCAAGGGCGAGCTGCGGGCGCTGAAAAACGGCGCTGTACTGCTGACGCTGGCCATCGGCGCGGTCGGGTTTGGCGGCATGTTCTCGGTGTATACCTATCTGACCTCGACGCTGGATCACGTGACGCAGATGACCTCGGCCACCATTCCGCTGGTGCTGGCCGTTTTCGGCCTTGGCATGACGATCGGCAATATCGTGGTACCGCGTTTTGCCGACCGGGCCCTGATGCCGACGGCCGGTGGCCTCTTGATCTGGAGTGCGGTGGCACTGGGCGTCTTTCCGCTGGTGGCGGGCAACCCGTGGCTGGTCAGCATCGATGTCTTCTGCATCGGCATTGGCGGGGCGCTGGGCACCATTTTGCAGACCCGTTTGATGGACGTGGCCGGCGAGGCGCAGAACATGGCCGCGGCGCTCAATCACGTCGCCTTCAACATGGCCAATGCGCTCGGCCCCTGGCTTGCGGGTCTGGCGCTGGCCCTGGGCTTTGGCTTTCGCTCGACCGGCGTGGTGGGCGCGCTACTGGCACTGGGCGGGCTTGTCATCTGGGTGCTGGCCCGGCGTCAGGAAAAACGAACGCGCCCGGCCTGAGCGGAGCGCTCTAGAGGCGAAGCCGCCCTTCACCGATGACCACGGCCATGCCGCCCACGTGGATGGCCGTCACCGCCTCGCCGCTCTTGTCGACCAGCACGCCGATACGGCTGGGGCGCCCCATTTCGATGCCCTGATGGATCGTATACTCCAGCATGCCGCGCTCCGGTGACTGCTGCGCCAGATGGCCGGCCAGCGGCGCGGCGGCACTGCCGGTGGCCGGGTCTTCAACGACCTGATCACTGATGCGCAGCTTGCGCGCCCGAATGCAGCGCTCGCTCTGCTCGACATGAAGATACACGTTGGCGCCGTGCTCGCTGGCAAGTGCGGCCGGCAGCAGGGCGGGGTTGGCTCGAACGCCGGCCAGCGCCTCGATGCAGGACAGCCTGATCAGATGAAAGGGCGAGCCGCAGGCGGTTCCGACCACCGGGTCATCGATCACCTCTTCTGTCGATAACCCCAGCAGGTGTGCGGCACTGTCGCGCGACAGTGCACTCGCCTCGATGCTCAGGGGGTTGGGGGTACTGAGCCAGGCGCAGGCGCCGTCAAAGCGAATCGGCACCTCACCGGCCGGTTCCTGCAGCCTCAAGGGGAGCTGGTCGTCATGCCAGCCGATCTCGCGCAACAGCCACGCCGCGCCGATGGTGGGATGGCCGGCAAAGGGCAGCTCCTGATGCGGGGTGAAAATGCGCAGATCAAACACGCCCGGCATGGGCGTGGCAGCAATAAACACCGTCTCCGACAGATTAAGCTCGCGCGCGATACGCTGCATGGTGCTGGTGCCCAGTGCGCCGGCTTCAGGAAATACGGCCAGCGGGTTGCCCTGGAAGGGGGTGTCGGTAAAGACATCCAGCAGCAGATAGTCGAGAGAGGGCTCTCGCGGATCAATCACCCCATGAAGTGACATGACAACTCTCCCTGAAAGCGGGCCGGCGTTTTGAAATCATTCATTTAGCATGCTAACAAGGCCGTGATCGGTGTGTCGTGCCGGTTGTCGCATCACTGCGTCCCTGTCTACTTGCCAATACAAAAGCTGCCAAAAATCTCGCCCAGAAGCTCATCGGCGGTGAACTCGCCGGTAATCTCGCCGAGCGAATCCTGCGCGGCGCGCAGGTCTTCGGCCAGCAGTTCGCCGGCCCCGGCCCCGGAGAGCTGATCCGCGCCGTGGGTGAGCGCCTGGCCGGCGCGGTCCAGCGCATCGAGATGGCGCCGACGCGCGGAAAAGCGCCCTTCGCTGGTGGACTGATAGCCCATCACGGCCTTCAGGTGCGCCTTGAGATGATCCACGCCGGTACCGGTGGTGGCAGACAGACGGATCACCGGCGGCGTGATGGCAAGGCTCGGTTCACCGGTTTCGCCGCTCTCATCGATCTTGTTGCGCACCAGGGTGAGCTTTGACGGGTCGGGCAGACGCTCGACGAACTCGGGCCAGATCGCCATCGGGTCGAGCTCGCCGCTTTCGCGACTGTCGACCATGAGCAGCACCCGGTCGGCCTTTTCGATTTCCGCCCAGGCGCGCTGCACGCCGATTTTCTCCACCGCATCCGGCGTGTCACGAAGCCCGGCGGTGTCGATGATGTGCAACGGCATACCGTCCAGATGGATGTGCTCGCGCAGCACATCCCGGGTGGTGCCGGCGATATCGGTGACGATCGCGGTCTCCTGCTCGGTCAGCGCGTTCAAAAGGCTCGACTTGCCCGCATTAGGCCGCCCGGCGATCACCACGCTCATGCCCTCGCGCATCAGTGCGCCCTGGGCGGCGCTGGCGCGCACATCCGCCAGGCTTGTGCGAACGTTTGATAGCATTTCGGCCACCCGACCGTCACCGAGAAAATCGATCTCTTCTTCGGGAAAGTCGATGGCGGCCTCGACAAAGATGCGCAGCTCGATGAGCTGCTGGACCAGCGCCTGCACCCGGGTCGAAAACTCGCCCTGTAGCGAGTGCAGAGCGTTTTCGGCCGCCGCGCGGGAGCTGGCCTCGATCAGATCGGCAATCGCCTCGGCCTGGGCCAGATCGAGCTTGTCGTTCAGGAAAGCGCGCTCGGAGAACTCGCCCGGCCGGGCCAGACGGGCGCCCAGCGCCACGGTGCGCTCCAAGAGCCAGTCCATGATGACCGGGCCGCCGTGGCCCTGAAGCTCCAGCACGTCTTCACCGGTAAACGAGTGGGGCCCGGGAAACCACAGGGCGATGCCTTCATCGAGCACCTGACCCTCATTGCCCAGAAAGGGACCGTAATGGGCGCGGCGGGGTTCGGGGTCAAAGCCGAGCATGGCGCGGGCAATGTCGGCGGTTCTGGCGCCGGACAGGCGAATGATGCCGACGCCGCCACGACCGGGCGGGGTGGCCAGCGCACTGATGGTGTCCTGGTCGAGCATGAGCGTTCCGAAAGGGTGAGATGCCGGCTGGGCGGCCGTGAATGACAGGGCGTTGATTGTCAGCGCTGGCATCAAACGCTGCAAGCGCCGGGCGAAATACGTGGTCGTTGCTATAGTGATTCGCAGACTATCGATATCCAGCACACGGGAGCGCTTTCATGACCGGGCAGTTTCACTTCTACGAGCCGCGCAAGGGCCACGGCCTGCCGCACGATCCCTTCAAGGCGATCATCGCGCCGCGCCCGATCGGCTGGGTCTCGTCACAAAACAGCGAAGGCCGGCTCAATCTGGCGCCCTACAGCTTTTTCAATGCCTTTTGCGCCGCGCCGCCGATCATCGGCTTTGCCAGCGGCGGCTGGAAGGACAGCGTGGCCAACATCGAGGCGACCGGCGAGTTTTGCTGGCATCTGGCCACGCGTGCACTCGCCGAGAAAATGAACACCTCGAGTGCCAGCGTGGGCAATGAGGTCGATGAGTTTGCCCTGGCCGGGCTGACGCCGGCGGCGTCCAGCGTGGTGAAGGTGCCGCGCGTGCTGGAGGCGCCGGTATCGTTCGAGTGTCGCCTGACCCAGCTGATCCAGCTCGAATCCGCCGACGGCGAAAAGCTCGACAACTGGCTGGTGCTGGGCGAGGTGGTCGGTGTCCACATCGATCAAAACCTGCTGGCGGACGGCATCTATCAGACCGCCGCTGCCGAGCCGATCATGCGTGCCGGCGGGCCGGCGACCTACTACACCATCAATGACGATGTACGCTTTGAGATGGAGCGGCCGGACAACTCGGGTCAATAAGGGCGGGGGTCAATAAGAGCGAGGGTCAATAAGGGCGGGGTCAGTAGACCATCAGGAAAACGCAAAAAGGCCGGCAATAAGCCGGCCTTTTTTATCTTCTCGCCCTTTTATCCTGTCGACAGGGGCGATCAGCCCTTGAGCACGCCGTCTACCAGCGCCTTGGCTTCTTCCTGGATGCGCTTCAAGTGGTCTTCGCCTTCAAAGCTTTCGGCGTAGATCTTGTAGACGTCTTCCGTGCCGGAGGGGCGAGCGGCGAACCAGCCGGCCTCGGTTTCCACCTTGAGCCCGCCGATGGCCGCGCCGTTGCCGGGCGCTTCGGTGAGCTTGCGGGTAATGGCATGACCGGCCAGCTCTGACGCCGTGACCTGCTCGGGAGAGAGCTTGCCAAGGCGGGCCTTCTGGTCGCGATCGGCCGGGGCGTCGACGCGGGCATAGACCGGGGCGCCAAAGCGCTCGGTCAGCGCCTGATACAGCTCGCCCGGGTCCTTGCCGGTGACAGCGGTCATCTCCGCGGCCAGCAGGCCGAGAATGATGCCGTCCTTGTCGGTTGACCAGGGCTGGCCGTCAAAGGTCAGAAACGAGGCGCCGGCGGACTCTTCGCCGCCAAAGCCGAGGCTGCCGTCCATCAGGCCGTTCACGAACCACTTGAAGCCCACCGGCACCTCGACCACGGTCTTGCCGATGCCGTCGGCGACGCGGTCGATCATCGAAGAGGAGACCAGTGTCTTGCCGATAGCGGCCTGCTCGCCCCACTGCGGGCGATGGGTAAAGAGATACTCGATCGCCACGGCCAGATAGTGGTTGGGGTTCAAAAGCCCGGTCGAGCGGGCGACGATGCCGTGGCGATCATGGTCGGTGTCGCAGGCAAAGGAGACATCAAAGCGGTCCTTGTTCTCGATCAGGCCGGCCATGGCGTAGGGCGAGGAGCAGTCCATGCGGATCTTGCCGTCCCAGTCCAGCCGCATAAAGCGAAAGGTCGGGTCCACGGTGGTGGAAATCACTTCCAGCGGCAGCTGATAGCGCTCGGCGATGCGTGTCCAGTAGTGCACGCCGGCCCCGCCCAGCGGGTCAACGCCGAAGGTCAGCCCCGAGTCACGGATCGCGGCCATGTCGATGACCTTCTCCAGGCCCGAGACGTAGCTGTCGATGAAATCAAAGCGCTGCGTGGTGGGGGCGGCCAGAGCTTCTGCGTAGCTGACGCGCTTCACGCCCTCGAGATCTTTGGAGAGCAGCTCGTTGGCGCGCTCCTGAATCCATTTGGTGATGCCGGTATCGGCCGGGCCACCGTTGGTAGGGTTGTACTTGAAGCCACCATCCACCGGCGGGTTGTGTGACGGCGTGATCACGATGCCATCGGCCAGCTCGCGGTCACGATCGCGATTGTGGTTGAGAATCGCGTTCGACAGCGCCGGTGTGGGTGTATAGCCCGGCTCGCCATTGGTTTCCTCGCAGCCGGCATCGATGCGGGTCTCGACACCGTTGGCGGCCAGCACTTCGAGCGCCGAGACAAAGGCCGGCTCGGAAAGCGCATGGGTGTCCATGCCGATAAACAGCGGCCCCGTGATGTCCTGATCGCGACGGTAGTCACAGATCGCCTGGGTGGTGGCCAGAATATGCCACTCGTTGAAGCTGGTTTTCAGCGATGAGCCGCGATGGCCGGAGGTGCCGAAGGCCACCTGCTGGGCGGGGTCCGACACGTCCGGACGCTCGCTGTAGTAGCGCGACACCAGACGCGGCAGATGGGCGAGGCGTTGTTCGTCGGGCTGCTGCCCTGCATGGGGGTCGATGCTCATCTCTTCATCCTTGGAAGCGTGACGACAGAATTTATGCGCCATTCTAGCAGGCACGGCGCAACGGCCTCTGTGCCTTTTTGTGATGTCTCAGTCGATCGCATCCAGCCCGATATCCAGCTGCGGTGCCGAATGGGTGAGCGCGCCTGCGGCAATCAGGTCCACGCCGGTATCGGCGATCTCGCGCAGGCGCTCGGCATCGATGCCGCCGGAGGCGGTGAGCACACAGCGCCCGGCGGTCATGGCCACGGCCCGGCGCAGATCATCAGAGGTCATGTTGTCGAGCAGGATCGCATGAGGTGGCGCGTCCAGCGCTTCTTCCAGCTGATCGAGGGTGTCGACTTCCAGTTCGATCATGCGCAGATGCCCCAGCTGCGCGCGGGCCCGCGCAAGCGCCTCGCCAATGCTGCCGACCGCGGCGATGTGGTTGTCCTTGATCAGCATGGCGTCATCAAGGCCCAGACGATGGTTGACCCCGCCGCCCAGGCGCACGGCGTGCTTTTCCAGCGCCCGCAGGCCAGGGGTGGTCTTGCGCGTGCAGCAAAGCTGCGCCCGGCTGCCGTCGAGCTGATCGACCAGGCTGCGCGTCAGGGTGGCAATGCCGGAAAGCCGGGTCAGGAAGTTGAGGGCGGTCCGCTCGGCGGTCAAAAGCGACCGGGTCGGCCCTGCAAGCGTGGCGATGGGCTCAAGGGCCTGAAGCCGCTCACCGTCACGGCGATGCACCTCAATATGAATACCGGCATCGACGTGATACAGCACCCGGGCCAGCGCGTCCATGCCGGCCAGCACACCGGGTTGCCGAGGCCGCAGCTGCAGGCGACTTGAGTGGTCGGCATCGATCAGCGCCTCAGAGGTGATGTCACCGCCACGGCCCAGATCCTCGGCCAGCGCGGCAGTGACGATGGGGTCGAGAACAATGGCCGGCAGGGGGGCGATATCAAATCGTAACGGGGTCATGACACCACCTCGATATGCGCTGTGCGGGCCGGTCGGGTGAAATCGGCCGGCGTCATGGGGTCGGGAAGCGCCAGCATCGCGTCGATGGCGCGCCGGGCGCGGTTGGCCACGCGCGCCTCGACGTGCACCTCATGATGGCCGAAGGCGAGCGAGGCCAGAACGGCGTCCAGCGTGATCCGCTGCATGTGCGGGCAGAGCGTGCAGCTGCGCACGAAATCGATCTGCGGGTGGCGGCTGATCAGGTTGTCGCTCATCGAACACTCGGTAAGCAGCAGCACCCGGTCGGGCCGGTGATCATCGACCCAGCGCGCCAGGGCGGCGGTCGAGCCGGCAAAATCGGCGGCCGCCAGTACGTCGGTGGGGCACTCGGGGTGAGCCAGCACCCGCACGCCGGGATAGCGCCGACGGATGGCGCTCACCTGCGTCGGGGTGAACTGCTCGTGCACCTCGCAGCTGCCCTGCCAGACCAGAATCGATAGAGGCGTGCGCGCCGCCACGTTCCGTGCCAGATGCTCATCGGGCAGCATGATGACCTGATTGACGCCCCACTCGGCAGCAATCGCCTCCACCACGTTCAGCGCGTTGGACGAGGTGCAGCAGATATCGCTTTCGGCCTTCACCTCGGCGCTGGTGTTGACGTAGGTCACCACCGGCACGCTCGGGTAGCGCGATCTCAGCTCGCGCACCTGCGCGCCGGTAATCGATGAGGCCAGTGAGCAGCCGGCGTTGGTATCGGGCATCAGCACGCGCTTGTCGGGGCAGAGAATCTTCGAGGTTTCTGCCATGAAGTGAACACCGGCCTGCACGAGGGTGCCGGCCTCGCTTCGGGTGGCGTCACGCGCCAGCGCCAGCGAGTCACCGCAGATATCGCCGACCAGCGCGTAAATCTCCGGCGGCATGTAGTTATGCGCCAGAATCACGGCGTCCTGCTCGCGCTGAAGTTTTCGGATGGCATGCACCCGACGGGCGATGGCCGGCCAGTCATGGCTGCTGACATGGTCTTCCACGCGCGCATAAAGTGCATCGGTCTGGCGGGCGACTTCAGCGTCATAAGGGGGCAGCAGCGATTCGAGCTGCGGGTCCGGCAGTACTTCAGATCCGGCAGGCGTCACGGTCATGAGCAGGCTCCTCAAGGGTTAGGCTCATAATGAGCATTTTAGAGTCTGGCACGATTGCTTTTTTGAACAGTATGAGCAAAAGGTAGAAAGCCCTGGTCAGGGCTGATGTGCTCGCCGGTGTGGTTCGCTCCGGCCGGGCTCGATAGCCTATAAAGAGGACTGGCCCTCTTTTCGGGAGCGCTCCATGCCATTATTGATACCGCGACGTCGTTTTCTTGCCGGGCTGGCCGCCACAGGGCTGGTGGCGCGCTGGCCGCACGCCCTTGCCGGCCGCGACGAGGCCCCCATCACCCGAGCGATCCCATCAACCGGGGAGGCGCTGCCGGTGATCGGCATGGGCACCTGGCGCACCTTCAACATCGGCGCCGACCCGGCGCTGTTGGATCAGCGCGAGCAGGTTCTTGAGCTCTTTTTCCAGCGCGGCGGCCGGGTGGTCGATGCCTCTCCCATGTACGGCTCCGCCGAGAAGGTGGTGGGCGAGCTGATCAAGCGGCTGGGCCACCGGGAAGCGCTCTTTGCCGCCACCAAGGTGTGGACGCGCGATGAAAGCGACACCCGGGAGGCGGTGGCCCGCTCCGAGGCACTCTGGGGCGTGGCACGCTTTGATCTGATGCAGATCCACAATCTGCTGGGGTGGGAGGGGCATCTGGAAACGCTCAAGGAGATGAAATCCGAAGGGCAACTGCGCTATATCGGTGTGACCACCTCCCATGGCCGTCGCCACGACGAGCTTGAGCAGATCATGACGCGCGAGCCGCTGGATTTCGTGCAGCTGACCTACAACCTCCTTGATCGCGAGGCCGAAGCGCGATTGCTGCCGCTGGCGCGTGAGCGCGGCATCGCGGTGATTGCCAACCGACCCTTTCAGGGCGGCCGGCTGTTTGACCGGGTTCGTTCGCGGCCACTGCCGCCCCTGGCCGGTGAACTGGGAATAGAGACCTGGGCCGAATTTTTTCTCAAGTTCATTGTTTCGCATCCGGCCATGACCTGCGCCATACCGGCCACCACGCAGGTGGCCCACCTGCGCGAGAACATGGGGGCGCTGTACGGCCGGCTGCCCGATGAGGCGCAGCGCCGGCGCATGATCGACATCATCACGGGGGGATAGCGCATGGATTACGCACTGGGTGATTTTTTGATGTTCACGCCCGAGGTGTATCTGCGTCTTTTCGAGCGCACCAATGAGGCGCTCGGGCGGGGCCTCTGGGCGGCCATGATCGCCCTGCTGGCAGTACCCGTGCTGCTGTGGCAGAAATCATTACTGGTCAGACGGCTGGTACCGGTCGCGATGGCGGCCGGCTGGGCCCTGACGGCGGCGCTTTTCATGCTGCGGTTTTATGCCCCCATCAACTGGCCGGTCGGCCCCTTTGGCTGGGTCTTTGCGCTGGAAGCGGGTCTTTTGATGGTGGTGGCCCTGCGCGTTCCTCCGGCCAGGGTGGGACTGACCGCACTCGCCGTCTGGAGCGCCGTCCTGTTGGCGCTGGCATGCGCGACGGTCCACGAGACCGACACGTGGCAGGCGATAGCGCTGCCCGGGGTCACGCCGGACATGACCGCGGCCGCCACGGCAGTGCTTTTGATGGCGTGGCCGCGCCGCGTCCGGTGGGGGCTTCTGGTCATTCCGCTGCTGTGGTGTGTCTTCAGCGCGCTGGGGCACTGGGCGATGGGACTGTGGTGGCCTCTAGCTGTACCGGTGGCGGGGCTTCTAATGGTGCTGACAGCGCTGGCATGGCCGGATCGATACGTCGATGGACAGGCATCCTGATCAATGTCCAGAGGCGCTGATACCAAAGGCCGATCGGGTCGCATGCCAAACGGGATGACGCGCAGGCCGGGGCAGGTCAGTATCATCCCGATACTTCTTTCATGGCGCTGTCTGGAGCCACCATGTCTCTGCTTTCTTCCGATCGTGAGCACGCCCTCTCCCTTGCGCTTAAAACGTGGCATTCGGGGACCTTCACCGAGGATCTCGCGCGCCGTATCGCCTATCGCACCGTCAGTCAGAACCCTGACTGTCGCGAGACGCTGGGCCGCTATCTCGATGATGAGATCGCGCCGCTGCTGGCGCGCCTGGGATTTACCTGTCGCTCGATCGATAATCCACAGCCGGAAGGGCCACCGCTTTTGATGGGGCATCGGCTAGAGTCGCCGGATCTACCGACACTGCTGATCTACGGCCACGGCGATGTGACGCCGGGGCAGGACAGTCAGTGGCAGCAAGGCCTCACGCCCTGGCAGCTGACGATGCAGGCGGGTCGGCTCTACGGGCGCGGCGCGGCGGATAACAAGGGGCAGCACAGCGTTAACCTGGCAGCACTGGAGGCGGTCATTCAGGCGCGAAAGGGCCGGCTGGGGTTCAATCTGAAGATTATTTTCGAGATGGGGGAAGAGGTCGGCTCGCCGGGGCTTGAAGAGGCGTGTCGCCAACATGGCGATGCCCTGTCGGCGGATCTCTTCCTGGCCTCGGATGGCCCCCGGATTCGCCACGATATGCCGACCCTGTTTCTCGGCTCGCGCGGCATGTATCGATTCAGACTGACGCTGGAGACCGGCAACGGCAACCGTCATTCCGGCAACTGGGGCGGCGTGATTACCAATCCGGCATGGGTCATGACGCATGCGCTGAGCACGCTGGTATCAAAACAGGGTGTTCTCCAGGCGGACTGTCTGCGGGCGCCCGATATGCCGGCCTCGGTTCGCGCACTGGTGCGCGATCTGCCGGTGGGTGGGCAGGGCGGTGATCCTGCCATCAATGCCGACTGGGGCGAACCGGGAATGACGTTTGGTGAGAAGCTTTATGGGGCCAATACGTTCGAGATACTGGGACTGTCGAGCGGCTCGACCGAGCAGCCGATGGCGGCCATTCCGAGCCGGGCAGAGGCCGTCTGCCAGCTGCGCTTTGTGGAGGGTACGGCCTGGCAGACGCTGGGCGACAGGCTGCGCGCGCATCTGGACGAGCATGGGTTTGAAGCGGTGACGCTCACCCCGGAGGGCGGCTATGCCGCCACCCGACTCGATCCCGACCACCCCTGGGTCGGCTTCGTACAGGAGTCGATGCAGCAGAGCCTGGGCGAAACGGTCCATCTATTGCCCAATCTCGGCGGCACGATTCCCAACCACTGCTTTGCCGATGTGCTGGGCCTGCCGACCGTGTGGGTGCCACACTCCTATCCCTCCTGTCAGCAGCATGCCCCCAACGAGCATCTGCCTGAACACATCGTGACGCAGGGTCTTGTCGGCATGGCCGGCATTTTCTGGGATCTGGGCGAGCGGGGGGGCCGGGCCTTTTGATGGCCGATAGCCCTGCACGCGCCTACTGATACTCGCTGTGCGCCAGCGGCGTCTGAACACCCGGCGCCATCTGCTGGCGCCACTGCTCGCGACAAAAGCGAAAGCGCTCGGCCGGGCGGCCGCCGGTGGTGGTATCGACAGCACCGGTGGGCACGACCAGCCCGGTGCGGTCCAGCGCACGGCGAAAGTTCTGCTTGTGCAGGCGACAGCCGATGATCGCCTCGATGGTCAGCTGCAGCTGGGATAGGGTGAAGTGCTCGGGCAGCAGATCAAAAACCACCGGGCGATAGCGCAGCTTGCCGCGCAGGCGGTCCATGGCGGTGGCGAGAATACGGCGGTGATCGGACATCAGCGGCTGTCCGGGCAGGGTGGTAATGACCTCGCAGCCGTCATCACGCTGGGCCTCGGGTGCAAGCCCGGCTTCATACAACAGCTCGAAGCGTTCCAGCACCCGGGTATCCACCCAGCGGGCGCCGTCCAGGCCAAAGGCCAGCTGGACCCGCTGGCGGCGCGCCTCCCGATGCGCCTGGTCAACGCCGGCATCGACCCAGCGTGACAGCGCCGGGGCGATGGTCATGTCGATCATCGCGGGTCGGCCGTGACGATAGTCCTCCCACGGGAAATGGTCATACCAGCTGGTCCAGACGGCATGCTCGTCAAGCAGGGACTGCTGATGTGACACCAGTCCCAGATGGCCGATGGAGATGTGGCGCGTGATCTCGTGGCCGGGCGCATCCGGTTCGAGACGGTCCTGATCACCGAAGGTATAGAGCTGCTCGACATAGTCCAGCGCCAGACCGGTCTGACGGGCGACGCGGTCACGCAGGCCCAGCTCGAAGGTGCGGTGATGACGCGGGTCAAAATCACCCGCCGGCAGCATCGGCGCACGGCAGCGATCCAGAGGGCAGGTGAGCAAAACGGTAGGGGTTGCCGACTCCATGGCGATGACGACGGCAGAGAGTTCGATGGCAATGACAGCGCTGTCTGGCATGGTGACGGCCCGGGGCATTTCGTAGTCAGCAGAGGATGCGGCAGGGCGACATTGTGTCACAACCCGGGCCCGGGTGGCGGATAAAGAAAAACCCCTGCACAGGCAGGGGTTTTCAATAGGCAGGAAAACGGCGCCCGGTCTAGGCGGCCTTTTCCTTGTCCTTGTCGCCATCACCTCTTTCGATGCGTTTGGTGATGTAGTACTGCTGCGCGATCGAGAGCAGGTTGTTGGTAATCCAGTAGACCACCAGACCCGCCGGGAACCACAAAAAGAAGAAGGTGAAGACAATCGGCAGCATCTTCATGATCTTCGCCTGCGTGGGGTCCGGCGGTGTCGGATTGAGCTGCTGCTGCAGGAACATGGTCAGACCCATGATGATCGGCAGGATGAAGTAGGGATCCTGCGCGGACAGATCATGAATCCAGAGCATGAACGGCGCGTGGCGCAGCTCGATCGACTCCATCAGCATCCAGTAGAGCGCGATAAATACCGGCATCTGGATCACGATGGGCAGACAGCCGCCCAGAGGATTGATCTTCTCCTTCTGGTAGAACTTCATCATCTCCTGCGACATCTTCTGGCGATCGTCGCCGTGCTGCTCCTTGATGCGCTGCATCTCGGGGCCCATCTTGCGCATCTTGGCCATCGACTTGTAGGCGGTGGCAGACAGCGGGAAGAGCACAGCCTTGACCAGTACGGTCAGCAGGATGATCGAGAAGCCCCAGTTGCCGATCAGCGCATGGATATGCGTTAGCAGCCAGAACAGCGGGTTGGCCAGAAACCACAGCCAGCCGAAATCGACGGTGAGCTGCAGGTGCGGTGCGACAGCCTCAAGACGCTCGTGCTCCTTGGGACCGACATAGAGCGTGGCGGACAGATCGCCATTCTGACCCGGTGCCACGGTTTCGCTGGGGCTGGCAAAGGCCGCCACGTTGCGTCCGCGCTGGTCGACATCGGCGTAATACAGGTTCTGCTGGTCCTGATTGGGCGCCCAGGCGGTAGTAAAGTAGTGCTGAATGATCGCCACCCAGCCGCCGCGGACATCCGTGTTGTTGAACTTGCCGTCCTGGATGTCGCCAAAGCCCACCTTCTGGTAGTGCTCGTCCGGTGAGGAGAAGGCCGCGCCCAGATAGGCATGCATGCCCACACCGGCGCCGCTGGTCGGGTCGTCGCTGTTGTCACGGGCGAGCTGGCCGATAAAGCGGGCGCTGACCGGCGTCTGCGAGACGTTGTCGATCAGGTAGTCGACCCTGACCGCGTAGCTGTCGCGCTCGAAGGTGAAGCGCTTGATCACATTCACGCCGTTGACGGTCGCGCTCATGTCGACCTGAAGCGAGTCCTGATCATCCCCCAGCTGGTAGCTGGTCTGCTCGGGATTGAAGGTGATCCGGCCCTGATGGCCTTCCATCTGCAGTCCGGAGCGCGCGATATAGCTGCGGCGCTGATCATCGGAGAGCAAAACGAAGGGGGCATCGCTGTCGAGACGCTGGAGATGCTTTGGCAGGGCGGCATAGACAATGTCGCCACCGCGCGGGTCGATGCGCAGATCAAGGGCGTCGGTGCGAACGCTGACCAGACGGGTGTCCTGAGCATTGGCATCGTTGTCGGCACTGTCCGTCTCGCCCGGCATGGTACCGGTGTCCGGCGCGCTGGCGCGTTCACTGGCGGCCTCGGGGGCATCGAGCGACTGCTCACCGGGTTCAACGTCACTGCTGCTTTGCTGGGTCAGGGCAGGGGGCGCTTCATCCGGACGGTCGTTATGCCCGTGATCATTGCTCCATTGAATGACCATCAGGTAGGCAAGTACGGCCAGCGGGATGACAAAAAGAAGTCGTTTCAGATCCATTGGGATTGCCCGGTGGGAAAATGTCGACGCGGCGCAAGAAAACGACGGGTCGCACTCGACGGTTCGTCGCGCCTCGTATTATTGCTGATGCTCCGGCTGACGTTTGACGTCCTTTTCAAGGCGTCGCCACATGCCGTGAAGCTGTCTGGCCAGTGTTTCCGAGTCGATTTCGTGCACGCCCTTGCGTGACAGCACGACAATATCCACACCCGGCAGCCACTGCTGGCGCAGTCGCACCGATTCTCGAGTCAAGCGCTTGAGACGGTTGCGATCCACGGCCCGGCGCACGTTCTTCTTGCTGAACACCAGTCCCACACGAACGTGACCGAGATCGTTGGGGGTGGCGAGTGCCAGAAGACCCTTGCCGTGAATCCTGAAACTGGCATGTTCGAAAACATGACGGTATTCCCCGGCGGTCAGGATTCTGAGACCGCGGGGAAATCCCTGACTGGTCATGAGCTCGGCTGATCCGTTAAGCGGATCAGGCGCTCAGGCGCTTGCGGCCCTTGGCGCGGCGACGCGAGATGACCTGGCGGCCGTTTTTGGTGGCCATGCGGGCACGGAAGCCGTGGTTACGCTTGCGCTTGAGCACGCTGGGCTGGAAAGTACGTTTCATGGTTGCGATTCCCGAATTGAGACTTGAGTGATCGGTGACACCGATGCCCTCAAAATCGAGGCGCACGGGGGTCAAGAGCCGGGATTCTAGAGAATTCAACGAGTGCGTGCAATTTTTATCCACGCACGTTTGCCAGTGCACTGTGCATAACTTTGTGTACAAGCCGGGCATATCGTTTCCGGGAGACCGACGGTGTGACCCCCGGGAGGCCCGGGTGGCGGGGATAAGGTTATCCACAGCCCGTTTCGACCCCCAACCCGGTGTGGATAACCCGCTGCGCGAGCGTTACACTACCGCCCCATTTGCACGACTCACCATCAAGAGGTCGCGTGTGTCCATCGCTCTCTGGCAGCAATGTCTTGACTATTTACAGGATGAATTGAGCTCTCAGCAGTTCAATACCTGGATCCGTCCCCTGCAGGCCGAAAGCGGTTCCAGTGACCACGAACTCTCCCTGCTGGCCCCCAATCGCTTTGTGCGTGACTGGGTCAACGACAAGTATTTAAAGCGCATCAACGAACTGATGCGCGAGCTGGCGCAGGGCCGTCCGCCGAAGGTGTCGCTGGATATCGGCAGTCGCCGCACGGTGTCCAATCCCGTGTCGCGTCCGACGACCGACAGCGAACCGGCGACCAGCCAGACGCAGAACAATAGCGGCGATCACGGGCAGGCGGCCTGGTCTTCAGGCGTGACACGTTCCTCGGCGCGTGCGCCCATGCCGCCGTCGCCACCCACGTCGCCGCGCGGCGACTATCAGGACGAGCGCGAGATTCCCGCGGCGCCGCCCTCCGGCAATACGGTGGGCGGGCGTCGCAGCGACAGCGGTGAGCGCCAGGTGCAGGTCGAGGGCAGCATCCGTCACCAGAGCGGACTCAATCCGGGGTTTACCTTTGAAACCTTTGTCGAGGGTAAATCCAACCAGCTGGCGCGGGCCGCCTCGCGACAGGTTGCCGAAAACCCCGGCGGTGCCTACAACCCGCTGTTCCTTTATGGCGGCGTCGGTCTGGGTAAAACCCACCTGATGCACGCGGTGGGCAACCATCTGGCCGGACTGCGCGACAACGCCCGGGTGGTCTATCTGCACTCCGAGCGCTTCGTGGCCGACATGGTCAAGGCGCTGCAGCTCAACGCCATCAACGACTTCAAGCGCTTTTATCGCAGCGTCGATGCGCTGCTGATCGATGACATTCAGTTCTTTGCCGGCAAGGAGCGCTCCCAGGAGGAGTTCTTCCACACCTTTAATGCGCTGCTTGAGGGCGGCCAGCAGATGATTCTGACCTCGGACCGCTACCCCAAGGAGATCAGCGGCGTCGAGGAGCGTCTGAAATCGCGCTTTGGCTGGGGCCTGACGGTGGCGATCGAGCCGCCGGAGCTCGAGACCCGCGTGGCGATTCTGATGAAAAAGGCCGAGCAGGCGAAGGCCGATCTGCCCCACGACGCGGCGTTTTTCATCGCTCAGAAGATTCGCTCCAACGTGCGTGAGCTGGAAGGCGCGCTCAAGAAGGTGATCGCGGACTCTCACTTCATGGGCCAGCCCATCAATCAGGAGTTCATCCGCGAATCGCTCAAGGATCTGCTGGCGCTGCAGGACAAGCAGGTGGGCGTGGACAACATTCAGCGCACGGTGGCCGAGTACTACAAGATCAAGGTGTCCGATCTACACTCCAAGCGCCGTTCGCGCTCGGTCGCCCGCCCGCGTCAGGTCGCCATGGCGCTGGCCAAGGAGCTGACCAACCACAGCCTGCCCGAGATCGGCGATGCCTTTGGCGGTCGTGATCACACCACGGTGCTGCACGCCTGCCGCAAGGTGGTGGAACTTCGGGAAGAAAATTCTGATATCCGCGAAGACTACAAGAACCTGCTGCGTCTTTTGACCAGCTGATGATCGCTCGTACGGTCTGCATCGCGCACTCATCAGCGGTGACCGACATGACAACACTGTGGCCGGAACAAGAGCCTGAAAAGAGTGGAGCCCCATGAAATTTTCCATTTCGCGTGAAGCCCTGCTGCGCCCGCTGACGCTGGTGGCCGGGGTGGTCGAGCGCCGTCAGACCCTGCCGGTGCTCTCCAACGTTTTACTGACGGTCAGCGATGACGAACTGTCGCTGACCGGCACCGACCTCGAGGTCGAGCTGATCGGTCGCGTGGCGCCCTCGAGTATCGAGGAAAGCGGCGCGGTGACCGTGCCGGCGCGCAAGCTGATGGACATCTGCAAGTCGCTGCCCGACCAGTCCGAGATTACCCTGACCATCGAGGAAAACCGGGCGCTTTTGCGGGCCGGGCGCTCGCGCTTTACGCTGTCGACCCTGCCGGCGGCGGAATTCCCCAGCATCGATGAAGGCCAGGGCAGTACCGAACTCACCCTGCCGCGCCGCACGCTCAAGCAGCTCATCGATGCCACCGGCTTTGCGATGGCGCAGCAGGACGTGCGCTATTACCTCAACGGCATGCTCATCGAGCTGCGCGATCATCTGGTGCGCACCGTGGCCACCGACGGCCACCGCCTGGCCGTGTGCTCACGCAGTGCCGATATCGCCCTTGAGGAACCCCAGCGTCTGATTCTGCCGCGCAA
Organism: Kushneria sp. EE4; assembly: GCF_977968315.1. Next base: position 3,184,772 of record NZ_OZ386212.1, read on the forward strand.
GGGTGTGGTCGAGCTCTCGCGCCTGCTCGATGACAGCGACGAGCCGGTCACGCTGATGCTCGGCGCCAGCCATCTGCGCGTGCGCACCGGCGCTTACACCTTTACCTCGCGACTGGTGGACGGCAAGTTCCCCGATTACGAGCGGGTCATCCCCAAGGGTGGCGACAAGCAGATTCTGGCCGAACGCGGCGAGCTGCGTAAGGTGCTCTCGCGAACCGCCATTCTCTCCAACGAGAAGTATCGCGGCGTGCGGCTCAATCTGGAAGCGGGCAATCTGCGGGTGCTGGCCAACAACCCCGAGCAGGAAGAGGCCGAAGAGAACGTGGCGATCGACTACAGCGGCAGCGCGCTGGAGATCGGCTTTAACGTCGGCTATCTGATCGATGTGCTCAGCGTACTCGACACCGATCAGGTCCAGCTGACGCTGTCCGACCCCAACAGCAGTGCGCTTCTGGAAGCGCCCGGCGGCGGCGATGCCATGTACGTTGTCATGCCGATGCGGCTCTGACGTTTTTGCTGCATCGTCGGCCACACCAGCGCCCGGCTCCGGCCGGGCGCGCGTCCCTTTCGGATTGCCATGCCGCTTGATCATCTTCACTTTCAGGGACTGCGCAATCTGCCCTCTGTCACATGGCAGCCCGGCGCGCACGTCAATCTGATCTTCGGCGACAACGGCAGCGGCAAGACCAGCCTGCTGGAAGGCCTGCACATTCTGGGCATGGGGCGCTCGTTTCGTACCCGTCAGCTCAAGCATGCCATCACCCATGATCAGGACGCCCTGACGCTGTTTGGCCGGCTGACAGGGGAGCCACCGCTGCCGCTGGGCGTGGAGCGTCGTCGCGACGCTGATGGCCTCAATGTGCGAGTGGCCGGCGAGAAGATCGACCGCATTGCCGAGCTGGCCCGCCACCTGCCCATGCAGCTAATCAACCCCGATGCCTTTCGTCTGATCGAAGGCGCGCCAGCGGCGCGGCGCGAATTTCTCGACTGGGGCGTGTTTTACGTTTACCCCGATTTTTTCGATGTCTGGCGCCGCGCAAGACGCGCGCTCAAACATCGGAATGCGCTGCTCAGACATGATAGAATCGACGAACAGTCGCTGGCCCTCTGGAGCCGCGAACTGGCGCGCTGGAGCGATCGGCTGGATGCAATGCGCAGTGACTGGATGGCGCGCTTTTCAAACGTTTTCAGCGCAACGCTTGCCGAGCTGATCGATCTGCCGGAACTGTCGCTTCGCTACCATCGTGGCTGGGACAAGAGTCGCCCACTCGAGGAGATCCTTCTGGAGAGCGTGGCCACCGACCGCCAGATGAAGTTCACCCAGCAGGGGCCACAGCGCGCTGATCTGCGCCTGCGCATGGGGCGCTATCCGGCGGCCGAAGTCCTCTCCAGAGGACAGCAGAAGCTGGTGGTCAGCGCCATGAAACTGGCGCAGGGGCGGCTTCTGGAGCAGGAAGACCGTCACCGCTGCCTCTATTTGATCGATGATCTGGCCGCTGAACTGGACGAACAGCACCGCCGCGCCTTTTGTCGGCTGCTGGAACAGATGAATTGTCAGACCTTTCTGACCGGTATCGAGCCCGCCTCCCTTGAGGGGCACTGGAGTGTCGATACCGACGTCAAAAGGTTTCACGTGAAACAGGGTCGTCTGGCAGGCACTGCCGACGGCGCGATGACCCGGGAGCATCAATGAGCGAACCACAGGCTTACGACTCATCGAGTATCAAGGTTCTTAAGGGGCTGGACGCGGTACGCAAGCGCCCGGGCATGTACATTGGCGATACCGATGATGGCACCGGTCTGCATCACATGGTGTTCGAGATCGTCGACAACTCGATCGACGAGGCGCTGGCCGGCCACTGTAGCGAAATCCGGGTCGTCATCCACCCCGATGAGTCTGTCACCGTCTCCGATGACGGCCGTGGCATCCCGACCGATATCCACTCCGAAGGCGTGTCGGCGGCGGAAGTGATCATGACCGTGCTCCACGCCGGCGGCAAGTTCGACGACAACTCCTACAAGGTCTCCGGCGGACTGCACGGCGTGGGGGTCTCGGTGGTCAACGCGCTGTCCGAGCAGCTCAAGCTCACCATCTGGCGCAAAAACCAGGTTCACGAGCAGATCTACAAGCATGGTGTGCCGCAGTCGCCGCTGGCGGTGGTGGGCGACACCGAGCGCTCCGGCACCCAGATTCATTTCAAGCCTTCACCGGAGACGTTTGCCAATATCGAGTTTCACTACGATATTCTGGCCAAGCGCCTCAGAGAGCTGTCGTTTCTCAACTCCGGCGTGGCGATTCGCCTGCTCGACGAGCGCGACGGTCGCGAGGAGCTGTTCCACTACGAGGGCGGGCTGCGCGCCTTTGTCGATCACCTCAACACCAACCGCACCACCGTCAATCCGGTGTTTCACTTCAACGCCGAGCGTGAAGACGGCATTGCGGTGGAAGTGGCGATGCAGTGGAACGACAGCTACAGCGAAAACATCTTCTGCTACACCAACAATATTCCGCAGCGCGACGGCGGCACGCACATGGCGGGCTTTCGCGGCGCGCTGACCCGAAGCCTCAACAGCTACATCGAGGCCGAGGAGCTGCAGAAAAAGTCCAAGGTGGCCACCTCCGGTGACGATGCCCGTGAAGGCCTGACCGCGATCATCTCGGTCAAGGTGCCCGACCCGAAGTTCTCCTCGCAGACCAAGGACAAGCTGGTCTCCTCCGAGGTGAAAACGGCCGTCGAGCAGGAGATGAGCCGTCAGCTCTCCGACTATCTGCTGGAAAACCCCAATGACGCCAAGGCGATCGTCAACAAGATGCTTGACGCCGCCCGTGCCCGCGATGCCGCCCGCAAGGCGCGCGAGATGACACGCCGCAAGGGCGCGCTGGATATCGCCGGGCTGCCCGGCAAGCTGGCCGACTGTCAGGAAAAGGACCCGACCCGTTCGGAGCTCTACCTGGTCGAGGGTGACTCCGCCGGCGGCAGCGCCAAGCAGGGCCGCGATCGCCGCACCCAGGCGATCCTGCCGCTCAAGGGCAAGATCCTCAACGTCGAAAAGGCCCGCTTTGACAAGATGCTCTCCTCGGCCGAGGTCGGCACCCTGATCACCGCGCTGGGCTGTGGCATCGGCCGTGAAGAGTTCAACGCCGACAAGCTGCGCTATCACTCGGTCATCATCATGACCGACGCCGACGTCGACGGCTCGCACATTCGTACCCTGCTTTTGACGTTTTTCTTCCGTCAGATGCCGGAGCTGATCGAGCGCGGCCACATCTTCATCGCCCAGCCGCCGCTGTACAAGATCAAGCGCGGCAAAAACGAGATGTATCTCAAGGACGAGGCGGCGCTGATCCAGCACCTGACCACTACTGCCCTTGATGGCGCACAGCTTTACGTCAACGCCGACGCCCCGGGCATTGGCGGTGAGCATCTCGAAAAGCTGGTGCATCAGTATCGCGACGTGATGGACCGTCTTGACCGTCTGGCCCGCGTCTATCCGGCCGATGTGCTCAAGCGATTGATCTACGCCGACCCGGTCAGCGAAGAGATGCTGTCCGACAAGGCCGCCATGACGCGCTGGATCGAGGCGCTGCAGGCTGATCTGGACGAGCTTATCGCCTACGAGGGCGGGCCGCGCTACATCTTCCGTCTGGTGCACAGCGAAGAGCGCGGTCTATATCTGCCGGCGGCCGTGTTGAGCGCCCACGGTGTGGAAACCGACTATCCGCTGGGACTGGGCTTTTTCCAGTCGGCCGATTACGCCGCCATGGTCGCGCTCAATCGTGCGCTGGACGGTCTGCTGGAAGAGGGCGCCTACATTGCCCGCGGCGAGCGCTCCAAACCGGTCGAGAACTTCCACGACATCCTCACCTGGCTGATGGCCGAGGCCAGCCGAGGCTTCAGCATCCAGCGCTACAAGGGGCTGGGTGAGATGAATCCGGACCAGCTGTGGGAAACCACCATGGACCCGGAAAGTCGCCGCATGCTCAGGGTCACCATCGAGGACGCCATCGGCGCCGACATGATGTTCAACACCCTGATGGGCGACGAGGTCGAACCGCGTCGTGACTTCATCGAGCAAAACGCGCTGGTGGCGAATCTGGACATCTGATCCGGCCACGCTTTTGACGAATCCAACCGGAGCCCTGCGCTCCGGTTTTTTATGCCCTGACCTGTCTGTCGGTCATGTTCGCTGATAAGGAGCGACGCCCTGATGCTCGATAGTGTCGGCCCCCTGGCCGGACAGTTTTTCGGTCTCGTCTCGCTGCTTCTCTGTCTGCTGGCCTTTGCCAGCCGGCGCGACGAGCGGTTAATGGTCCTGCTGATTCTCGCCAACGTGGCATTTGCGCTGCAGTTTGCCTTTCTGGGCAGCTGGACGGCCGCGGCGCTGTCGCTGGTGGTGATCCTGCGCATTGCGCTGGCCCGGCGCTATCCCGGCAACCGATGGGTCATGGCGGGGGTGCTGGCGGCAAGTGCGCTCGTCGCCATGCTGACCTGGCAGGGCATGGCCGACCTGCCGGCGCTGGTCGCCATGGTGATCGGCACCACCGGCATGTTTCTGCTCAAGGGCATCGCCATGCGTGTCTTTCTGGCGCTGGCGGCCGTTGCCTGGCTTTTCAGCCATTGGCTGGCCGGCGCGGCGGGCGGCATGCTGGCCGAGGCGCTGGTGATCGTCACAAGTCTTGTCACCATCATCCGGTTGATGCGCGCCAAAAGGCGCTATCCACAGGCGTTCGAGTAACCGGTTACCTCGATAAACCACTTTGGCGCCATGCGGCCAAAATCGCGGCGAACGTTGGTTTTAAGGGCCGCCTTCGAGTCCAGCACCACACACACTCCCCCCTCGCGTACGAACACCACCCAGTGCCAGAAGGGCACACCGCTGATTTCTCGCCACTTGATGGCCAAAAGCGCCCGGTCCGGCAGGTCATCCCAGCCGGTAAAGGGCTGCTCGTCGCTGGAAGCCTCGATACTCAGAGACGCCAGAAGCCTTCTGACATGCGCCGTTTGCGACCACAGCGTGCGGTCATGGGCATGGATGCCAAGCGCGGCGGCCCGCGTTCGTGCGGTTTCATAATCAAGGCCTGCCAGCGCGGCGCAGGCCGCGATGCCGCAGCCGGTGGGTTCTTGTTGTATGACGGGTTTTTTGGGCTGAGCAAGCAGTGTCATGGCGTGATCCTTTTGCTTGACCTGGAGCGCGCTCCAGGCCGTAACCTCTCTGGCATCAGCACAGGAGTGATGCATGAAGATTGGAGAACTGGCCAGACGCTCGGGGCGCTCGACCCATACCCTGCGCTACTACGAGCGCATTGGCCTGCTGCCACCGCCTCGACGCGATGGCTCGGGCCAGCGCGACTATGACGTCAGCGTTCTGGTGTGGCTGGCCTTTCTTGAACGGCTGCGTGCTACCGGTATGCCGATTCGCGAGATGCTGGACTATGCCGCTTTGCGCGCGCAGGGCGATGAGACGGCACCGGCGCGCTGTGCGCTGCTTGAGGCGCATCGCGAGCGGGTTCAAGAACACATGGATCTGCTACAGGCATCGCTTGAAGTGCTGGATACCAAGATCGAAGGCTATCACGCCACCCTGCATGAGGAGACATCAAGAACATGACCCATACCTACGAGAGTGACCGATTGACACGCGGGCGTCAGGCGCTGGCGGCCATTGATGGCGAAGCCGGAGAAAAGGTTGTCAGCGCACTGGCCGATATCGCGCCTGATTTTGCGACTTATCTGCTGGAGTTTCCGTTCGGCGATATTTACTCGCGCCCGGGGCTTGATCTGCGCAGCCGTGAAACAGCCACTATCGCAGCGCTGACGGCCATGGGCACGGCGCCGGCTCAGCTGAAGGTCCATATCGAGGCTGGTCTGAATGTCGGGCTGACGCAGGAAGAGATTGTCGAAGTCATCATGCAGATGGCGGTCTATGCCGGGTTCCCGGCCGCGCTGAACGGACTCTTTGTTGCCAGGGAGGCGTTCGCCGCTCGTGAGCGCAACGCCGAGGCAAATACCTAAAAAAGCTGTCCCTGCTCGGGCCGGGCTGTCAGGCCGCGTTTGGCATACTCGGCCTCGAGCGAGGCGAGCACGTCGATATTGCCGCCGCGCCAGCCAGTCAGTGCCTTGACCAGGGCATCGTCATCGAGGGACTCGATCGTGTGACCGCGCGCCGGGCCAAAGCGCAGTCGCATGCCGGGCACCGGCTGGCCGGTGGTGGCCCAGTCGAGGAAGGCGGTGAATTCGGTAAAACCAAAGCGGGCCATCAGCGGCGGGATCAATGCAGCGGTCATGCGCACATCGGCAAGCGCGTCATGGGCGTTGATGGGGGGCTCACCGGTCAGCGTCTGGTAGGTGTTGGCAAGCGAGGCGCTTTCCAGACCGTCGCGCTTTTTGAGCCGATAAGCCGGCAGGAAAAGGTCCAGGCTGCGCCTGGGACGCAGACCCAGGCGGTGAGCGATCACGTTGTCAAAGCTGGTGTTGCTAAAGCCGATGACCAGCGCATCGAATCCCTGACGCGCTGCCGCCCGGTAGACCGCCGGCACGGCGTGGCGATAGTCGGGGCAGGCAGCGACATCTTCGTCACGCAGGCCATGCACGCGGGTGGTGGCCGGCTCGATCAGCCCGCCCGGGTGGTAGTTGGCATAGGACTGCCACCGGCGATAAAAGGCGCCGTCATTGCCCAGTATGCCGCTCAGCACGGCCAGCTGTACCACGCCGCAGTGGCGGGCGCTGCCGCCGGCGGTTTCAAAGTCGTGAATCAGCGCGCGCATGGCGCCTCATCGGCCAAAAGCCGTCGGGCCAGCGGCATCAGTATCTCCACCAGCACCGTCAGATCCGCCGATTCCGACTGCTCCGGCCAGTGGGACTCGAGCTCGGCGATTTCCATGCCGACGACGTCTTCCCCGGCCAGCGCGGCCATCAGCTCGGCCAGTGTTTCCGGGGCAAGGCCCCCGTCGATCTGATGGTCGCTGGGTACCACGCCGGGCTGGAGTACATCGCAGTCGAGATGGATGTAGACCGGGCGGCCGTTGATGGCACGTCGCAGCGCCTCGACGCTGAGCCGGGCCGGGGGCAGGTGAAGCAGGCGTTTGTTATCGATGAGTGCCTGTTCGGCGGGGTCGAGCTGATGGGCGCCGGCGAGAATGACGTGGGCAAGAGACAGATCGTTGCCCAGACCGCTGTCCCACATCCCGGCGGCGCCGGCAATGACCATGCCGCCGAGATAGCCCGACTCGGAGGTCTCCGGCGTGTTGAGATCGCCGTGGGCGTCAAACCAGACGATGCAGGCCTCGGGGTGCTGCCGGGCGATCACCGGCAGGGTGGCCAGTGCGCCGGCGCAGCGGCTCATGGTCACAACAGGGCGCTTGCCTGAAGACAGCGTCTTCTCCAGGTATCGCCCCAGCGACACGAAATCGGGCGTGACGGCCTCGAGCATCTGCTGCCAGCTGCCCGACAGCGCCTGACCCGGCGCCCCCAGCGTCTGCAGGGGAATTTCGAGAGAGGCTGCCAGGGTCTGTGCCAGCGCCAGCGTGCCGGTCATGCCGTGAGGATTGGGACCGGCACAGTTGCCCTGAAAGCAGATCAGGGGGGCCGGCGCGGTCAGGGACGTCTGCTGCACCATGGTGTCTCCATGCCAGAAAAAGAATGGCCTGATCATGCCACGGGTGGCGGTGTGATCACATCAGCGCGTGGCCATAAAGGCGTGCACGCCCTCGGCCAGCTGCCGCCCGAGGCGCACCAGCGTTTCCCCTTCGACCATACCGATACCCAGCACCAGACCGCGCCGCGGGTCATCCTCGCTGCAGACCGGGCTGAGCGGCTTGACCACCAGCCGGTAGTGATTGAGCAGGTAGCGCGCCAGGCGCACATCGTCGATATCCGGCGCGAGCGTCACGCACAGGGTAATGGTGCCGGCCGGCGGCGAGACATCGATCACGCCCGGCAAAGGGGTCAAAAGCGCATGCAGGGTCTGCTGGCGCTGTAGATATTCCCGGTTGATACGCCGACACCAGCGATCCAGATCGCCGTCGGCCATGAATCGCGCCAATACCGCCTGATCCAGCATGCGCCCTTCGCGAAACACCTCGCTGCGCAATCGGTTGATGGCCTCGCTCAGCGCGCGTGGCACCACCAGGTATCCCAGCCGCAGCCCCGGAAACATCAGCTTGGAAAACGACCCGGCCAGAATGGAGTGGCCGTCATCGGGAGAGAAGAGCAGGCTGCGGTGGTGGCTGTCGAAAAACTCGTAGTCGTCCTCGATGACAAGCTCTGGTGACAGGCGCTCGACCAGCGAGCGCTTGTCCTCGATCGGCATGGGCACGCTCAAGGGGTAGTGGCGCGCACCGGTCAGATACAAAAGCCGCGGCGAGCGGGCTGACGGCGACGGGTCGCGATAGCCCGCCCCGGGCTGCCAGCGACACTGATGGATGCCCAGGCCTGCCGCTCGAAAGACATTGCGCGCGCCCCAGTAGCAGGGGGAATCCATCGTCACGCGGTCGCCGTGGTCGGCCAGCGCCAGCGCACACAGCTCCAGGCCGTGATGGGTACCGTCGGTAATGATGATCTGTTCCAGAGCGCATTCGATGCCGCGCCCGCGCCGGAGAAAATCGGCAATCTCGCGCTTGAGCGGCCCGTAGCCGCCGCTGGAATAGGACAATAACAGGGCGTTTTGCGGCACGGTCAGGGTGGCGTAGAGCGTGCGCCAGCGCCGCATCGGAAAGCGGGCGATGTCGGGGATGCCCGGCACGAAGGCGCCGCTCTGGATCGGGCTGGCACCGCTGGTGCTCAGAATCTGTCGGGCCCGGTCTGACAGCGCCGGCGAAGGTGCGTTTGAAAGCGGCGACGAGGCGTCCGGGCGCCGGCTCCAGCTGCCGCGGCCGTGCTGGGTCATCAAAACATGGCGCGACTGCAGCGACTCGATGACACCGGCCAGGGTGTTGCGCGCCACGCCCAGACGCTCGCAGATATGGCGGTGGGCGGGCAGGCGCTGGCCGTCGGTCCACTGCAGCTCGATCAGCGTGGTCAGGGCCTGCTCCAGACGCACCTGCTTGCTCAGCCGGTCGGGCTGGCGTTGCCAGGCCGCTTCGATATCGCTCAGGGCCTCTTCGACGGATCGCTGCATGGCACGGGTCCGGGCAGGGTGACGGGAGATGAGGGCATTATGGCGGTGGTTGTGAACAGTGGTCCAGCTGAACACACAAGTGGTTCACGTACCAGGGCCTGGACAGTGGTAGCGTGTGATGAGGAGAGACAACAAGGCATCGATGCCGACCCAACCCTCCTGCCGCCCTGAATGACCATAACAATCACGGAATACTCCATGCAGAGCACAACCAAACCACGCGAGCTGGTGCGCGTTCTGGCCCGCACCGACGTGCTGGCCCTCGCCTTCGGCGCCATGATCGGCTGGGGCTGGATCGTTTTGACCGGCGGAGCCATTCTCGATGCCGGCAGCCTGGGCGCGATCATCGCCTTTGTCATCGGCGGCATTGCCGTACTGCTGGTCGGGCTGACCTACGCCGAACTGGCCTCGGCCATGCCCAAGGTGGGCGGTGAGCACGTCTACAGCTACCGCGCCCTGGGCCATTTTGCCTCCTTTATCTGTACCTGGAGCATCGTGCTGGGCTATGTGAGCGTGGTGTCGTTTGAAGCCGTCGCCCTGCCCACCGTGGTCGAGCAGCTCTTTCCCGGCTACGACGTGGGCCATCTCTGGACCGTGGCCGGCTGGGACGTCAAGGCCAGCTGGGTCGCCGTGGGCGTGATCGGTTCGCTGATCATGATGGCGATCAACTATGTGGGGATTACCACCGCGGCACTGATCCAGAAGCTGGTGACCGGCCTGATTCTGGTGGTCGGCGTGCTCTTCATTACCGGGGCGCTGTTTACCGGTGAAGTGGCCAATATGACGCCGCTTTTCAACCATGAAAGCACCGGCGGCTTTGCCGGCGGCATCATGGCGGTGCTGGTGATGGTGCCCTTTTTGTTCGTGGGCTTTGACGTGATTCCGCAGGCGGCCGAGGAGATCGACCTGCCGTTTCGCGATATCGGCAAGGTGCTGATCGCTTCGGTACTGATGGCGGTGGCCTGGTATGCGCTGATCGTGCTGGGCACCAGTCTGATGCTCGATCACGACGCACTGCAGGGCAGCTCGCTGTCGGTGCCGGACGCCATGGGCGCGGTCATGGGCAGCGTCTGGGGCAGCAAGCTGATGGTACTGGCCGGTATTGCCGGCATCATCACCAGCTGGAACGCCTTCTACATCGGCGGGTCGCGGGCGATCTACGCGCTGGCGCACTCCGGCATGCTGCCGGCCTTTCTGGGCAAACTGCATCCGAAGTACAAAACCCCCACCAACGCCATCATCATGATCGGGCTGTTGTCGACGATTGCGCCTTTCATGGGGCGCCCGGCCATGGTGTGGCTGGTGGATGCCGGCGGTCTTGGCATCGTGATCGCCTATCTGTTCGTGGCGCTGTCGTTTCTGGTGCTGCGAAAGCGCGAACCCGACATGGACCGCCCCTTCAGGGTGGGTAACGGTCGAGTGGTCGGCGCGCTGGCGGTGGCGCTGTCGCTTGGCATGGCCTGTCTGTATTTGCCGGGCAGCCCCTCGGCGCTGACCGGCATCGAGTGGGGCGTATTTGGCGGCTGGATGGTGCTGGGGCTTGCGATGTATCTCTTTGCGCTCAATCGCTACGGGCGCGCTTTCAGCGACCGGGTCATGCAAAACGTTTATGACCGCTGACATCACATCCATGAGGGAGACACATGTTTGACATCGAATTCAAAAGCCAGAGCGCTGCGGCACTGATCGGCGAGCGCTGGGTCGAAGGCGACCGGCAGTTTGCGGTCAATAACCCGGCCACCGGTGAGCTGATCGCCAACGTGGCCGATCTGGGCGCCGAGGAAACCCGTGAGGCCGTCGCCGCCGCCGAGACGGCAATGGCCGACTGGCGCCGTGTGCCGGCGAAGGAACGCTCGCGTCTGCTGCGCCGCTGGTTTGATCTGGTGGTGGAACACACCGATCAACTGGCGCGGTTGATGACGCTGGAACAGGGCAAGCCGCTGGCGGAGTCCCGCGGGGAGGTCGGCTACGGCGCCTCGTTTATCGAGTTCTACGCCGAAGAGGCCAAGCGCATTGCCGGGGAAACCCTGCCGGGACACGGCGCGGACAAGCGCATTCTGGTGGTGCGTGAGCCGATCGGCGTGGTCGCCGCCATTACGCCCTGGAACTTCCCGCTGGCGATGATCACCCGCAAATGCGCCCCGGCGCTGGCCGCCGGCTGCACGGTGGTGATCAAACCTGCCGAGGCCACCCCGCTGACTGCGCTGGCCCTGGCCGCGCTGGCGCTGGAAGCCGGCATTCCGGCAGGGGCCATCAATGTGGTCACCGCCAAAAGCCCTGCCGCGGTGGGCGAGGTGCTCACCACCGACCCGCGGGTGCGCAAGGTCTCGTTTACCGGCTCCACGCCGGTGGGCAAGAAGCTTCTGGCGCAGTGCGCCTCCACGGTCAAAAAGACCGCCATGGAGCTGGGCGGCAACGCGCCCTTTATCGTGTTTGACGACGCCGATATTGACGCCGCCGTTGAGGGCGCAATTGCCTCGAAATACCGCAATGCCGGCCAGACCTGCGTGTGTACCAACCGCTTTCTGGTCCAGTCCGGCGTGTACGATACCTTTGTCGAGAAACTCGCCGAGCGCGTGCGCCAGCTCAAGGTCGGCAACGGTCAGGAAGAAGGCATCAACATCGGGCCGTTGATCAATCAGGCGGCAGTCGACAAGGTCAGCGCTCACGTTGCTGATGCGCTCGACAAGGGCGCTCGACTGGTAGAGGGTGGTCAGACGCACGCGCTGGGGCACTCGTTTTATGCACCGACCGTGCTGGCGGATGTGACACCGGACATGGCCGTGGCTCATGAGGAGACCTTCGGGCCATTGGCGGCGGTGTTTCGTTTCGACCAGGATGATCAGGCCATCGCGATGGCCAACGATACGCCCTTTGGCCTGGCGGCCTACTTCTACGCCCGCGACTACAAGCGCATCTGGCATGTGATGGAGGCGCTGGAGTACGGCATGGTGGCCGTCAACGAAGGGTTGTTGTCGACCGAGCTGGCCCCCTTTGGCGGGATCAAGGAGTCCGGACTGGGTCGAGAGGGTTCGCACCATGGACTGGAGGAGTTTACCGAGCTCAAGTATGTCTGTCTTGGCGGGCTGTAATCGCTGCACATCAAAGGAGACTGCAGATGAACAATAACGAACTCAACGAGCTGAAAAAGCGCTACGTGGCCAACGGCGCGGCAAGCCCTGATACCCACTTTGCCGACCACGCCGAAAATGCCGAGCTGTGGGACGCTGACGGCAAGCGCTTTATCGATTTTGCCGGCGGTATCGGCGTACTCAATATCGGCCACCGCCATCCGAAGGTGGTTGAAGCGGTTAAGGTGCAGCTCGACAAGGTGATGCACACCTGCCAGACCGTCATGCCCTATGAAGGCTACGTGAAGGTGGCCGAAAAACTCAGCCACATCACGCCGGTACGCGGGCACGCCAAGGTGATGCTGGCCAACTCCGGTGCCGAGGCGCTGGAAAACGCCGTCAAGGTCGCCCGTGCCGCGACCGGTCGCTCCAGCGTGATCTGTTTCACTGGCGGCTATCACGGTCGTACCTTCATGACCATGGCGATGAACGGCAAGGTCGCGCCGTATCGCACCGACTTCGGCCCCATGCCCGGACAGGTCTACCGCGCGCCCTATCCAGTCGAATCGATCGGCGTCAGCGAAGAAGAGGCGCTGCGCGGGCTGAAGATGACCTTCAAGACCGACGCCAACCCAAAGGATACCGCGGCGATCGTCATCGAGCCGGTGCTGGGCGAGGGCGGTTTTCACGCCGCCTCACCGAGCTTCATGAAGGCGCTGCGCGAGATCTGTGACGAGCACGGCATTTTGCTGATCGTTGATGAAGTGCAGTCCGGCTTTGGTCGTACCGGCAAGATGTTTGCCATCGAGCACACCGGTGTGGAACCCGACATCATGACCATGGCCAAGAGCATGGGCGATGGCATGCCGATCTCGGCGGTGGTGGGCACCGACAGCGTGATGGACGCCTCCGGCGGCAATTCGCTGGGTGGCACCTACACCGGCAGCCCGGTCTCGTGTGCCGCCGTACTGGCCGTGCTGGATGTCTTCGAGGAGGAAAACATCCTCGAGAAAAGCCGCGCGCTGGGCGACAAGCTCGGCGAACGCTTCCAGACGCTGGAGCGCTCGTTTGACTGCGTGCGCAACTCGCGTCACCTGGGCGCCATGGCAGCCTTTGATCTGGTCCGCGCCGACGGCGAGCCGGATGCCGAGCTGGCCGGCAAGCTGTGCAAGACGGCGCGCGAGCGCGGCCTGATCCTGCTCTCCTGCGGGCTCTACGCCAACACGATCCGCTTTTTGATGCCGGTCACCATCAGCGATGAGGTGCTCGGTGAAGGGATGGATCTGATCGAGGCCATGCTCGGCGAGATGAGCGGTCAGTCATAAGCCGCCCGTGTGCCGGTGACCGCCGCGTCTGACACAAAAGGCCCCGCCATTGGTGGGGCCTTTTTTATGCCACGAGTCCGTGGGGTCGCGGATTACGACTGGCGCGCGGCAATCTGCAAAAAGGTCTCGACCTCATCAACATCGGGGATGCCGGTGGCGGCCCCGGCGCGCTGTACGGCAAGTGCGGCGGCGGCGGTGGCGCGCTCAAGACAGGTCGAGGCGTCACAGCCTGCCTGCACGCCGGCCATGTAATAGCCGATGAAGGTGTCCCCGGCGCCGGTGGTGTCCACGGCCTGCACCGGACGGGCCGGCTGATACAGGGGTTCATTGCGCTCGCCGTCGATGCGCCAGGCCCCTTCCGAGCCGAGCGTAAGCACGATGTCGGTGCCCGGCAGTGCCTGTTGCAGCGCCGCAATCAGGCTTTTGGCATCGCTCTCTTCTGCCATTTCGACCAGTGCGGCAGCCTCCCCGCGATTGACGAACAACAGCGACAGTTCACTCAGCGGCAGGTCACGAACGGCGGCCGTCATCGGCGCCGGGTTGAAGGCCACCTTCAGACCTCGGTCCAGCGCCTGACGGATCACATCCTCGATATCGTTGCACTCGTTTTGCAGCAGCAACCAGCCCTCGCTGTCGGCACCGTCGACCAATGCCCTGATGCGCTCCTTGCTGAAGCTCTGATTGGTGCCGCCAAAGAGCACGATGGCGTTTTCGCCATCGTCATCGACCTGAATCACGGTGTGACCGCTTGAGCCTTCGAGCAGGGTCACGTCATCGATGTCGGCGCCGGCGTTTTTCAGCGTCGCAAGCGCCCACTCGTCGGCATGGCCCAGCTGGCCCCAGTGAGCGACCCGGCCGCCGGCACGCGCCAGCGCGATGGTCTGGTTGGCGCCCTTGCCGCCCAGCACGATCTGATAGTCGGTGCTGGAGAGCGTCTCGCCCGGACGCACCAGGTGCGGCACGCGGTAGACATGGTCGATATTGATCGATCCGTAGTTGTAGACAGTGGCACCGCTGGATGCCGGTTGGTTCGATGCTGACATGACGCCCTCACTGGTTGGCAATGCGGTTATAGCAATGATTTGGCGTGATCATCGAACAGATGGGCTCCGTTGTCGATTCAGGGCAGACCAACGATTCAGGGCAGATCAAACACCAGCGCCTCGGCGCCACGGCCGCGGGCGAGTGTGATCCGCGCCTCGTCTTCCAGCATCAGGGCATCGCCGCCTTCAAGGTTCTGGTCGTTGACCTCGAGCGCGCCGCGGATGATATGCACGTAGCCGCGCCGGCCGGGGGAGAGTTCGTGGGTCAGGGCGGTTTCGCCGTCCAGGATCGTGGCGTAAATGAAGGCATCCTGCTCGATGCGCAGCGAGCCTTCCCGACCGTCGGGGGAAATGATCAGACACAGCCGGTCGCGTTTTGAATCAGACGGGAAGTCGGCCTCGCTGTAGCGCGGGGAAAGCCCCGTCTCACGCGGGAAAAGCCAGACCTGCAGAAAGTGCACCGGCGCATGCGCGCTGTGATTGAACTCGCTGTGCTCCACCCCGGTACCGGTGGTCATCAGCTGCACACGCCCCGGGCCAATACTGGAGCCGTTGCCCAGCGTATCGCGGTGCGCCAGCTCACCGGCGAGCACATAGGAAAAGATCTCCATGTCGCGGTGGCCATGCTGGCCGAAGCCGCCGCCGGGCGCGACGCGGTCTTCATTGATGACCCGCAGGGGGCCGAACCGGACGTGGTTCGGGTCGTTGTAGCCGGCAAAGGAGAAAGAGTGGTAGCTCTCGAGCCAGCCGTGGTTGGCGTGGCCGCGCTCACTGCCGGGGCGAAGGGTCAGCATGGGAAGTTCTCCAGACGTCAGAAAGGCGCCCAGCATCTGCTTCGAATCACTGCAGGGCAACTGCAGAAAATAAGCGTTGAGCGTCGATAAAATGGAATGCGCCCGCTTGAACTGTCGGGCAGGCGCATGGGGCCGGCTGGGTGATGCTCAGGTGCCCTGTGCCACCGGGCGGTTTCTCATGGCCGGAAAGTCAAACAGCGCCCGGCCCGGGCCACGGTCGAGTACGAGTCGTACCAGCAGACAGCCGGCACAGACGGCCGTGGCGATGAGCACGGGCAGGGCAACGGCGAGTGCCTGCCCTGCTGTGCCGCTGAGATCCACATCGGCCAGCAAAAGCGTCACCGGATGGACCAGCAGCATGTGAAGGACATACACCGGCAGGGTGCGTTTGCCCAGCGCCTGCAGGGCTCTCATCTGCCAAAAGCGCAGGATCAGGCTCAGCGTGTCGATGGCAAACGAAACCATCAGACAGGACAAAAAAAGCTGCATGACCGGCCAATAGAAGATGCCCAGCTGACGGGCGAGCGCCATCGAGGCCAGCAGGGCCACACCCACCAGTGCCCAGCGTCTGGCGCTGAAATCTGCGTAAATCCGTGCGATGTGGTCCCGCCCAAAGCAGCCCAGCGCGTAGAAAATGCCGTAGTCGAGCAGTTTCTGGAAATTCCAGGCCTGGGTAATGTGCTCGGAAAGGATCTGTAAAAGCGCCAGTGTCACCAGAAGTGGCACGGTGACCCGATTGAAGATCTTGCAGACCACGAAGTAGAGCACCAGCGCGTAGAGATACCAGATGCCGCTGTCGGCCAGAAAGACACCGCGCATGAATTCGACCACATCCAGCGTGTACGCCTCGCCCGGAATGACGCCGGCGGCCCCCGGGATTTGCGTGCGCATCAGCGAAATGACGAGCCAGTTGATCGTCATCCACAGCACGTAGAGCCAGAACAGGGTCGCCACCCGGGAACGGAAGGTGGTCTGCCAGGTTCTGCGGGTGATGGCGGAGTGCGCCAGAAAGCCCGAAATCAGGAAAAAAAGCGGCATGCGAAGCGGCTTGAAAGCGGTCAGTACGCCGGTCCAGAGGCTATCGAGGGGAAGTGTGCCGAAATCGATCCGGGTATAGGAAAAGATGGTGGTATGCCACAGCACCACCATGAAAATGCAGGCGCCCTTGGCGGCGTCGATCCACACAATACGCTGACCGCCATGCACGATGGGTGTTGTTGTCATGGGAAGGATCGCAGTAGGGAGATTCAGACCATGCTAATGCGATCCAATGTAGCTAGTAGCGCTTTACGAGTGGTTTTGTGTGGGTTGTCTGGTGCTTTGGGTAGTGATTCGTTATTGCCGTTGATCGGATTACACAGGTTATCCCTGCCATACGATCCGTTGAGCTTTCCTGAACTTCGGTAACATATGATGGATGGACGGGCGCCGGCACAAGGGCGCTTGCCGCAGCGGGCGGTGGCCTGACGGGCAGACCACCGCTCGGGCATGGCTTACTTTTTGGCGCCGGATTTTTTGGCGTCGTCCTGGACTGCTGCGCGGGTCGATGTATCACCCGCTTCCAGCAGGTCGGCCACCGAATCGAGGATCTCCTTGGGCCTGAACGGGTAGCGCTCGACCTCGGAGCGGTCGGCAATGCCGGTCAGCACCAGCACGGTGTGCAGCCCGGCCTCGATGCCGGCCACCACGTCGGTGTCCATGCGATCACCGATCATGCCGGTGCGCATGGAATGCGCCCCCAGCTTGTTGAGCGCCGAGCGAAACATCATCGGGTTGGGCTTGCCCACGACATAGGGTTCGCGCTTGGTCGCGCTGGTGATCAGCGCTGCCACGGCGCCGGTGGCGGGCAGCGGGCCTTCCCGGCTGGGGCTGGTCACATCCGGGTTGGTCACGATGAAACGGGCGCCGTCGTTGATCAGACGAATGGCGCGCGTGATCGCCTCGAACGAATAGGTGCGGGTCTCGCCCAGTACCACGTAGTCCGGGTCGGTATCGGTCATGACAAAGCCGGCTTCATGCATGGCCGTGGTAATGCCGGCCTCACCGATGACAAAGGCGGAGCCGCCGGGCGACTGATCCTTCAAAAAGGCCGCGGTGGCCAGCGCCGAGGTCCAGAGCTGCTCCTCGGGCACGTCGATGCCGCTGCGCGCCAGCCGGGCACTGAGATCGCGCGGGGTATAGATCGAATTGTTGGTCAGTACCAGAAAGGGCTTTTGCTTCTCCCGCCACTGGTTGATCAGCTCGGCCGCCCCGGGAATGGCCTTGTTTTCGTGCACCAGCACGCCGTCCATATCGGTCAGCCAGCAATCGACATCGCGTTCTATCTTTTTGTTTGTCGTCACAATCCGTTCCCCCGTTTTGATGATGACTGTCAGCATAGCGTCAGACGGCGCCTCCTGTCTTTTTCAGTCCTGGCTCCGGTCCGGCAGTAACATCGAGACACGCTTGATCGCTGAATGGCCGGCGCTGCCCGATAGAGATCGATTTAAAAAACATTGTTTTGTTAAAAGCGTCTCATAAGGCAAATAAAAGGCGATTTTAATTAAATATTAATGCCGCCTCTTTGTTTAATATTTCCTTCATTTCAGAGTAGCCATTTTTCAAAAAAAGCCGCTTGAACACTGGAACTGACTGTCCATATCGTGGTCTTTTATTGGCGTCGAAATAACGCCCTGTGTGTTAATAAATCATTAATCCCTGCGGGAATATTACTCGCAGCGGGCGCCTTGATCAGGTGATGTGATGTCTCTGAAAACAGCGGTTCGCACCAACACATTTCTTAAAACGATCGCGCAGAGTGTCGAAAAAAGTGCACGGCGTGGCGTCACCCTTGTCATGACGAAATGTTTTCGAAAGCATCAGGCCGTCGAGGTCGAAAAGCTTCAGGGGCCCCTGAAAATTCTGCTGGTGCGACCCAACTATCGCATCGGTAATGCACTGATCATGTCGCCTGTCATTGAAACCTTCCGACAGCGCTTTCCCGACGCGCAGATCGACCTTCTCACCACCGATAGCACGCAGACGCTGTTTCGCCATCAGCGCGTGGATCAGCTGTTGACCCTGTCGCGCGATGCCATCGTGCGGCCGTGGCGCTTTCCCGCCATGCTTTGGCGGCTGCGCCAGGAGAAATACGACCTGGCCGTGCAGGCCGGGCCCAGTTCGCTGACCGGGCTGATCTTCGTGCGCTGTATCAAAAGTCGCTACACCATGGGCAAGGGCAAGCGGGGCCAGCGCTGGTTTGATATCGAAGTCAGCGGTGAACAAAGCCATGCCTACGATATTCCACAGATGTTTGCCCGCGCCCTTGGTACGCCCTGTCGCGACCGACCGCTGATGACACTGAGCAACGGCGAGTGCAGCATCGGGCGCGGCGAGCTCGAGGAGCTGGGCATCGATTTTGATGCCACCGGGCGAGCGACGCCCTTTGTGGCGCTGTTTGTGGGCGGCCATCTCGACAAGCGCCTGCCCCTGAGTTTCTGGCAGGAGAGCATCGAGGCGCTTGAAGCCGCCGGGCAGCGCTACGTGGTGTTTGTCGGCCCCGAGGAGCTGCGCCACGCACCGGCACTCGAGCGACAGACAGCCGGCAGCCGGTATGGCGCGCTGTGCCGGCCCCGGCCGCTGCGCATCTTTGCCGCCATGCTGCATCATGCCCGCTATTTGATCAGCCCGGACTCCGGTCCGCTGCATATCGGCGCGGCGCTGGATGTGCCGGTCATGGCACTGGTGCAAAAGCGCAAGTCGCTGAAATTCGCCCCGCGCGGGCCGCTGGATATCGTGCTGTGGCAGCCGGACGCCCGGCGGCTGCTGGAGGCCGTGACCCGGCCCGAGCAGTTCCAGGGGCGGCGTGATATTGAGGCGGTTGCCCCTGACCCGGCCCCGGAGATGGCGTTGACGTCATAACGGTTGACGTCATAACGACAGCGACCGCGGCCGGTGCCTTTCGGGTGGATCACTCGGCCCGGGAGGCGGCCGCCACCCGGCGGCTTCGGGACCGGCGCAGCCCCAGCCAGCCGTTGACGAGCAGCGTCACCAGGGTGAGCAGACCGCCGTAGAGCGTCGCCTCCGGGGGCTCTTCGCCGAGCAGCCACCAGACCCATAGCGTGCCAAGAATCGCCTCGACCAGATAAAACAGCGCCACCTCGGCGGAGGGCAGATAGCGGGTGGCGTTGTTAATCAGTGCCGTGGCCAGCGGCATCTGGACCAGACCCATGATGGCAAGCACCGCGTAGCTCTGCGTCTCCAGCGCCAGCGGCGTCGCCAGGGGCCAGGCAATGAGGGCCGTGATCACGCCGCCGCCGGCGATCAGCGGCAGCCGATCCAGTACAGGGTAGCGCCGCAGCAGCGTCAGGTTGGCGCCGACCGCCATGGCGGCGCCGAGCGCGTAGAGATCGCCCAGCAGGCCGTCTCCGGTCAGTGAGCCGGCAAAGACGATCACCAGCCCCAGCATGGCCAGACCGATTGCCACCCAGGTTCTTGCCGCGACGCGTTCCTGCAGAAACAGCCGTGTGAAAATGGCGGCAAACAGTGGCGCCGTGCTCAGGATCACTACCACGTTCGCCACCCGGGTGTGCATGACCGCCATCACGAACAGCAGCGAAATGGCCGCCAGCAGCCCGGCAGAAACCAGCGACACCCCGCGATGGGCGTTGAGCGTCGCCAGTCGGCGGCGCTGACAGTAGAAAAGCCCCATGACAAGTGCCATGAAAGCGCCGCGCCAGAACGCGACGTTCCAGCCGTCGGTGGCCGCCAGTCGCACCAGCAGACTATCGAAGCTCAAAATGACGATGCCGAGCGTGGCCAGCGTCAGACCGCGTGAGTGGCTGGCGGCTGCATCACTTGAGGTGGCTGCCATGTCGGACTCTCCTCAACGACAGTGACCGGGCTGGCGCACGGCCTGTCGTGTCTCTGGGGTGGGGGCGTGACCCGAACGACCCGGGCTCCCGTCATCCTGACCCGGCAGCAACCAGTGCCCTGTTCCCGTTGCGCCATTGGGGAGGGCAGGGGCGACGCTCCGGGCCCGTCGAGCATTCGGGTGCTAAACGCGGCGCAGGCTGCAGACCGTGTCGAACCAGGCCTGGTTGCCGATCAGGGGTTCGGGATTGATCGGCTGCAGGGCGTTGACGTTAATGCCGTTGCCGCGCCCGCCCAGGCGCTTGTCCCACCACAGATGATCGCGCAGGTCATCGCGCTCGGGCGCCGGCGCGTAGCCCTTGTAGCCCAGCGCGGCCTCGCGTTCGCGCGGACCCTGGCGGGCCATGGCCGCCCGTCCCGAGACGACGTACCCCAGGCTGTTGGAGATCGCGACCACGCGGGGGTGAATGCCCTCGGTGACCACTACGTGGACCTGCTGGCTGCCGACCGGCTGGCCGGTATCGCGCCAGGCCCGGTCCCCCCGGTCGCTGCTGCGCGGGCGATAGGTGGTCAGCTCGACCCGGTCGCCCGTGACAATCCCCAGACGCTCTGCGGTGCGCGGATTGATCCACATCGGGTTGTCGTGAACGATCTCGGTCAGATACTTCTGGTTGGCCGTGCGCCCCTGGGTGTGCACGTTCCATTTGAAACTGGTCAGGATGAAGCGGTCCTCCGGCAGATCCACATGGGCCGGCACCGGCAGATAGCCCGGCAGCCCGTCGTGATGAATGCCTTGGCCGCGGGCCAGTTTGGTGATTTCCGGACTGTGGATCTCAAAGCGCCTCGAGGGCGTCCCGAACCCGCGAACGGCGCGCGGCGTACCGTGATCATCGATCATCAGCCCGATAACCTGCGCCCCGCCCTGAGCGTCGCGCTGATAGATCTGCCCGCTTTCGTCATCGATGTGCGCATCGGCAAGCGCCGCCTCGCTCAGGGGGCGACGATGCGCCTCGTAGTTTTTGGGCACATCATCGACAAAGGCGCCGTGGCGCTTCATCCATTCCAGGCCGTCGGCCTCCTCACCGGCGGGGATGTGACGACACTGATGGCGCACGAAGGCCTCGTGATCGCCAAATTCGAAATAGCGCGCCTGATCCGGCCCCAGGCGGCGGCCGATATCAAAGAGCACATCGGCGTAGCTGCGCGCCTCGCCCGGCGGGGTCACCATGGGCTGGCGCAGGGTGACAAAGTGGCGAAGCTCGGGGCTGCTGCGGGTCTCAAGTCCCCAGCGCTCCAGATAGGTGGCATCCGGCAAAATGAGGTCGGCGTAGTGGGCCATCTCGGAATAGACCACGTCCGAGCAGACATGAAAGGGGATCAGTGACTCATCCTTGAGCACCTCGACGGTGGTGGTGCGCCCCTCCGGCCAGTTCATGGGCGAGCCGAGGGTGTAGGAGAGATAGACATCCACCGTCGCGCGGCCCTGGCGGATGTACTCATACACGATCTGACCGACCTTCATCTTCTGCCAGCGGTTGGCCAGCGGCCACTCCGGCGGGTCTTCCAGATCGGTTCTGACCGTGGGTTCCGGCGGCACGGGCTCGGGCTGGGGATAGCGCTTGGCGCGCAGCTTCTCTTCCATGCCGTAGCAATAGCCGCCCGGGCGACCCACGGAGCCGACCAGCGCGTTGAGCATGACCACGGCGCGCTCGGCGTTCATGCCGTTGTAGTGCGAGCCGGTGCCGCGATTGGTAAAGGCCACCGCTGCCGGGCGCTCGCGGGCAAAGGCCAGTGCGACGCGCTCGATGTCAGCGGCGGCAAGCCCGGATTCGGCTTCGGCCCATTCGGGCGTGTAATCCTTCAGGAAGTCGGTGATCTCGGTGGCCGAGAGATTGACGAAGTGTTCGACAAACTCCCGGTCGAACTCGCCCTCGCGCATGATGACGTGCGCCATGGCCAGCGCCACGGCGCCCTCGGTGCCGGGGAAGGGCGCAAACCACTCATCGCTGCGCCCGGCGGTGTTGGACAACCGCACATCGAAGGTGACCAGCGTCGCGCCGTGATCAAAGCGGGCCTTGACGACGCGCTTGACCAGGTGCAGCCCGCCCTGGTGGGCCTCGTAGAAGTTGGACCCGAAATTGAGAAAGTAGCGACAGCGCTCGGCGTCGATCGACTCCCAGTCGGTATCGCCCAGGCTGACGTAGTTGGCGCCGCGCTTGCTCGAGGAGCACAGCGAGCGGTGGTTGAGCTGAACCGGCGAGCCGATGGCACCCAGAAAGCGTGTGATTTCGGTATTGATCCGCGAGCGCCCGGCATGGAGCACGACGCGCTCGGGGTGGCCGGCATCAATGCTTTGTTGAATGCGCCCGGCGATTTCGTCACAGGCTTCCTCCCAGCTGATGCGCTGCCACAGCCCCTCACCTCGCGCCCCTGCCCGTCTGAGCGGATACACCAGCCGCTCGGGATAGTCATTGATGGTGGGCCCGCTCTGGCCCTTGGCGCAGGTCATGTGGCTGCCCATGTTGGGGTCGAGCGGGTTGCCGCGGATTTTTACCACCCGGTTATCGATGACAAACCCCTCGATGCCGCACACGCTCGAGCAGTTCAGACACACGCTTTTGACGCTTTTGGCCTGGCGGTAATCGTTTTTCACCTTGCGGGCCGGGGAGGGCACCATCAGGGCGCCGCCGACGGCTGCCGCACCGAGGGCGCCACCCACGCCCAGATAGATGTATTCGCCTTTTTTAAGACCGGCCAGGGCGGCAATGCCCGCCTTGATAAAGGATCGTCGTTTCATGCAGGCACCGTATTGTCCACCAGAGGGAGCATCCTGAAGGGAAAGCGCATCAGCGCTCGGCCCACCGATCGATTTCATAATCCAGCGGGTCGTGCGGCCGGCCATCGGGCAGCCGGTCCACGGCGGCCTGCGGCACCACCGTGCCGACGCCGCGATAGCGCACCTGCGGTTGGGTGCCGCGCTCGACGCGCAGCCCGTTTAGCTCGCTGTCGTAGCGCTGATAAAAGCGTGACACCGGACTCTGATCGTCGTTGATGTCACCAAAGATCAGCACGTCGGCCGGACAGGCTTCCACGCAGGCCGGTGCCATCGACTGCTCAAGGCGGTGGCTGCAGAAGTCACACTTGTCGGCAATGTTTTGCACCGGATCGATATGCAGCGCGCCGTAGGGGCAGGCGCCGATGCAGGATTCCCACTTGTCGCAGGTATCCGGGTCGATGTGCACGATGCCGTCATCGCTTCGCCTGATCGCCCCCGACGGACACGCCGTCATGCAGGGGGCGTCGGCACACTGCATGCACAGGGTGGGCAGGAAGCTGCGCCGGGTGGCGGGGAAGGCGCCGTGGTCGTGATAGAGCACCCGGGTGCGAAACACGCCCAGCTCGATATCGTTTTCGACCTTGCAGGCGACCGAGCAGGCGTGACAGCCGATACAGCGCTCGAGGTCGACGGCCATCTGCCAGTGGGGGGAGGTTGTGGTCATTGACGCTTACCTGTCGCAAGACTTTTGAAAAACGCGGGATGAAAATCTTACAGAGAGTCGGCGCTAAAACAGTAAATATTAATGTAAAGACCTGTATCCATGGAGGTGGCTGTTGCCGGTCCGCGTGTGCTGCGACAATGAAGGATCATTACCGTCAGGAGAGTCTCATGACCGAGTCCGTATCTGCCGCGCTTTCCGATGATCTGCGTGCGCAGCTCATCGCCGTGCGCGACAACGCCTATGCCCCCTACTCCAGCCATCCGGTGGGGGCGCTTTTGATCAGCGAAAGCGGCACTGTCTATACCGGCTGCAACGTGGAAAGCGCCAACTACAAGGGCCTTTGCGCCGAGGCGGGAGCCATTGCGGCACTGGTGGCCGCCGGCGAGCGCGAGATCAAAACGATTCATGTCATCGGCCCGGGGGAGGCGCTGTGCACGCCCTGCGGCGACTGCCGCCAGCGCATTCGCGAGTTCGCCACGCCCGACACCGTGATCGTCGTGGTCGATGGAAAAGGCCAGCCACTCAAGCGCTATGACATGAATGTCCTGCTGCCGGACTCCTTCGGTCCGGAAAACCTCGACCGGCCCTCGACAATGGGATAGCGCTCTGCGCTCGCATCAGGGCGGCGCGACAGGGCAAAAGGGGTGATACAGCCTTGAACGGATAAGAAAACAGTGTTGTACAAGTCGCGACAAACCGGGGGACGCATGTCAGCAAACGGTCGTCAAAATGTCATACAAAAGCCGATAAAAACCCTGCCCTGGCCCGGGTTTAACGCCCACAAAAATTTATAGTGTACAAGGCTTGTACATTACCCGGCGCTATGCCAGAGTGTGTCTACACGGTCAGCACGGATGCTGACCCGGGATCGACAGGATGTTGATCCGAATGGCGAGGAACGCCACGGCAGGGAATGCCGCAGATATCGGCCAGGATGGCCATAGCAAGGATTGCAACATATACCGGCCAGGAAGGCCGGTCACATTACCAGGGAAGGAATTGACTCATGACACATTACATCTCCTGCACACGCTGTGGTCACGATCAACAAACGCCGATGGACACCTGCAATGAGTGGGACGAGATTTCCTGCTCCGAATGCGGCGAGTTTCTGGACACGGTTGGTCACTGGAATGACCTTCACTCTCCGTCGTTTGCCATGCAGACGCTGAACAAGTCCAGAACGCTGACGCTTATGATGGCCCGCGAGAGCCGCCCCATCAACGACCAGCAGATCGGCCAGCGCGTCTCTGCCTGATAGACGCCCAGCGCCACAGACATTTCGAAATGCCGCCCTTTGAGGCGGCATTTTTATGTCTGTTTCCTGACTTCAAACGGCTGTTCCGAAACGCTCTGCAATGCGCGGACAACGGCTGCAAAAACGCCCGGCCATGTGCCGGGCGTTTTGATGGGTGGTCCTGAAAAGCCGGCGTGGCCTAGAAGATGACTGCCAGCACCACCATGACAAGCCCCAGCAGGCTGATACCCCAGACCATCGAACGCACGTAGGGAATACCCATGGCGTAAAGCGG
The DNA here is from genome assembly GCF_977968315.1 of Kushneria sp. EE4. Next base: position 3,210,005 of record NZ_OZ386212.1, read on the forward strand.
TACGTAGGCGATGCGTGCCAGGAAATAGAGCCAGGCGCCCCATGCGGTAAGTGCCCCTTCCTGATGGCCCACGTGCGCGATCAAAATGGCGCCGATGAACAGGGGCAGGGTTTCAAACAGGTTTTTCTGGGCACGAAACAGCCGCCCCGTCACCACGCCCATCGGCGGGCCTTCCTTGTCGCGCGGGCCCGCATTGTAGTCGAGGCCGGTTTCGCGATTGCGATACATCGCAGGCAGCAGGATCTGGACGATGGCAAGCACCAGTGTCCAGCCCAACAGGTACAGTTCCATGCTCATGGGGCGCTCCCGGAGTGGTCAGGATGACAATCTCTGCTTCAGCGTAGCAGGCCACCGGCGGGGAGTGCGGCGTTATTGCGCTGTCCGGTCGCCTGGTCGGCGGTATCGTCGAAAAGTGCCGGCTCGACGCTTTGACCAGAAGCCTGGCTCTCTCCATGCTGAAGGATAAAGACCGCCAGCGCCTGATCCACCAGCGATGTCTGGCGTCGCAGGGCATCGATATCCTCGCCAAAGGCGTTTGCCAGGGCCATGTTATGGCGAATGTCATCATGGATATCGGCCATCGCCGTATTGACCCGGTCAACGCCCTGGCGCTGCTCGTCGCTGCCGTGGCGAATGCGCTGCATCCGTTCGGCTACTTCCTCGATGCCCTCGCTGATCTCTTCCATGCTGAGGTGAACCTCGCCGGTGCATTCGTGGCCCTTTTGTATATGTGCACGTGTCTCTTCGACCAGTCTTGCGATTTCCCGGGCCGCCTCGGCGCTCTTGCCGGCAAGGTTGCCGACCTCGGCGGCCACGATCGAAAAACCACGGCCGCTTTCCCCGGCACGGGCAGCTTCCACGGCGGCATTGAGCGCCAGGATATTGGTCTGAAAGGCGAGAGAATCGATCATCGAGGTAATGTCGGCAATACGCCCGGCGCTGTCACGCATATCGTTCATGACCTGTCCGAGGCGGTCAGTGCGCTCGCGCCCCAGGTGCATGCGCGTTCGGGCCTGCTGGGCACCGTCGCTGGCGGTATCGGCGTGCTGCGCGTTGTCATGCACCTGATGGCTCAACTGTTCGAGCGTGGTCACGACCTCTTCAAGCGCATGGGTTTGGCGCTGCGAGCGGTTTGAAAGCTGCTGGTTGCCTTCAGTGATTCGGTCACTGGTAGTCACGACAGCTCTGGAGCTGTCGCGAACGTTGATCAGGGTGGCGCGCACGGCCTCAAGAGTGCTTCTGAACGATTCGCCCAGATGGCTGTACATGGGCTGTTTATCGGCTCCCAGATCAAATTGATCCTTTTGACGCGCAATTCGGGAGCTGAGGCAGTCCAGCTCCTGCGCCGCCACGGCCTCACGACACATCATGCGTGCCATGGCGATCAAAATGAGCGCGTGAAGCACCAGATAGGCGGCGTGTGTCAATACCATGCCAAGCCAGGTGTCCATGAGATGATGGGCCGGCATGACATACACCGGGCCGCCCCGGCTCTGCCACCAGCCAAACGCCAGGTGGTGTACGGCGATCACCAGTGCCGCGCCCAGAATCGGGCGCCAGTCACGATAGGCCAGCAGTACCGAGATCAGAATGAAGATCATGAAATGCGCTTCGATCAAACCGGACATCAGGTGAATCTGTAGCGTTGAAAAGACCATAAGACCGGCGGCGGCCAGCATCCGGCTTGTGAGAGCGTTCGGAAAAAGCCGCATGGCAAGCAAAGGGGCAACGCAGGCTGGAATGCCGATGGCAAGGGCCGACAGCCACCGCCCATGAAGCGGGGCCAGTGCAAGGCAGGTCAATAAAAGAAGCGGCAGAACAATCGACATCAATCGGTGCGCGCGATGATATACCGGGCTTAAAAGCGGGGTCGCATCAGGGGCGTTCGGCATGACGGATAAAACTCTGATGATACAAGCATGGAGTGCGGCCATGACCTTTCATGAGCGTCTGACCGAAGCAGTTATCGTTTTTCCTTATATACTGCTTATCGGCCATGGCACTTGATGCCTTGAGAGCGTAGAAGCAGGGTAGCAGGGCCCGAGCTGGGTCATCGATCATCACTGAAGGGAGACAGGCATGACGGATATCACGGAAAGGGCAGGTGGCTGCCTGTGCGGCCAGGTGCGGTTTACGGTGCGTCATGGTGGCGAGGTGCATGTCTGCCACTGTTCGCTGTGCCGCAAGGCGACGGGCGGCCCCATGCTGGGGGTGGTCTGTGACGGTGCGCCGGTCTTTGACGAGGCCTCGCCCGTGGGCATCTATCACTCCTCCGAGCAGGGCGAGCGCGGCTTTTGCCTGCGCTGCGGCAGCCAGCTCTATTTTCGCCATACCCCTGACAGCAGCTATGCATTCACGGCCGGCACCTTTGACGACCAGTCCTGCATGGTCATGACCGAAGAGATCTACATCAAGGACAAGCCCGGCTTCTACAACTTCGCCAACGAAACACGGCGCTACTCGCAGGATGTGGGCAGTGACCTTGTCCCGCGCGAGGGGTAGTTACAGCCGTCGGATCGGCGTCCCCGCAAGCCAGGCCTCGATGTTCTCGATCGCCTGGCCAAACCAGGTGCGGTAGTTGGTGTCGCTGACATAGCCGATATGCGGGGTGGCCAGCACATTGGGCAGCCGGCGCAGGGGGTGATCAAACGGCAGGGGTTCCTGCTCGAAGACATCCAGCCCCGCACCGGCGATTTGCCCTGCCTCGAGCGCCTCGATCAGTGCGCTCTGATCAACGATGGCCGCGCGCGAGGTGTTGATCAAAAGCGCGGCGGGTGACATCCACGACAGCGCCTGTCGATCGATCAGATGACGAGTGCGTTCGCTCAGCACCAGATGGATCGAGACGATATCGCTTTCGCTCAGCAGCACTCGTTTCGACTCGGCAAGCGTCACGCCGGCCTCGGCGCAGCGCGCCGGGGTCAGGTTTTCACTCCAGGCCAGCACCTCCATATCGAAGGCCCGGGCGATGCGCGCCATGCGCATGCCGATCTTCCCCAGCCCCACAATGCCCAGCGTACGTCCGGCCAGCGTCATGCCCACCGTGCTCTGCCACGGCCCACTGGTGATGAGGTGATGCTGTTCCGTGGCAATATGGCGGGCCAGCCCCAGTATCAGTGCCCAGGCAAGCTCCGCCGGTGGCGCCGGGTGGCTGTCGGTGCCGCATACCGTGATGCCCTGCTCGTGCGCTGCCTCCAGATCGATGGCCGCATTGCGCATCCCCGGGGTAATCAAAAGAGTCAGATGGGGCAGGCGTGCCAGCAGCGAGGCCGAAAAGGGCGTGCGCTCGCGCATGATGACAATGACGTCGAAGGGAGAAAGCCGCTCGACCAGCGCATCTTCCTCATCGAGATGGTCGTGAAAGACCGTGATCGCCACGCGCCCTTCAAGGCGTGACCAGTCGGCCATGGCAAGGGCCGCGTGCTGATAGTCATCGACAATGGCGCAGCGCATGGGTGGCCCTCCCGGCGGTTGCTATCTGGTGACGGTCTACTGACGCGCGCGGCGCATCGGCATGTTATCGACTGTGTCGAAGAGCTGGCGCGGGTCGACAAAGCCCTGTTGTTCGACCTTTTTGCCGCCATCCTTGCCGACAAGCACCGTGGTCAGCGGCCCCTGCGCCGAAAGGCCCAATGATGACAGCAGCGCGCCGGTTTCGGCCTGCGTCAGGGCCTGGCCCTCCTTCATGGCGTTGCCCCCCTCGACGGTGTAGAGCACCATCTCCCGGTCGTTGAAGGCGTCGCGCTGCGTCTCGATAATGCCTCGCATGCGCTCGTAGTCGCTGTTGTCGGCGCTTGGCGTCACCATGATCAGCGGTCGCGACTGCCACTTGTCGGCCAGCAGCGGGTTGGCGGCCGGGTTGCTCTCGCCGGCCTGTGCGCCGCCGCCTGTCAATCCGGCGGCCAAAAGCGCCGGTATGAGCCAGTGTTTCATGATCTGCTCCCTGGTCAGACTGTCTTTCATGCTTTCCCAGCATAGCCTTTGACATGATGATCATCACCACACCCTGCTTAATACCGAGAGGTTTCTCATGCAGCTGCGCTTTCTGGGCACCTCGGCCGGCATGCCGACCCGAACCCGCCACGTCAGCGCACAGGCGCTTTCCTTTGACGGGCAGCGACGCTGGATACTCATCGACTGCGGTGAAGGCACCCAGTATCAATTGATGCACACGCCCCTGAGCGTGGCGCGTCTTGAGGCCGTGCTGATCACCCATGTCCACGGCGATCACTGCTACGGCCTGCCGGGGCTTCTGGCCAGCGCCTCGATGGCCGGGCGTCGGGCTGCGATGACTATCGTGGGGCCACCGGCGGTGCGCGACTATCTTGAGGCGGTCAGGGCGAGCACCGGGTTGCACCTCGGCTTTGAGCTGATTCATATCGATGCCGCCACCCTGATCGATACCCGGCTGGCGCTCAGTGACGCGACCGTGCGTGCGACCCGGCTCTCCCATGGCATCGAGTGCTACGCCTACGCGTTTGAGGAGCGCCACGTCGAGGCGGCGCTCGACGTCGACCGGCTAAAGGCGGAGGGCGTTGCGCCCGGCCCGGTCTGGGGCCGGCTCCAGCGCGGCGAGACGGTCATCGATGAGCAAGGGCGGCGCCTGAGCGGTGGCGACTATCATCTGGCCGCGCGCACCCCGCGGCGGCTGGTGGTGGCCGGCGACAACGACACGCCCGACCTTCTTGCCGGGTTGTGTCAGGGCGCCCACGTGCTGGTCCATGAAGCCACCTACACCGAGGCGGTGGTCAGGCATCTGGGTACGGACAATGGCCACAGCAGCGCCGCGCGCATTGCCGCCTTTGCCCAGCGCGCCGGGTTGGGGGCGCTGGTACTGACGCATTTCAGCCCGCGCTACGCCAGCCGACCCGGCGGGGCGCATCATATCAACGAGATCGAGCACGAAGCGCGTGCGCATTTTACCGGCACGCTGATGCTGGCCGAGGATCTGGCCGTGTACACGCTGTCGCGCGAGCACACGCTGCAGCGATGTGAATGACGCCGGGCCCGGCTACAATAGGCACTCACGCGCCTTTTTCATGACCTTCAGGGAGCCCGGATGACCCGCCGTCTGATCATTGCCATTACCGGTGCGACCGGCTTTGTCTACGGCGCTCGCGCCCTGGAACTGCTCAGGCCGCTGGATATCGAGACCCATCTGGTCGTGTCCAAATCCGCCGAGCTGACCCGGCGCTACGAGACCGGCATCAGTCGCGAGCAGCTTTTTGCGCTGGCCGATGAGGTCCATCCGGTGGGCGATATCGGTGCCTCACTGGCCTCCGGCTCCTTTAAAACGCTGGGCATGCTGGTGGCGCCCTGCTCGGTCAAGACCATGTCCGAGATCGCTGCCGGTACGACGACCAATCTCGTCTCGCGCGCCGCCGATGTGGTGCTCAAGGAGCGCCGTCGGCTGGTGCTGATGCTGCGGGAAACGCCGCTGCATCTGGGGCATCTGCGCACCATGACGGCCCTGACCGAAATGGGTGCCATCCTGTTTCCGCCGGTGCCGGCCTTCTACGCCCGGCCGGCCACGCTCGAGGAGATGGTCGATCACAGCGTGGCACGTGCGCTCGACCTGTTTGATATCGAAATCGACGGCATGCCGCGCTGGGGAGAAAATCTCCATCCGCCGGGCAGGGGCTGAATGCGACGGTCTACGCTTGGAACAGGTCCGCGCGCGCGGCGCCCATCACCCGATCTACAGGGAGTCGTTCATGACATCGTTTCTTCCATTCGGTCTGCTGGCGGGCGCCGTGTTGCTGCTGGCGGGCTGCGCCGGCGGTGATCACACCCAGACATCGCAGCGAAGCGCCGCACAGGCCACACCCGCCGCCGGTGCGCTGACCAGCATTCGCTACGATGTCGGCCCCTGCCACGGCTTTTGCCCGGTCTACTCCGTCGAAGTGCGCGCCGACGGCACCACCAGCTTCATCGGTCGGCAGCACACACAGGTCTACGGTCGGCAGGCCCGCCAGAACGGCGAGCAGGCGCTAACGCAGCTTCAGCGCACACTCGCCCCCTGGCAGCCGGTCATGAACCAGCAGCGTGAATCCACCGGCTGCGGTGCACGCATCACGGACATGTCACAGTACACCGTCACCTGGACCGGCCACGACGGGCGCCAGGCAAGGCTTTTGCATGACGGCGGCTGCCGCTCGGCAAGCGCCCTGGCGCTGACGCGTCTGCTCGATGAGGCCATTCCCGACCGGCTCGGCATTTCGAGCTGGATCGGTACGCCCTCGACGTCCAACGCGGTCACGGCGCCTGCAAACTGATGCGAAAGAAGTCCGACCTGCCGACCAAGACCTGCCCGGTGTGTAATCGCCCGTTTACCTGGCGCAAGAAGTGGGCGCGCAACTGGGACAGCGTGATCTACTGCTCCGAGCGCTGTCGGCGCTCGAAGTCATGACACTGTGACCGGGGTGTCATCGCGATGACATCCAGACTTGCCATGCTGCGTTTGAAAGATGCCATCCACGGTCACGGAGCAACGCTCATGCTGGGTCTGACATCACGGGAAATGGAAAGGCTGGTACAGCGCGACATTCATCCAGTGCGCGTTGACGGCAGCGACTGTCTGGTCAGGATGCACGGCCGGGTGCTTCGCTGTACTCCACACGATCTCCACCGCCTCGCTGCCCCCTCACTGCGCGAGCGCATGCGTGGCCGAATCGATCGGCTCTCCAGAGCCTGATGGCTTCCCTCCCCATCGAACCTGCGCCGGATAATCCGAGCGCAGGTCCTGCGCCCATATTGAAGGGCCACTGAATTACCGTCCGAAGGTGTCAACGCAGACTTGAGAAGATTAGAGTAACGGCCGATATGCCTGTCAAGGTATTAGAAATTACTTAAACGAACGCTGTCAGTCAGCGCCCGCCGCTCTGGTACTTCTTCTCATGCGAACCAAAGGTTATCTCCTGCGCCAGGGGCTTGCGCTCTTTACGGCCACGCTTGTCACCCTCTTTCTGATCGCCGTGATCTGGGAGTTCTGGCTGGAGGCGCAGGCCTTTCGGCTTCTGGACTGGGGTCCGCCGCCGGATTTTGATACCGCCTCGCGCTGGCGCTTCATTCTGACCTGCACCGGCTTTGCCGCGATCGCCATGATCGTGCCGGGTTGTCTGTGCCTGCGACTGATCTGGCGACTGCGCCATCGCTATCGCCAGCTGCTGGCCGCGCGTGCGCGCAGCAACCATCTGGCCCAGCACGATGGGCTGACGGGCCTGATGAACCGGCATTATTTCATGACCCGGCTGCACGCCCGGCTGAGCCCGCTGCTGGAACAGACGGCACTGCTGGTCATTGATATCAACGCCTTTCAGAGCATCAACAATGCCTACGGCAACACCGCCGGAGACTACGCCCTGCGCCGCATGGCCAGCAGGCTGAACCGTGTCCGGGCCGTGGGAGACCCGTTGCTGGGGCGGCTGGGGGGCGACGAGTTCGTGGTGGCGCTGACCGGGGCTCTGAGTCCGCGCGATATTCTTGACCAGGCACAGTCGCTCCAGCGTCAGGTGCAACAGCCGCTGGTCTGCGGTAGTGGGCGCGTGACGCTGGAAGCCACCATCGGCATTGCCATTGCGCCACTGCATGCCACCTCGGCCGATCAGCTGCTCGCCGCGGCCTATGACGCGATGCACGACGCTCGAAGCAGGGGCGAGCGGATACGGCTGCAGGAAAGCTGTTTGTCACAGGCGCAGCAGGAGGATCTCCAGCGCGCGCAGCGCCTGCGCCAGGCGCTGGATCAGGGCGAGATCGTACCCTTTTACCAGCCGGTCGTGTCCCTTTCGAACCGAGAGACGGTAGGCGTCGAGATTCTGGCCCGCTGGCAGCATCCCGAGCGTGGTCTGGTCCCGCCCGATGAGTTTATCCCGCTGATCGAAACCCTGGGGCTGATGCCGGAAATGACACGCCATCTGCTCGACACCGCGATGCATGACAGTCGCCAATGGCCCGGCGCGCGCTTTCTTGCGGTCAATATCACGGCCTCCTATCTGGAAGATCAAAGCTTTACGGCGCAGATAGCCGCACTGCTTGAGGCGCATGCGTTTCCGGCCGATCGTCTTGAAGTCGAGATTACCGAAAACGTGCTGATCGAACGCCTCGACATCGTGCAGCAAAACCTGAACCGACTGCACGGGATGGGCGTGCACGTGTCGCTGGATGACTTCGGGACCGGCTATTCGGGGCTTTATCACCTGGCCCGACTGGATATCGACAAGATCAAGATCGATCGCTCCTTTTTTGATGCCGAAGAGATCCGTCAGGACAATCTGGTCCGTTTGATCATCGCCATGGGCCGTTCACTGGGCATGGCGGTCGTGGCCGAGGGTATCGAGGAGGAGCGCCTCGCCGAGCGTCTGGCACAGCAGGGTTGCCACCTTGGGCAGGGGTATCTGTTCGGCCGGCCGATGCCTACCAACGCCCTGTACGACCATCTTGTCTCCCGGGTTCATGAAACCGTCAACCCCTGAGCGTCCATCTCTGCCAGGCTTTGAGACATTCCCTGCAAGGAGAGGCCCATGACTGCCCTGAAGGATGATCGCCCCGGTCTTCGCGACATGCGCCGTCTGGTCGAGCCCGCCGCCACCGCCCTGGGCGGGTCGCCTGGCGCCCGCGCCGCCACGGTAGCCGAGCTGGCCGAGCGTGACGGCTACACCCCCGACTTTCTGGCCGACATGCCGGTGGCGCTGCCCGTGCCGACGGACGCGCTCGCCGAGGACGTGACCCCGGTGCCCGGGCGCGAGGATGGCCGCCTGGATTACACCCATTTTTCGCTGGTGATGTCGCGCAGCCGGCGGCTTGCCCTGTTTACCGCCGTCAATATCGACGGCAGTGCGCTGGTCAGTGTGCCCCGCGGCAGTGATCACTGGCGGTATGACCCGCGCATCGATCGCGACCTGCAGGCCGGCCCCGATCTCTACAGCCGCAATCCGCTCGATCGCGGCCATCTGGTGCGTCGTACCGCACCCAACTGGGGCGAAAACGCCTCGATCGCCAACGACGACACCTTTTATTTCACCAATGCCACGCCGCAGCTGGCCGGGTTTAACCAGCAGACCTGGCTGGGCCTTGAAAACTACCTGCTGGATAACGCCCGCGCCGATCGTCAGCGCATCACGGTCTTCTCCGGGCCGGTGCTTGATTCGGACGATCGCGTGTACCGGGGCATTCAGATCCCCGAGGCCTACTGGAAGGTGGTCGCTTTCATGGGGGAAGACGGTCGGCCCTCGGCGACGGCCTACATGATCGAACAGGGCGACGGGCTCGATCAGCTCGGTTTCATGTTCGGCCAGTACCGCACGTATCAGCGCAGCATCGCGCGCATCGAGGCGCTGACCGGACTGGATTTTGGTGATCTGGGCGACTTTGATGGCTTCTCCAACGAGGAGCGCATGACCGGCGTGCGTATCGAGGCCGAGATACGCGGGCCGGAAGATATCCGGGTATAACGGACACTGGATCAGCGAGCGGATGAACACGGATGACACGTACCTGCCATGACATGCGGTTCTGGCGCCACTCGGGCCTGCCGTGGCTTGAAGCGCGTCTGACCCGTGACGCCCGGTCGGTGTGCTATGCCCGCCACAGCCATGACACCCTGTCACTGGGCGCCGTGCTGGAAGGACACAGTCACTACGAATACTGCCATGACGGGCGCGAACACGTTGCGGCCGTGTCGAAGGGCAGCATTGTGGCGATGAACCCGGGCGAGGTGCACGCCTGTAACCCCCGCGATGACACCCCCTGGTCCTATCTCATGCTCTATATCGACCCGCAGTGGCTGGCAACGCGCCAGCGCGGCGGCCAGGGGGGCTTTCAACCGCTGGCCCGGCGCGTCAGTCGCGATGTCGGGCTTTATCAATCGCTCTCGGCTCTGGCCGTTCGACTGTTTGACTCGGACGGCTCGCAGGCGCCCCGGGACATCGAGCCCGTGATCGAGCAGGCCCTTGAGGTGCTGGGAACGGTGCCACGCCGCGAGGTGAACGAGCCCGCGATCACGGCGCGCGCCGCGGCGTTCATGCGCGAGCACTGTCTCTCGCCTCTGAGTCTCGAGCAGGTGGCCCACGCCGTTGGATGCTCGCGATTTACCCTGATTCGCGGCTTTCGACGCGACTATGGCATCACGCCCCACGCCTTTTTGATCGATTGTCGGATTCGCTGCGGCCAGCGCGCCCTCGGACGCGGTGAAGGCATCGCCGAGACGGCGCTGGCCTGTCGCTTTGCCGATCAGGCGCATTTCCAGCGCACCTTCAAGCGGGTGACGGCGGCGACACCGGCGCAGTACCGCCGCTCGGCATCAGCGCCATGGCCAGCGCACTGGCCACCAGCAGCGCCGCCATGACCCGATTGAGAAGGCGCAGGTGGTGCGGCCGGGTCAGGCGCGCCCCCAGCCAGTGCCCCATGGCCGCCCAGACACTGATACTGGCATAGCAGAGGATGAAAAAAATGACGGCCAGCGCCGCCATCTGAACGCCATCCCGGGTATAGGCACTGACGGCGGCGGCAGAGGCCACCCACGCCTTGGGGTTAAGCCACTGCATCAGCGCGCCCTGATAAAACGAAGGCGCCGCGACTGGTGCGCTGGCCGCTTCCCGGCCATCGGCCATGACCAGCGCCACGGCCATATAGAGTAGAAAGGCCACACCTGCCCAGCGCAGCATCACACCGGCCAGAGGCACGTGCTGAAACAGCGACTGAAGCCCCAGCCCGACCAGCACCAGCAGCAGAGTGAAGCCGACGCTGGCACCCGTGATATGGCGCAGACTTCGTCTGAAGCCGTGATTGAGTCCGGCGCTCAGCGCCACGATGTTGACCGGGCCGGGGGTAAGCGAGGCGGCCAGCGCAAAGGCGGCCATGGAGAGCAGCAGGGCAGGGGACAAGGCAGAGCCTCCGGCGTGAGTGAGGGCTGAAACCTACCGTGCGCCGGAGGTGATGTATTGAACAATATTGTCTGTCGGCCGGGATCGCCAGGCTCGCCTGAAGATGCCCGGGGCGCCACCAAGGTCTGGATTGTCGGTTCAGGCGGGAAGGCCAATGCTTGAGACTTGTTTTCTCCTGAAGGGGCATGGCATGAACGGGCAATCAGGCGGTGCAGACCGCGTATGGGTCGACGAGGTTCGTCGCCGACTTCTCAAGGTGATGGGAATGGCCGCCGGCGCCATGGCCCTTTATCCGATGCTTTCGACTTCCAGTGCGCTGGCCGCTTCCGGTTCGAACGGCGCGCAATATGTCTACGTTGGTACCTATACCGGTCCCAATACGGCCCCAGGCGGTGTGGCCCCCAGCAAGGCCCGCGGCATTTACGTCTTTCGCATGGATCCGGCCACGGGTGGGCTGACGCCGGTACAGACCATGGAAGCCGACAATCCCTCCTTTCTGGCCCTGTCGCCGGATCGTCGCCATCTCTACAGCGTCAACGAGCTCGGGCCGGATGCCGAGGGCAAACCGCAGGGGCGGGTGAGCGCCTATCGCATTGATCCGGCCAGCGGCGAGCTTGCCTTTATCAATACCCGACCCACCGGAGGCACATGGACCTGTCACTGCTCGGTGCACCCTTCCGGGCGCTATCTGTTTGCCGCCAACTACGGCACCGGCAGCTTCTCGGTCTTTGCGCTGGGGGACAACGGCGAGATCGGTGAGATGAGCGATCTGTTCGAGTCACCGCCCAACGGGCTGGGCCCGGACGGTGTGCGCCAGGAAGGGGCGCATGCCCACATGATGATCACCGGGCCGGATGGACATCACGTCTTCGGGATTGATCTGGGCGCGGACCGGCTGCTGGCGTTCACGCTGGATGAGGCCAGCGGCAAGCTCTCACCGGGATCGGTGCCCTACGCCAACGTGGCCTCGGGCAGCGGCTGTCGGCACATGGTCTTTCATCCGCAAAAACCCTGGGCCTACATGCTCAACGAGCTGTCTTCCACGGTGGATGTCTTCGATTTCTACCCCGAGCGCGGCAGCTTCATCCAGACTCGGTCGCTTTCCACTCTGCCGGCCGACAGCGAGTTCGGTCGTCCGGTGTTCAATCCCGACAACCCCAGTGAAGTGCCCACCGGCAGCAACACCACCGCCGAGCTGCGCATCCATCCGCAGGGGCGCTTTCTCTACGCCACCAACCGTGGCATGAACAGCATCGCCATGTTTGCCGTGAACGATGACAGCGGGCAGTTGACCAGTACCGGCTGGGTTTCCAGCGGCGGCGAGATTCCGCGCGGCATGAATCTGGACCCCACGGGCCGCTTTCTCTATGTCGGCAATCAGAACAGCGACACCATCAACGTGTTTCGCATTCAAAACGACAGCGGCAAGCTTGAGGGCCCGGTGCATACGATCGATTCGCCGGTGCCGGTTGATTTTGCTTTCAACGCTGTCAGCGGCTGATCGAAGGTCAATGACAGGTTAACGCTCAAAAGGCGCCGTTGCGGTCAACGGCGCCCCTCCGTGTCAGTCGCGACACAGCGCCAGCATCAGCGCGATCCTGGCCTTGACCGGTGAGAGTGCCGCCATGATCGGGAAGGCGGCATCGGGGGTTGGCAATAGTCGCCCCTCGTTGCAGCGCGCCGCTACGCGCACCTCGATCCCGGCAGCCTGAGCCCGAAGTGCCGCCTGCTCAAGGTCACGATGAAGGCTGGCGTTGCCCGTGGCGCCCAGTACGATGCCCGCGACCGGCTCAGAGGCGCCGCTTTGACGTTCCCGCACCAGCGTATCGATCAGTGCGCCGCTGGCACCGGCGTGGCTGAGCACGATCTCGACGCGGGGCCAGTGCCTGGCATCCGGCAGGGCGTTCTGATCGCTGCTCTCCGGGCGCGGCCAGGAGCGCAGCTGGCGTACCGCCCCTTCCTCTACGTAGCCGATCGGGCCGGCATCGCCAGAGCTGAAGGCATTCAGCCGATAGGGGTGGTCCTTGCGCACGTCGAGCGCGCCGTGGATCTCCCCGGCGCAGACCACCGTCACACCCGTTGCCTCAGATGTTGCCGCAACGACCAGCGCGTCACGCAGATTCTGCGGGCCGTCCGGCATGCGGGCGGTGGCCGGGCGCATGGCGCAGGTCAGCACCACGGGTTTGGTTGAGGGCAGCACCGAATGCAGCAAAAACGCCGTCTCCTCGATCGTGTCCGTGCCGTGGGTGATGACCACGCCCGCGATGTCCTCCTGGCCCAGCCAGTAGTCGCAGCGCTTGCGCAGGGCACACCAGGTCGCGACATCCATGTCCTTGCTGTCGAGCTGGGCGATCTGCTCGGCCTGCAGGGTCACGCCATCCGGCGCCTCTATACCGCCAAGCAGGTCTTCGACTGCGACCGTTCCGGAGGTATAGCCAAGATTGGCGCCGATCTCGGAGGAAGAGCCGGCAATGGTGCCGCCGGTGCCGAGCACGACAAGGCGACGTGATCCTGTCGATGAGGGGTGTGTCATGAAAGCTGCTCCCTGATGGCGGGTCATGAAATATTACCAGCCGTAAAAACGCGGCCAGATATCGACGCTGTCGTCGGACGTCAGAGCGGCGTAATGCGGATGCTGTGCCCCGGTGGCACACGCGTGGTTGGGCAGAATACGCAGACGCGTGCCGATGGGAAAACGATTCCTGATATCGTGATCGGTCTCGCCAACGTGAGACAGGATGCCGTGTTCCTGGTTGGCACCGCTCAGGATGTAACCCTCAAGCACCGTGCCGTCTTCGGTACAGACCTGACCAAAACCGAAATCATGCGTCTGCTTCTGCGTGCCGCGATCACGACTCATCGCCATCCAGCCGGCATCGACGATGGCCCAGCCCTTTTCCTCCTGATGACCGATCACGGTGGTGAGCACGCTCAGCGCGATGTCATCGAGTGTGCACACGCCTACGTTGTGCATGACCAGATCAAACAGCGCATACACGCCGGCGCGCATCTCTGTCACGCCCTCAAGATGTTCGGCACTCAGGGCCGTGGGGGTGGAGCCCACGCTGACCACCGGGCAGGGAAGCCCGGCCTCGCGTAGCCTCTGCGCTGCCCTGACGGCACCGACGCGCTCCTGCTCGGCAATCGAGCGCAGGGCCTCCGGGGTGTGGTAGTCATAGCTGGAGCCAGCGTGGGTCATGACGCCGCCCATGGTCATGCCGCTGTCCTGAAGCTCGTGGGCGATCTCAAGAAGGACGTCTTCATCAGGCTTGATGCCGCTGCGATGCCCGTCGGTATCGATCTCGATCCATACCTCGAAGGTGGCATCGTGGACCTTCTCGAACTCACCGATGGCGCGGGCGGTATCGATATTATCCACGATGAGCTTCAAATCGCAGCCCTTCTCCAGCAGCGCGCGCGCGCGCGGGAGCTTGTCGATCGAGATGCCCACGGCGTAAAGAATGTCGGTGATGCCGGATTCAAAAAACTGCTCGGCTTCCTTGAGGGTCGACACCGTAATGCCGCGGGCGCCGGCGGCGATCTGCGCCTGCGTCACGTTCGGGCATTTGGCGGTCTTGACGTGCGGACGAAAGCGTACGCCGAGTGTGTCCATGCGTGCCTGCATGCGCTCGATATTGCGCTGCAGGCGTTGGATGTCAATCAGTGCGGCGGGCGTCTCAAGAGCATGCAGGGTGGCCATGAGCGTACTCGATCAAAGTAGAAGACAAGGTGTGTTGACATAGTGTCCAGAATTGAACAGTCTGTCAAAAACGACGATGGTAGCATTTGCATGACCCAGCGAACCCCGGAGCAGCGACTGCTGCTTGAACAGCTCAAGCAGACGGCAGAGGGCATTGCCAGAACCTTCGCCCCGTTTTGTGAGGTGGTGGTCCATGACCTGCTGGACCCGTCACATGCCGTACTGGCCATCCATAACAACCTCTCGGGGCGTGAGGTCGGTAGCCCGGCCACCGAGCTGGGGCTGGCCCGCATTCAAAGCGCCGATGTCGAGCAGATCATTGCCAACTATGCCAACAGCTTCTCGGATGGGCGTCAGGTCAAGAGCACTTCGATCGGCATCAAGGATTCCGACGGTCGCTACATTGCCGCGCTGTGCATGAACATCGATCTCAGCGTGTTTCAGGGCTTTCAGGGCATGCTGAATCATTTTGTTGACCTGCCCGGCGCCGCTCCTGCGCAGGAGACGCTCGACCCGATGGGGGCCGACGCCATCCGGACGCGCATCGATCAGTTCGCCGCGAGCATGGCCACCACGCCGCGGGCACTCAAGGCAGAAGATCGACGGGTGCTGGTCAAGGAGTTGAAGTCGGCCGGCCTGCTGGAAGTGCGCCGGGCGATGGAGATTGTCGCCGGCCATCTGGGCGTGTCTCGTGCCTCGGTCTACGGCTATGCGAAGTAGCTCCCGGCGCTGAAAAATTTCAGAAGCATCCGCAATTGATGCGGATATCGAATCGTTTGATCCGGCTGACAGGCCGAGAGAGGAGTCCCATGAACCAGCTTCCCACCTTTGACGATGTGGTCGCCGCATCCGAACGTATCAAGGGCCACGCCCACCGCACGCCGGTGATGACCTCGCGCACCGTCGATGAGGCCATGGGCGCGCAGGTATTTTTTAAATGCGAGAACTTTCAGCGTGTGGGCGCCTTCAAGTTTCGTGGTGCCTTCAATGCGCTGTCGAAATTCAGTGCCGAGCAAAAGCGCGCCGGGGTCGTGGCGTTCTCCTCCGGCAACCACGCTCAGGCCATTGCCCTTTCGGCCAGGATTCTGGACATTCCGGCCACGATCGTCATGCCTCAGGACGCGCCAGCCGCCAAGGTCGCCGCCACCGAGGGCTATGGCGGTAACGTGGTGAGGTATGACCGCTACACCGAGGACCGGGAGCAGATCGGCCGCGATCTCGCCGAGAAGCATGGCATGACCCTGATCCCTTCTTATGATCACCCGGATGTTCTGGCAGGCCAGGGCACGGCTGCCATGGAGCTTTTTGAAGACGTCGGCGAGCTGGATGCCCTGTTCGTGTGTCTGGGTGGCGGTGGCCTGCTGTCGGGCTGTGCGCTGGCGGCCAGAGCCATGGCGCCGGACTGCAAAATCTATGGTGTTGAGCCCGAGGCGGGCAACGACGGGCAGCAGTCGTTTCGCTCAGGGCAGATCGTTCACATCGACACGCCCAAAACCATTGCCGATGGCGCACAGACCCAGTATCTGGGGAAGGTGACCTTTCCGATCATCCAGCGCGATGTCGACGACATTCTGACCGCCTCGGATGCCGAACTTGTCGAGTGCATGGCCTTCATGGCCGAGCGCATGAAGATGGTGGTCGAACCCACCGGTTGTCTCGGGTTTGCCGCAGCGCGCCAGATGAAAGCCGAGCTCAAGGGCAAGCGTATCGGCGTGATCATCAGCGGCGGCAACGTCGACATGGCACGCTTTGCCAGTCTGCTGACCCCGTAGTTTTTTGACCATGGTTTTTTGACCACAGCTCCTTGAGTGGCCCATGGCCGGGCCGCTTATATCCGATTTGGTTCGCGCCCTTCAACCTTTCATGGTTGCGGGGCAAGGACTCCTTGTACCTCAATAAAAGGACCATCCCCATGACTCAAACCGCTCATCATGCTGATATCCGCTGTGAAAACAGCTCGGAGATTTCCCGCCCCGGTGGACACTATTCCCATATCTGCATGGGCGTCGGCCAGGTCTTTATCTCCGGCCAGCTTCCCATCAAGCCGGATGGTACGCACCTGAGCGATGCCTCTTTTGAGGAACAGGCACGCCAGGTACTGGACAATATCGATGCCTGCCTGGCCTGCGCTGGTGTTGACAGGAAAAACCTGATGCAGGTGCGCATCTACGTCACCGATATCAACAACTGGCCGGCGTTCAACGACATCTACGCCGAGTGGCTGGGAGAGCATCGTCCGGCTCGAGCCGTCGCCGGGGTGGCCCAGCTGCACTTTGGCTTTGGCGTTGAGGTCGAGGCCGTCGCGCTGCTCTGATCCAGAGCCCGGGCCAGCCTTCAGACGCCCGCAACGGGTATGCGCCCGGCCCCGTCATCCAAAAATGCTTTCTGATCACTGCCTGGCAGTACGTCATGTCTCGCGTGAGACATGACGGTGTCGCCTCGGGCATTAAAGGCCCGACCCTGGCGCTCCTGCCTTTGCGGGGGCGCCGCCCCGGTAGGACGTTGTATCTGAAAACCGCAAACAGCGGGAAACAGGAGACGTACAATGACAAGAAATACCGTTCATTCATCTGCCCGACGCAATCCCTTGAGGGTCTGGCTCGACATGGCGCTGTGGAAGCAGATATTCATTGCGCTGACGCTGGGGCTGGTCCTGGGGATTGCGCTTAACCTGACCGGTAATGCCGAAATTGCTGCCGCTGTAAAACCGGTCGGAGATCTGTTTATTCGCGGGATCAAGATGCTGATCGTCCCGCTGATCTTTATCACGCTGGTCTCAGGCGTTGCCTCATTGCAGGACCTGACGACCATGGGTCGTCTCGGCGTGAAAACGTTTGTTCTGTACCTGGGCACTACCGCCATTGCCATCTCGATCGGCCTGGCGCTGGCGGTGCTTTTCAAGCCAGGTGTGGGGGTTGATATTGGTACGGCTGAAGCCGTCCAGCCCAAGGATGCGCCTTCGATTGCCGATACCATCCTGGGGCTGGTACCGACCAATCCGGTCGAGGCCTTTGCGACGGCCAACGTGCTTCAGATCATTGTCTTTGCCATGCTGCTGGGCATCGCCATCGTCATGGCGGGCGAGGTCGCAAAACCGATCAAGACCTTTTTCGATGCCGCCGCCGAGGTCATGTACAAGCTGACCTCGATCATTATTGCCTTTGCGCCCTATGGGGTTTTCGCTCTGATGGTCTGGGTGGCCGGCACCTATGGCATGGATGTACTGGCGCCCCTGGCCGGTGTCATCGGGCTGGTCTATCTCGCCTGTATTCTCCATGCCCTGATCGTCTACGGCGCGATGATCAAGTTCCTCGCTCGCCTTAATCCCATTCGCTTTTTTCAGGGGACCATCGAGCCGGCCCTGGTGGCCTTTACCAGCACCTCCAGCTCGGGAACGCTGCCGGTCACGATGATGTCGGCCGAGCACAATCTGGGCGTGTCACGTCGGGTCTCGAGTTTTGTGCTGCCGCTGGGCGCCACCATCAACATGGACGGCACGGCCCTTTATCAGGGCATCTGCGTGGTCTTCATCGCGCAGGCCTATGGCGTTGATCTAACGACCAGCCAGTATGTGACCATTGTCCTGACCTCAACACTTGCCTCCATTGGCACCGCCGGTGTCCCTGGTGCCGGGTTGATCATGCTGTCTCTGGTCCTGACATCAGTAGGACTGCCGCTGGAAGGTATTGCCATCATTGCCGGTATTGACCGCATCCTCGATATGGTCCGCACTGGCTTGAATGTGGTCGGCGACAGCGCGGTAACGTGCGTTGTGGCGCGCAGCGAAGGCGAGCTTGATCAGACGCTTTTCGATACGCCTCACGTGCTCAAGGCCGGCGAAACGTCCCCTGATGCCGGACCGGCTAGCGATCGCCCCCTGTCCTGACAGAGTTCTCCCTGTTCGATTCCATAACGACATAACATCATCGGCGGCAGGTGAGCGCTGTATGAAGTCAAGACGATCAGAAAGGTGTTCGAAAGGACCGGCCGGGGGCAGCGAGATATCGCTGTCCCCGGCCGGTGACGTTGGGTCTACCCGGGAGTTTTACCCATGTTTGATCAGCTTGTGCAGCTGTTGAAGACGCACGATGCACGCTTTCGTATCATTGAGCATTCTGCCGAAGGACGGTCGCAGGACGTGGCCCGTATCCGCGGTACTACCGAATCGCAGGGTGCCAAAGCGATGCTGTGTAAAAGCCGGCACGATGATGAGTTTTTTATGCTGGCCGTGCTGCCGGGCAACAGGAAGCTGGATTTTCGACAGGTGGCTGACGCTGTCGGCATCAAAAAGGCGACGCTTGCCAGCGCCGAGGACGTCATGACCGAGACCGGCTGTGTCGTCGGCGCCGTTCCCCCCTTCGTATTTTCATCGCGGATTCGATTGCTGGCCGACCCGGCGCTTGTCGAGGCACATGACGAGATCGCCTTCAACGCCGGCCGGCTTGATCGCTCGATCGTTTTAAGCAGCGAAGATTATCTGCGCATTGCCCAACCAGAGATTCGAAGCCTTTGTATCTGAACGACGTGGCTGCCCTGTCGCTGGATCTGGACGATACGCTCTGGGATTTCGATGCGGCAGTACGCGGCGCTGAAGCCGCGCTTTATCACTGGCTTTTGCAGCACGCACCGCTGACGACGGCAGTGCTGGCAGAGCCTGCGTCACTGCAACAGTATCGACAGCGCATGGCCATGCTCAGGCCCGATCTTGTCGACACACCGGCACAGCTTAGAAAAGCATCGATTCATGAGGTGCTGCGTCTGGCCGGTGAAGATCCGGCGCTAAGTGAACGGGCCTATGCGGTGTTTTATGCCGCGCGTCAGCAGGTCACGTTGTTTGAAGATGCCCTGCCGGCGCTTGAATGGCTGAGCCATCGCTATCCCATCGTGGCCATTTCAAACGGTAATGCCGATCTGGACATGATCGGCCTTCGCCACTTTTTCAGGGGCGCGCTTTTTTCAGCAGACCTTGGTATCGCCAAGCCGGACCCGCGAATGTTCGAAATCGCTGCCGATGTCCTGCAGGTCGTCCCGGCGCAGGCACTGCATATAGGAGACGACTGGCAGCTGGATGTGCAGGGCGCTCTGTCAGCAGGGCTAAAGGCCGCCTGGCTGGTGCGTACGGCGCCCGACGCTGAGCCGACTGGCCCGCAAGGCGCTGGCGGGTTTTGGCTGACCCTCAATCATCTGCACGATCTGTGTGGGCTGCTTGAAGCATGAGGCAGCCCTGCCGCGCACGCCTGTCCACACGATGTCTTGGCTAGAAAATGCGCCGGTCGATACCCAGCGTGTCCATCAAACGGGTAGCGATCTCCTCGACCGAGTAGTTGGTGGTGTCCAGATAGGGGATGCGCAGCCGCCGATACAGCGCCTCGACTTCCGAGAGCTCCAGCCGGCACTGTCTCAGGGAGGCGTAGGTGCTGGCCGTGCGCCGCTCGTTGCGAATGGCGGCGAGCCGGTCGGCGTTGATGGTCAGTCCGAACAGCTTGCCGCGCTGCTCTCGAAGCGCTGGCGGCAGCGCCAGGCGGTCCATGTCATCGGCAATGAAGGGGTAGTTGGCCACCCGCAGGCCGAACTGCATGGCCAGATAAAGGCTGGTGGGCGTTTTGCCGCAGCGCGACACGCCGATCAGAATCACCTGCGCCTGTTCGAGATGGCGCAGCGACAGGCCGTCGTCGTGGGCCAGCGCGTAGTCGATCGCCGCGATGCGCTCGTCATAACGCGCCACGTTGCGCTGATTGAGGCCGTGGGTGCGGTGCAGCGTCGGGTGCGGCGCCATCTGGAGCTCTTCACTGAGCGGGGCGATGACGGATTCGATCACATCGTGGCAAAAGCCATGACTCGACAAAATGATCTGGCGGATGTCGTCGCTGACGATCGAGTAAAAGACGATGGCGCGCTCGCCGGTCTCGGCAAAGATTCGGTCGATGCGCTCACGGATCTCGTTAGCGCGCTCCCGGGTGTCGACAAACGGCCAGGTGCGCTGGGTAAATTCCGTATCAAACTGGGAAAGAACGGCGTGACCCAGCACTTCCATGGTAATGGCCGTGCCATCGGAAATATAAAACACTGTTTTTGGCATAAGGGTCTCTCTTCCCGGCATAAAAAGACACGGTTTATCAGGCATTAAACCACGGTAACGGTCAAAATGGTGCAGTTCCATTGCGACCTTATTTGTCAAATTTGCGCATGCACTACAAAACGTGTAGTGGTTTTTTGTGCCGCTTTTTTCGTTATATATTGTTTATATTTCAATGGCCTATAGTCATCATTTAATACTTTAAGCTAATGGCTTGTAGTAGTCTTTCAAAATGCTCCTGGCCTTAAAACCTGTCATCAGGGCTATGGCAGGCCGAAGAAAATGATTACGCTCTGCTCGACTGTCACATGACAGAAAGGCTTTAAAAGACGTCGTTTCCATTCGGTCGTGCGATGAATTGACACGCCCTGAGCGACGTTTTTTTACGTTGTTTACTTTTGGGTAGGGCACTGCCGGTTCCTTCGGGTTCTGGTGGCTAAAGGATTGCCGGGAGAGACGAGAATGAGTGATCGCATGGTGACAGATGACAATCGCCCCAATGACGCTGACCTGAATGTGCTCTGGTATGACCAGGTCGGTATGCACGACGTCAATCGTGTTGGAGGCAAAAACGCCTCGCTGGGCGAGATGATCAGCCATCTGGCCAGCCTGGGGGTTCAGGTGCCCAACGGCTTTGCGACCACCGCCGATGCATGGCGGCGCTTTCTGGAACAAAGCGGTCTGGATGATCGCATTCATGCCCTGCTCGACGAGACCGATATCGACGATACGCAGGCGCTGTCGGCCGCCGGGACACGCATTCGCCAGTGGGTCATCGACACACCCTTTACTGCCGAGCTCGATAACGCCATTGCCACGGCCTACGAGAAGCTGGCCGGGGACAACCCGGAGGCCTCCTTTGCCGTGCGGTCCTCGGCCACCGCCGAAGACATGCCGGATGCCTCCTTTGCCGGTCAGCAGGAAACCTTTCTCAACGTGCAGGGGCTGGACGCCGTGCGTGAGGCGATCCATCACGTGTTTGCCTCGCTGTTCAACGACCGCGCCATCTCCTACCGCGTGCATCAGGGCTACGACCACAAGGGCGTGGCGCTGTCGGCCGGCGTCCAGCGCATGGTGCGCTCGGATCTGGCCACCTCGGGCGTCATGTTCACCATCGACACCGAATCCGGCTTTGATCAGGTCGTGTTCATCACCGCCGCCTGGGGGCTGGGCGAGATGGTGGTGCAGGGCGCCGTCAATCCGGACGAGTACTACGTTCACAAGCCCGGCCTCGCTGCCAATCGCCCGTCGGTGGTGCGTCGCAGCATGGGCACCAAGGCCGAGCGCATGGTCTACGCCGACGATCGCGCCCACGGCAAGCAGGTGCGCATCGAGCCGGTTGATGCCGCGGATCAGGATCGGTTCTGTTTGAGTGACGACGAGATCGAGGCGCTGGCCCGCCAGGCCATGCTGATCGAGGAGCACTACGGCCGCCCGATGGACATCGAGTGGGCCAAGGACGGCCACACCGGCGAGCTTTTGATCGTGCAGGCGCGTCCGGAAACCGTACGTTCACGCAAGCAGGTGATGGAGCGCTACCAGCTCAAGTCCCGCGGTCCGGTGATCGCCGAAGGTCGTGCCATCGGCCAGCGCATAGGCGCCGGTCCGGTCAAGATCATTGCCGATATCAGCCAGATGCACGAAGTTTCCCCCGGCGACGTGCTGGTTACCGACATGACCGACCCGGACTGGGAGCCGATCATGAAGCGTGCCGCGGCGATTGTGACCAACCGCGGCGGACGCACCTGCCATGCGGCGATCATCGCCCGTGAACTGGGCATCCCGGCGGTGGTCGGCTGTGGCGATGCCACCGAGCGTCTGACCTCGACTTCACATGTCACCGTGTCGTGTGCCGAAGGCGATACCGGCTACATCTACGACGGCGAGCTGGAGTTCGAGATCAAAAGCGCCGCCATCGATGATCTGCCGGAGCTGCCGCTCAAGCTGATGATGAACGTCGGTAACCCCGACCGCGCCTTTGACTTTGCCACGCTGCCCAACGAGGGCGTGGGTCTGGCGCGGCTGGAGTTCATCATCAACCGCATGATCGGCATCCACCCGCGCGCGCTGCTGGAGTTTGATCGCCAGACGCCGGCGCTTCAGGCCGAAATCAAGAGCCGTATTGCCGGCTACAGTGATCCGGTCGAGTTCTACGTGGCTCGTCTGACCGAAGGGATGGCGACGCTTGCCGCGGCTTTCTGGCCCAAGCGGGTGATCGTGCGCCTGTCGGACTTCAAGACCAACGAATACGCCAACCTGGTGGGCGGTGAGCAGTACGAGCCGCACGAGGAAAACCCGATGCTGGGCTTCCGCGGTGCCGGTCGCTACGTCTCGCCGGACTTCCGTGACTGCTTCGCGCTGGAGTGTCAGGCGGTCAAGCGGGTGCGTGACGTGATGGGGCTTGAAAACGTCGAGATCATGATTCCGTTCGTGCGCACGCTGAAAGACGCCAGCGCCGTGATCGAGACGCTGGAAACTCAGGGTCTCAAGCGCGGTGAGAACGGCCTCAAGGTCATCATGATGTGCGAGCTGCCCTCCAACGCGCTGCTGGCCGATCAGTTCCTTGAGTACTTCGATGGCTTCTCGATCGGCTCCAACGACATGACCCAGCTCACCCTGGGGCTGGACCGTGACTCGGGTACCGTCTCCGAACAGTTCGACGAGCGCAACGAGGCCGTCCTGGCGCTGCTGTCGATGGCCATTCGCGCCGCCAAGCGTCAGGGCAAGTACGTCGGCATCTGCGGGCAGGGCCCGTCGGATCACCCGGACTTTGCCGCCTGGCTGATGAGCGAGGGCATCGACAGCCTGTCGCTCAACCCGGACACGGTGATCAATACCTGGATCGCGCTAGGTGAACAGGGCAACGGTGGCGCAAGCCAGACCGGCAACGACACACCGGCGTCACTGATCAACAAGTAAATCGATCAGCACGCAGGATGATGCATGACGTCATCGACCGTCCGGCCCGCAAGGGTCGGACGGTTTTTTCATGTCTGACGGGCCTCCTTCATCGGCAAGGTTTAACGCGGTGCATCGAAGGTGGTCAGTACCGTGGCCATGACCAGCGCCGCTGCACCGCGCGCCGGCGTCAGGCGGCTTTGCGTCAGCACGCGCGGGATGATCAGCGCCGCCTCCGGCAGCAGTCGGCGCTGGGTGCGTTCAAAGGCTGTCAGCGCCGGCGTCAAGAAGGCCGGACCAAGCGCGGTCAGCGTGCCGCCGATCACGATCTCGGCCGGATTGAGCGTGTGGTGCAGATTGTGCAGCAGCATGCCAAGCGCCCGCCCGGCGCGGGCAAGCACCGGGGCGGTACGTTCGGCGGGCAGGGCCGCCACGGCGGTGGCCAGATCAGCGTCGTCACCAATGCCAAGCTGCTGACGCAGGCGCCAGCCGCTGACCAGCGTCTCGGCGCAGCCGTAATTGCCGCAGTGACACAGCGTGCCCTCGGGGTCGAGCAGGGTGTGGCCGATTTCGCCGGCCAGACCGTGCACGCCGCGGATGATGCGTGGCGAGGCCGCGTTTTCCACCAGACCGCTGCCGATGCCGATATCGGCGCTGACAAACAGCAGCGAGTCAGGCGCCCTGTCATGGGCAAAATAGAGCTCGCCAAAGGCGGCCAGCGAGGACTCGTTGTCCATCAGCCTGAGCCCCGGCAGCGGTGGCAGGTGATGCGCCAGCAGGTCGAGAAAGCGGACCCGATGCCAGCCCAGATTGGGCGCCAGTCCCAGCAGCGGTTCATTCGGCATGACCGGGCCGGGCAGCGCCACGCCCACGCCCAGCAGCCGGCGCGCATCGAGGCCGTCACCTGCCAGCAGGGCCATGAGTTCATGGGCCAGCTGACGGGCAGCGTCCTCGGGGGTGGTGCCGGTACGCGGCAGGCAGCGCTGTGCCAGCGTGGCGCCGGACAGGGTACAGGCCAGCAGCCTGAGCTCATCGACGCCGACTTCCACCCCCAGCAGCAGGTGATGATGCTCGTTCAGGGACAGCTCACGCCCCGGGCGGCCACCGCGCCGGCGCTGAAGCGCGCCCTCCTCGAGCCAGCCGCTGTCCAGCAGAGTCGTCACGGCACTGCCCACGGTGACCTTGGTCAGTCCGGTTTCCCGGGCCAGTTCGGTGCGGCTCATGTTGGGACGGCGGCGCAGCGCGTCAAGAATGGCCAGGCGATTGCGCTGTTTCAGAGAGTTGAGATCGCCGGCAGGGCGCGGGTCTGACGAGCAGGTCATGGTGATGGGCCCTGGGTGGCGATAGCGAACAGACAGGCAGATGACGTCCACCGATCCGACGGTGAGAATCGATGGCCCCTCTCTTCTATCATTGAACGCACCCTGATGCCTGACAAGACATGCCTGGACCATGGTCGTGCGTCGACCTATGTCCAATGGCTGTCGCACGGGGGCAGGTAGACACTGCCTGGTAAGAGCTCTTAATTAAATCAAGACTGATGGAAGCAACGTCATGACACGCCCGATTTACCCCGATCTGAAAGACCGTCGCATCGTCGTGACCGGTGGCGGTTCCGGTATCGGTGAAGGCATCGTGCACGCCTTTGCCGAGCAGGGCGCCGAGGTGCATTTTCTCGACATTATCGATGAGGCCGAGGCGCTTGCCGAGTCGCTGGGCACGCACGTGCACTTTCACCGCTGCGATCTTACCGACCCGAAGGCACTCGATCAGGTGCTCATGGATATCGGCACGGTGGATGTACTGGTCAACAACGCCGCCAACGACGATCGCCACACCCTGGAAGAGGTCACGCCCGAATACTGGGACGACCGCATGGCGATCAATCTGCGCCACCAGGCGCTGGCCGCCCGCGGCGTTGCGGCCGGCATGCGGGCGCAGGGCCATGGCTCGATCATCAACATGGGGTCGATCAGCTGGCATCTGGGCGAGCCCGGTATGGTGCTCTACGAAACCGCCAAGGCCGCCATCGAGGGGCTGACCCGGGCGCTGGCCACCGAACTCGGTGGTAACGGCATTCGGGTTAACTGCGTCATTCCCGGCAACGTGAAAACCCCGCGTCAGTCGCGCTGGCACTCCCCCGAGGATGAGGCGCGGATCGTGACCGAACAGAAGCTCAAGGTGCGCCTGCACCCGCATCACGTCGCAGCCATGGTGCTCTTTCTCGCCTCCGATGCAGCAGGGGGCTGTACGGCGCACAACTACTGGGTGGATGCCGGCTGGCTGTAACGACCCGAGACCCGGCCGGGGTCAACTCTTTATTAAACAATAACGCTCGATAAAACACCGGTTTCAATAAAACAAGATCCCAGGAGTGACCGCCATGCAATCAGAGACTTCGGTTCAGGACGAGGACGGCCGAAAACAGCAGTTCTACGTGTTCGTTATCTGCTGCGTTGCCGCCCTCGGCGGCTTTTTGTTCGGCTTTGACAGCGGGGTCATCAACGGCACCGTGGATGGCCTGCAGGCCGCTTTCAATTCCGAAGCCGCTGGTACCGGCTTCAACGTGGCTTCGATGCTGCTGGGCTGTGCCGGCGGCGCTTTTTTTGCCGGCCGGCTGGCAGACCGCTTCGGCCGACGGATGCTTTTGATCGTGGCGGCGCTTTTTTTCATCGTCAGTGCGTGGGGTTCCGGCGTCTCCCAGGGATCGTTTGAATTCGTGATCTATCGCATCCTTGGCGGTATCGCGGTGGGCGCGGCGAGCGTCATGACCCCGGCCTACATCAGCGAGGTGGCGCCATCTGCCATTCGTGGCCGGCTGGCCACCATTCAGCAGATCGCCATCATTACCGGTCTGTTCATGGCGTTTGTGAGCAACTACCTGCTGGCGCGGGTGGCCGGTGCCTCGACCGCCGAGTTCTGGGGCGGTTTTGAAGCCTGGCGCTGGATGTTCTGGATGGAGCTGGTGCCGGCCGTGATCTTCTTTCTGGCGCTTCTGGGCATTCCGGAAAGTCCGCGCTTTCTGATCAGCAAGGGCGAGGGCAAAAAGGCGCTCAAGGTTCTCAAGACCCTGATGCCGAACAGCGAGGCAGAGCAGAAGGCGAGCGACATTCGTACCTCCCTGCACCGTGAGCGCACCCCCGGCCTGTCCGATCTGGTCAATGGCGCCACCGGGCGCGTCCATCGCATCGTCTGGGTGGGGATCGGCCTTGCCGTGTTCCAGCAACTGGTCGGCATCAACGTGGTGTTCTATTACGGCGCGGTGCTGTGGCAGTCGGTGGGCTTTACCGAAAGCGATGCACTGTTGATCAACATCATCAGCGGCGCGGTCAGTATTGCGGCCTGTCTGGTCACCATCGCAATGGTCGACAAGATCGGGCGCAAGCCGATCCTGTGGGTCGGCTCGGTCGGCATGACGGTGACGCTTGGTATTCTGGCCTATGCCTTCTCGACCGCCGCGATCGTCGACGGTTCGCTGCGTCTGTCCGATAACATGGGCATCGTGGCGCTGCTGGCGGCCAACGTGTACGTCATGTTCTTCAACGGCTCCTGGGGGCCGGTCATGTGGGTCATGCTCGGCGAGATGTTCCCCAACCAGATGCGCGGTTCGGGTCTGGCCGTGGCGGGGCTTTTCCAGTGGCTGGCCAACTTCGGCATCACCATGACCTTCCCGATCATGCTGGCCGGTATCGGTCTGGGCGGGGCCTATGGCATCTACGCCTTCTTTGCGCTGCTCTCGGTATTTTTCGTCTTCAAGATGGTCAGGGAAACGCGCGGTCGTGAGCTCGAAGACATGGCCTATGAGTGATACCGCCATCCATTCTTGATGTCTGCATCATGTCGCCCGGCCATTGTGCCGGGCGATTTTTTTGATATCTGTTTTTAACATCAGCGCCGTTGCTATACGGGGGGTTCATATCGAGTGTGTCGCCCCGCAGATGCCCCGAAAGTGGTGCGTAACTTTAGTCTCAGCGCCCGTGTCAGGCGTTTCGCCCACAGGTGCCCTCCCTGCTGGCCCGGCCCGTTACCGATAGCCAATCGGGTATCACTTTGCGTTACAGGACGCATTAGTCGTCGCTTAAGTCGACCCGTATGTTGATCCCAGTGTGTCAGTGGCGCGCTCTGTCGCCCCTGCGCACCCACGAACAACAAACTGCCCCACAAGGGCCCGGAGTACACGATGTCCCTGCTACCTGCCGTTACCCGCGTCATTGCCACCACGCTCATGGCCCTGGTGCCTCTGGGGATGGCCCATGGCAGTGATGACAACGTCAAGATCGGCTTTATCGTCAAAAAGCCCGAACAGGCCTGGTTTATCAACGAGCAGCGCGCCGCCAGCGAACTGGGACAGGAGCAGGGCTTTGGCGTGGTGCGCCTGGCCGGCGAGGATGGCCAGCAGGTGCTCAGCGCCATCGATAACCTCAACGCCCAGGGCGCGCAGGGCTTTGTGATCTGTCCGCCGGATGTCCGCCTTGGCATGGCGATCGCCAATCGGGCGAAGCAGTACGGCATGAAGGTCGTCACCGTGGACGATCAGTTCGTCGGCAGCGACGGCGAGCCGCTGGAGGGCGTTCCCCATCTGGGCATGTCGGGCTACAAGATCGGCCAGCAGGTCGGCAGCGCCATCGCCGAAGAGATGCAGCGTCGCGGCTGGGACATGGAAAATACCGGCGCGCTGCGCATCTCCAACAACGAGCTGCCCACCGCACGCGAGCGCACTGATGGCGCCACCCAGGCCCTGCTTGATGCCGGTTTCAGCAAGGACAACGTGATCGACGCGCCGCAACAGAACACCGATACCACCAGCGCCTTCTCGGCGGCCTCGCCGATGTTTTCCAAGTACGGCAAATTCGATCACTGGGTGATCTACGCCCTCAACGAGGAAAGCGTACTGGGTGGCGTGCGCGCCAGCGAGCAGTACGGCCTGTCACCGGATCAGGTCATCGGGGTCGGTATCAACGGCTCGGGTGCCGCCTTTGCCGAGTTCTCGCGTGAAAGGCCCACCGGCTTCTACGGCACCGTCGCGGTCAGCTCGACCATGCACGGTCGCCAGAGCGCCGAGAACCTCTATCAGTGGATCACCGAGGATGAAATGCCGCCGGCCAACACCGAGACCACCGGGACCCTGATGACCCGGGACAACTGGGAAGGCGTGCGTGAGGAGCTGCAGCTGTGAGTTCGGCCCCGGCCACGGCAATGCCCGGCGTGACCGAGACCGACCCCTGGCTTTCGGTGGAAAACGTCACCGTCGAGTTCCCGGGCGTTCGGGCCCTTGATGACGTGAGCTTCAGCGCCCGTGCCGGTGAAGTGCACGCCCTGATGGGCGAAAACGGCGCCGGCAAGTCGACCCTGCTCAAGGTGTTGAGCGGCGTG